>JAFVEE010000020.1 GCA_017478085.1 Prevotella sp. | reverse complement strand
TTGTCATTCACTGCTCGGCCACGCGTTGCAACAGGCCGTTCACGGTAAGGGCCCTCATCCGCTGCCACGCCGATAGGTTCGGGTTCACGGGCTACCACTATTACATCACCCGCGACGGCACGACGTACCAGACGCGGCACGAGCAGCTGGTCGGTGCGCACGCCAAGGGCTACAACAGCCACTCGCTTGGCGTGTGCTATGAAGGCGGCTACGACGCAGACGGGCGGGTGGCCGACACACGAACGAAAGCGCAGAAGGAGGCGCTGCTCAGACTGCTGAAGAAACTGAAGGCCGAACATCCGCAGGCCGCAATCGTTGGTCACCGCGACCTGCCCGGCGTGAAGAAAGCCTGCCCCTGCTTCGACTGCTCGGAATATGCAGACCTTTAACCTATTGCACCCATCCGCATCTAATCAATGCCACGGATGGGTGCTCTTTCCTACTTCTGCTCCACACCGTTCAGGAACACCCGCTCTATGACGGGCGTGGTGTAGGCGTATGGCAGGAAGTTGAGGCTCTTCATAGGGCGGGTGATCAGGAAATTGGCTACCTTGCCCCGGGCTATGGAGCCGTAGTCGTGGCTCAGGCCCATGGCGGCTGCCGAGTTGAGTGTGGCGGCGTTCAGGGCCTCCTCGGGCAGCAGCCGCATCTTGATGCATGCCAGCGACACGGCGAACTTCATATCGCCCGACGGCGTTGAGCCGGGGTTGTAGTCGCTGGCAATGGCCAGTGGCAGGCCAGCCTCAATGATTTTCCGTCCCGGGGCAAACGGCATGTTCAGGAAGAACGACGTGCCGGGCAGCGCCGTGGGGATGGTGGGTAAGTCATTTCCCTCCTCAAATTTCTCATAACTCATTTGAAGCAGACGGATGTCATTCTCCGTCATGCTCTCCAGATGGTCTACGCTCAGGGCGCGGTGGGCCACGGCCACCTCAACGCCACCCGAGTCGGCCAGCTCCTGGCCGTGAAGCTTCGGGCGCATGCCCCATTTGGCACCGGCCTCCAGTATGCGGGCGGTCTCGTCGGGGGTGAAGAAGCCCTCGTCGCAGAACACGTCGATGAAGTCGGCCAGCTGCTGGCGGCCCACCTCGGGTATCATCTCGTCGACGACCAGCCGCACGTACTCCTCCTGCGTGTAGCCGCGCCCCACGGCATGGGCACCGAGGAAGGTGGCCATCACCTTGAGCGGGGCCGACTCCTTGATGCGCCTGATGACGCGCAGCATCTTCAGCTCGTCCTCCGTGTTCAGGCCGTAGCCGCTCTTTATCTCCACGGCTCCCGTGCCCTTACGGATAATCTCGGCGATGCGCTCCATAGCCCTGCGGTACAGTTCGTCCTCGCTCAGCTCGTGCAGCCGGTCGGCCGAGTTCAGTATGCCGCCGCCCCTGCGGGCAATTTCGGCATAGCTCAGACCCTGTATCTTGTCTACGAACTCATCTTCGCGGCTCTCGGCATAAACCAGGTGCGTATGGCTGTCGCAGAACGAGGGCAGCACCACGCCGCCACGTGCGTCTATTACTTCAGACTGAGCGGTGAGCGATTCTCCACGCTCCGTTCCAAAGTCGGCTATTCTCCCGTCTTCCACGAGCAGCCAGGCATTGCTGAGCACATCGAGGCTGGCCATCTCCTTGCCTCGCAGGAAGGGCTTGCCGTGGCGGTCGGCCAACAGCAGGCCAATGTTCTTGATGAGTGTCTTCATAGTGTTCTCCTTATTTTCCTAAGTAGTGGTTGTCAAGATATTGCTGCACGTGCTCCTTGTAGTTGTCGCCTATGGGCAGGTAGGTGTCGGCATCGAGTATTACGCGGTTCTTGTTCACCTCCGTCACCTTGTCCAGGTTCACGATGTACGAGCGGTGAATGCGCATGAAGTTCTGCGGCAGAAACTCCTCCATCTTCTTCATTGAGAGCAGCGTGATGAGCGGCTTGGGCTGGCTCTCTAAGTGCAGCTTCAGGTACTCGCTCATGCCCTCCACATAGCGAATGTCGCTGATGGTCACCCGCACCATGCGGTAGTCGGTCTTTACGAAGATAGAGGATGGCTCCCCGCCCCCCACGCCTGCCGAGGGTGCCGCTGCCAGTCGGCTCCTGATCTTCTCGGCTGCCCGCTGAAACTCGTTCAGGCCGAAGGGCTTCAGCAGATAGTCCACGGCGTCTACCTTATAGCCCTCGACGGCATACTCCGAATAGGCAGTGGTAAACACGATGAGCGGTCGCACGGCCAGCTGGCGCACGAACTCCATCCCGTTCAGGTCGGGCATGTTGATGTCGCAGAAGATGGCGTCGACCGTCTCGCTGTCCATCACCTGGCGTGCCTCCAGCGCGCTCTGGCATTCGGCCACCAGGCTGAAGTACGGCATCTTCCTGATGTAGGCCGCCAGCTGCTTCAGTGCCAGTGGCTCGTCGTCTATGGCAAGTACTTTGATCATAACTCTGTCGTAGTTTCCTTATTGTTCATTCTCTCCACCACCAGTCGTATCTCGGTGTAGGTGACCTCGGGCGGACAGAGACTCTTGATGGCGGTGATGTTTTCGGCAGCGCCCACCATCTTCACGATACGCTCGATGGCCTGCTGGTGGGCGGGCGACACAAGCGCGTGGAAGGGCACCTGCCCGGTTCCCACGTAGCGGGCCAGATGGCCCAGGATGGTGTCGACGGTGAGGCTGCGCTCCTGGGCTATCCGTTCGGGCGACTTGCCTTCCTGGTAGAGTTGGAACGTCACCTCCCAGGTCTTTGGCTTGGGGTCCTTCTTCTCCTTCTGCTTGCGCTCGCGCTTCTGCCGCTGCGTGTTGCCCTCCATTGCGTCGAGCGTCGACAGCTGCTTCTCCTTCAGATACGTGCTCACCGTGAAGCCCTTCTCGGCCATTTTCCTGAGCAGGAAGCAGCGCGACTGCCACGTCTGCCGCAGATCGGGCAGTGCGTTGCCCAGTCGCTGGCTGGCCTGCTTGTTGTTGGTCTGCACGTCGGCCGAGAGCTGGAGCGGACGGGCCAGAACATCGTTCAGCACATCGGCAAAGTAGCCCGCACTACGCTTCACGCGCTCTAAGAACCCATCGTCGCGCAGCTGCCCGATGGGCATCTGCACAATCACGGTCCTCCATTTCCCGGCCACGGTCACCACCCGCTCCTTCAGGTCGGCATAAGCCTTGTCGTGCAGTTGCTTCAGCGAGGCGTGGCTGTGGTAGAAATACTCGGCAAAGATGCGCACCATGGTCTCCTGCTGGTAGACGATGGCGCGGAAGTCGAAGAGCTGCAACAGCAGGTAGCGCTCGTACTCCTGTTTGAGCACGGGCAATCGCTCAATGCTCTGCCGCGCCTCGTGCTCCTGCCGGGCAATGTAGCCATCCACCTGCTGGTCGTTGATGATGGCCCGTGCCTCAATCGGGGTGGCCAGCACCAGCCCTTCGAGCGTGCAGCAGCGGCTCAGCGCCACGTAGACCTGACCGGGGGCAAACGACTGGTTGGCATCGATGATGGCACGGTCGAACGTAAGGCCCTGGCTCTTGTGGATGGTGATGGCCCAGGCCAGTCGCAAGGGGTACTGACGAAACGTGCCCTGCACGTCGGCCACGATCTCGCGCGTCTGCTCGTTCAGCGTGTAGCGGGTGTTCTCCCACTCCAGCGGCTCCACCTCTATGGCATCCGTATCGCCCTCGCAAAGCACGAGGACCTTGTGTGCATCGACGTAGGTCACGCGGCCTATGCGTCCATTATAATAAAGGTGACTGCCCGAGGGGTCGTTCTTCACAAACATCACCTGTGCCCCCAGCTTCAGCACAAGCGTCTGGGCCGTGGGGTAGGAATAGTCGGGAAACGTGCCCTGCACCTCGGCCTCGAACTGGAACGGGCGTCCCGGCAGCTTCTGCAGCTCGCTCTCGTTGTAGAAGTTGGCCAGATTGTTGTGTGTGGTCAGCCGTATGTAGCCCTCCTGCCGGAAGTTCGCCACCACCCTGCTGTTCAGCTGGGCCAAGGCCTCGGCCGAGGGGTGACCCGTACGCACCTGGTTCAGAATCTCGATAAACGACATGTCCTGCTGTCGGTAGACGTGCTCCAGCTGTATCGTCACATAGTCTACCTGCTGCAGGGCTTTCGAGCCGAAGAAATAGGGGGTATCGTAGTAGGGCTTCAGCAGTCGCTCGTCTTCGGGAGTGACCACGGGTGTCAGCTGGGCCAGGTCGCCAATCATCAGCAGCTGCACACCGCCAAAGGGCAGGAAGTGGTCGCGGAAACGGCGCAGCACCGAGTCGATGGCATCGAGCAGATCGGCCCGAACCATCGAGATTTCGTCGATGATGAGCAGGTCTATCGAAGCAATGATCTTGCGCTTGTCGCGCCCGAACTCAAACTTCTTGCGTCCCGCTGGTAGCAAGCCAGCAGAGCTGGAGCGGTTATCGACCTTGGCCCCTGGCACAAAGGGGGTGAAGGGCAGCTGGAAGAAAGAGTGGATGGTGACGCCGCCCGCATTGATGGCAGCCACGCCCGTGGGAGCCACCACGATGGGGCGCTTGCGCGACCGCTCCACAATGGTCTTCAGAAAGGTGGTCTTGCCCGTTCCGGCCTTTCCCGTCAGGAAAATGCTGCGGCCGGTGTTCTCCACGAAGTCCCACGCCAGGCGCAGCTCTTTGTTTCGTTCCATATCAGGGCAGCTTGGGGTACTGGTCGAAGTTGGGCTTGCGCTTCTCGAGGAAGGCCTTGCCGCCCTCCTGCGCCTCGTCGAGGAAGTAGTAGAGCATCGTGGCGTCGCCCGCCAGCTGCTGTATGCCTGCCTGACCGTCGAGCTCGGCGTTCAGACCCGCCTTGATCATGCGCAGGGCCAGCGGCGAGCGCTCCATCATCGTCTCGGCCCAGCTCACGCACTCGTCCTCCAGCTCATCGATGGGCACCACCTTGTTCACCATGCCCATCTCCTCGGCCTCCCGGGCGGTGTACTGACGGCAGAGGAACCAGATCTCGCGTGCCTTCTTCTGACCGACGATGCGGGCCAGATAGCTGCTGCCGAAGCCGGCATCGAACGACCCCACCTTGGGCCCCGTCTGGCCGAAGATGGCATTCTCTGAGGCGATGGTCAGGTCGCACACCAAATGCAGCACGTGGCCACCGCCTATGGCATAGCCATTGACCATCGCGATGACGGGCTTGGGCAGGCGGCGTATCTGCATCTGCACGTCGAGCACGCTCAGTCGGGGCACGCCCTCATCGTCGATGTAGCCGCCACGCCCCTTCACGTGCATATCGCCGCCCGAGCAGAAGGCGTGCTTCACGTCGGCGAGCGACTTCCCTTCGGGCACTTCGCTCATGGCTCCCGTGAGCAGCACCACCCGGATGCCGGGCATCTCGCGACAGAGCGCGAAAGCCTGGCTCAGCTCCAGCGTGGTCCTCGGCGTGAAGGCATTCCTATATCTGGCCCTGTTGATGGTAATCTTCGCAATGCCGTGATACTCCTCAAACAGGATTTCCTTAAACTCCCTGATGGTCTTCCATTCTCTCTTTGCCATAATCTTTCGTTTTTCAGTTCCGTTGTGCAAAGGTAGCCATAATTTCTGGAATAAATGCCACTTCACTCAAAAAAACATACTTTGCCCCCAAATCCGCTGTTAAGAATCAGCTTTTGGGGCGAAAGTATGAGGCTTTTGATGAACTACGAGAATTGTTGGAAAGATGACAGAATTCTCAAAAAACACCTCAATACTGGGCGAAAGTTGATTTTTTGTATATATTTTCGCCCGCTATCGGCGACTTTTTGAGAAAAAATTGTAAATTTGCAGCAAAAAACAGGAATATATGCAAAACTCAATCATTGGCCGCAAAGAAGAAATCGCTCTGCTGGAGAAGTACATATCTTCCAACCACTCAGAGTTCATAGCCATTTATGGACGCAGACGTGTGGGCAAGACGTTCCTCATACGTCAGTATTTTCAAAACCAATTTGCCTTTGACATGACTGGCATTATCGAAGGAAAGAAAACAGAACAAATGACAGCCTTTGGTCATGCGCTGAAACAGTATGGCTACAAAGGCAGGAAACCTGCCACATGGTTGGATGCGTTCTTTGCCTTGCGTGGCTTGTTAGAACAAAAGATAGAACAAGGGAAACCATGCGTGGTGTTTATAGACGAGATGTCCTGTCTTGACACTCCGAAATCAGGCTTCGTTCATGCACTGGGGCATTTCTGGAACAGCTGGGCAGCATGGCAGGCAGAAATAAAACTGATAGTCTGTGGTTCTGCAACCTCATGGATGGTGCGAAATATCATTGACAATCACGGTGGACTGCACGACCGCGTGACTCACGAAATGGCATTGAAGCCTTTTACACTTAGTGAGACAGAAGAGTATTTTCAAGCCTTTGGCTTCCCATGGTCACGCCTAAGTGTGCTGCATACCTACATGGCGGTGGGTGGTATACCTTACTATCTCAGCCTGTTCAATCCTGATGAAAGTCCGGCACAGGGAATTGACCGCCTGTTCTTCTCTGAGAATGGAGAACTACAGAAGGAATACAAGCGGCTGTTTGCCTCTCTGTTCAGGAATCCAGAACCTTATCTTGCTGTCATCAAACTGCTGGCGGCAAAGCCATCGGGGATGACTCGCGAAGAGATACGTGAACAGTTGGGCGGAAATAACAACGGGCATTTGGGCGATCTGCTGACAGACCTAGTATATTGTGATTTTCTGCGCCGGTATAAGGTAAGAGAGAAAAGGGTGAAGACCAATTCGTCCGTTTACAAGTTGGTCGACTTTTATACATTGTTCTACCATTCGTTCATCGGCAAGGCTTCCATGAACACAAGCTATTGGTCACGTCTGCAAGGCACGCCCACTGTGAACACATGGCTCGGACTGGCGTATGAGCGTGTCTGTATGGCCCATGTATCGCAGATAAAGAAAGCCTTGGGTATTGGTAGTGTGGTGACGGAAGCTTATTCATGGCGTAGCAAAGACTCGGAGCATCCTGCTCAAATCGACTTGTTGATAGAGCGTGCCGACAAGATGATCAATCTGTGTGAGATTAAGTACAGCGAAACAGAATACAGCCTTTCGAAGGACGAGTATCTGAACATTGGACGAAGGGTCGAAAGTTTCAGAGCTGCCATACAGACACATTATGGCATCGTCCCCACGCTCATCACAACCTTTGGCCTGTCAAGGGGAATGTATGCAGACTCCATCCATGCCTCGGTAGTTTTGGACGACCTCTTTTCTGACTGACGAATACAGAATAAGCTATTGCTTTGCAGAGTGTGGTAGCACATGAAAGTGATAAAATGTTGAGCTTGCGCTTCTCGATGATGAAAATTTATGGCAAAATGATGGTTGTTTGAAATAAAATGGCTATCTTTGCAGCAGATAACGAAAAAAGAAAGAGTATGGCACAAGTATCAATGACGGTGCGGATGGACGCACAACTGAAACAGAACTTCGACGCACTCTGCCAGCAGTTTGGCATGAGCGCCAACACGGCAATGAACATCTTCGCCAATGCAGTAGTGGTCTACAGAAAGATTCCTTTTGAAATCAAAGCCAATGAGGAAACTGATAGCCAAAGCTTCAAAGATGCCTTTTATGCTTTAAGAGAGCAAGCCCGTAAGAATGGAGTTCAAGGAATGTCGCTTGAGGAAATCAACGAGGAAATACGCCAAGCTCGTCTGGAAAGGGCTGCAAAAGAAAAAATAGCAATATGATCTACGCAGTAATTGACACAAACGTTCTTGTATCGGCTTTGCTAACCCATAACCAGCAATCGCCCACTTTTCTGGTTGTTGAGGCTATGATATCTGGACGAATCATTCCCTTATACGACGAAGAGATATTAAACGAATATGCAGATGTTCTTCATCGGCCGAAATTCGGGTTTTCCAATAAAACGGTGGACAACTATCTGAGCGCATTTAAAAAGAGAGGAGAGGAAAGCCAGCGCATCCATAGCACAGAGCACTTCCCCGACCCTAAAGACATTGTGTTCTACGAAGTGGCTCTGTCGAAAGACGACGCCTATCTCGTGACAGGCAACACCAAGCACTTCCCTCACACCCCAATAGTTGTAACCCCTGCCGAGATGCTGGAGATACTGCTCAGGCATAATGAAGAGGATAGTGAGCACACCTAAAAATGAGGGCTTGTCATCAGCGACAAGCCCTCAAATGTTATGGCATAGCCATTGACCATCGCAATGACGGAACGCAAGATGCGGCATCCTTCATTGCTTGTGGAACTTGCAAACCGCCGAAGTGCGCGATGACCCTACACGGGCTACGTAGAAGCCTGATGGCAAAGCAGAAAGGTCGAACTGTACGGGCTCGCCCGCCTGTACCGACATGCGAAGCTGCAGACTCTGGCACAGATGCCCCGTTAGGTCATAGACGTTCAGTGCCAGTGGCCCCGAATAAGTCTCGCTCATCGTCACTGTCAGCACCGAGTGGGCATAGCTCACGCCAGGTTGACCTATGCCTACCTCGCGTATGCCCGTCACTTCCTGCGGCAGCACCTTCACCCGCAGCGTGTCGGCCACTCCCTCCTGGGTGGCTATCAGCAGACACTCACCTGCGGTCTTGGCCGTAACAATTTGCCCATTAACCTCCAAAATTCCCTCCACACTGGTTGTGTAGGCTGGCTGCAGATAGCTTTCCTCACCGTTGCTCCAGCCGCCCCATACGCTGAACTCACGTTGCTGTCCTTCGGTCATCGTCACGCTCGGACGGTCAGTAAACAACAGGTGGGCCAGATGGGCCGTGCGCTCATAGTTCACTACCAAGGTGTCGGCCACCAAAGCATTGTCGGCAGTACGGCCTATGGCATAGACCACCAGCTCGCCCTCGTAGGTGTCGGGTATGCGGAAGCGATAGCTCGTCTGGTTACAGGCTGAGACGATGGCCTCGTCGCCCACGCTGGCAAACACCAGGTTGGCCACCACGTCGCTGCTGGTGCTCACGCCGATGCGCAGCACGCGCATTGTGTCTTCCTTCGCGGCACTTAGCTTAATGAACTGCCCTTCGGCTGCCTCCTTGAAGGACTTCTTCTGCGTCTGCACGCTGCGGGCTTTGCCGTGTGACAAGTCTGCGGGCCGGAAACCACTGGTAGAAAAAACTGTCGACGAGCGGGGCTGACGAAGCAGATACTGGATGTTCAGATAGGTCTCCGACCACTTGTTGGTCTGGCAGTGATGGGCCCATGAGTTTATACCAAACATTCCTTTATAAACATCCGATTCGTAGGTCACGCAGTTGTTGGGCAATCCACCCCGCTGGCTGGTGAACGATACCACGCCGTCGTGATACTCGTCTTCATAAAGCCTGTCGAGGAACGCCTTGTCTACGTGCTGCTGCACCTCGTCGTCGGCGTTGAACACCACGCTGCCTGTCAAGGCAAGCACCATCCCGTCTTCCGATGGCTCGTAGATGTGGAGTGAATCGTTTTGTTCTTCCTCGGTCGTTGGGGCTGGTGTCATATATGAACAGATGGCATGCACGGGCACGCCCACAGCATTCTGCAAGGCAGGCCCATTCAGCCGCTTGATGGCATCGCTCGTGGGTGCCAGGTTCTCGAACGCGGCCAGCTGGCCGTGACCCGTGAGCACTTCCTTAAATGCTGTGGCTGCAGCAGCCAGCACTGGGTTGGGAATGTACTGCGTCAACTGCACGGCGGGTATGAGACCGTTTTTCATCAGGTAGGCCAGTTGCGAGCCCGAATGGGGCGTGTCGAGCGTGATGATGCGGTTCACCCCGTCCTTGTTTACCTCCTGTGCATACATACGCGAGAGAATGCCACCCATGCTATGCCCTATTAGGTCGTAGCGCGAGCTTACGATGCCCTGCGCCTTCATCTGGTTGTAGAGTGCTTCGGCGCTGCGGCCTATCACACGATGAGTGAACGTGTTGTCCTCGAATGCTGCATTATGGGTGCTCTTGTAGTTCACGTTCAGCACCTGCCATCCTTCGTAGCCCGCCTGCGAGGTGAGGAAGCTCTCCAGTTCAGCAAAGCAGCCTGTGTCGGAGTTCAGTCCATGCACCAGCAGCACGCCCGGGCGATAGACGTTGAGCTGCACCTTGCCGCCTTCGCCCGTTCTGCTCTTCAGGCTGATGCCCAGCGTGTAGCTGTTGCCGCTCACCGTTTCGGGGAAGTCGCTGGGGGCCGTCAGTACGAAGCCCCACTGGCCATTGTCCTGCAACTCAACGGCACCGACGGTTCCTGTGAGCAAGGCATCATTGCAAATAGTACCATCAATATCGAACTCCACGCTGGCACCGCTCAGGTCTTCGGGGCCGTCAGCATAGACCACCACTTGCGACAATCCGTCAGCAGCAATGCCTGTCGCCTCAAAGCGGTTGCCTGTAACTATCTCACCCATAAATCCGCGTTTCGCCTCTACCTGCAGTTCTTTCGCCTGCAAGAACTTCCCCCATACGGCGTGCCGCCGATAGGCATTCTCAGCCTCAGGAGGCACCATCAGCGTGGCATCATAGCTGCTGAACGTGCCGTTATAGCCTATGTTGTCGTAGACCGTAGGCGGTGTGGTCGCCTCGCAGTAGATCTCTTTCAGTGAACTGCCAAACACCCAGTCCTTAATCTTGGTTACTGATGCGGGAATGGTGATAGACCTCAAATTGTAGCACCCGTTGAAAGCATATTCGCCGATGGTGGTTATGGAGCTACCCAGGTCAACGGATTTCAAAAGTGAGCAACTCCTAAATGCTTCGTCGGGTATTTCTGTAACAGAACTGGGTATGGCAATAGAAGTAATGGGGGTGTTATAAAAAACGCTATTTCCCAGTTTTTTGAGGGAAGGTGGCAAAACAATATGGGTCAATGCCCGACAGGACCTAAAGGCATTATTCTCAATCGACTGGACTGAGTTGCCAATAACAAGAGAGTTTAGGTGATAACAATAAGCAAAAGCATAATCCTCGATAGTTAGCACCGAGTTTGGTATCACAATAGTAGTCATCTCACTACATTTCCAAAATGCATGGCTTCCTATTGACTTCAAAGAATTGCCAAGAGTTACATTAAGTAAATTGGTGCAGCCATAAAATGCACTCCCCCCTATCTTTTCCACAGGACTTAAATCAATAGATACCAAACTGGTGCAGCCAGAAAATGCATATTTCCCTATCTCTTTCACAGAGCTGATACTGACGGTTTTCAAACTGGTACAGCCCTCAAAAACACCATCCCCCGTCCAATCGGCATCAGGTATTGCAGATAAAGCATTAGCAGTGAAGGCCGTGAGACTTTTGCAACCATAGAAGGCTCTCGTTCCTATTTCTTTTACAGCCCCTGCGTTAATCGTGGTCAGACCGCTACAGCCGTAAAAGGCATCATTACCTATCGATTCTGCCGAACTTACATTAGCTGTAGTTAGGCTGGTACAGCCATAAAAGGCATTGTTACCAATTGTTTTCACCGACCCCACATTGATGGAAGTGAGACTGGTGCAGCCAGAAAAGGCACTGACACCAATCGTTTCTGTAGAGCCAATAATAGCTGTAGTTAGACTGGTACAGCCATAAAAGGCTCTGCCACCAATTGTTTTTGCAGCCCCCACATTGATGGAAGTTAAACTGGTGCAACCCTCAAAGGCACTGTAGCCAATCGATTCTGCCGACCCAACATTGACTGAAGCAAGACTGGTACAGCCAGAAAAGGCATTCTGACCAATTTCTTTTGCCGAACTAATACTGACGGTTTTCAAGTTTGTGCAACCTTGAAAAACACCAAGAGCATCTCCAGGAATCTCAGTCAAAGAATTTGCAGTGAAAGACGTGAGATTTTCGCAACCATAGAAGGCTCTCGTTCCTATTTCTTTTACAGCCCCCACATTGATGGAAGTGAGACTGGTGCAGCCAGAAAAGGCACTGCTACCAATTGTTTTCGCCGAGTTGAAACTGGCTGTTTTCAAACTGGTGCACCCCTGAAATGCACCATATCCTGCATAATAAATAATGGATGTCACGGAATTTGCAGTAACCGACACCAACGCTGTTTGATTTCTGAAATTACCGATGCCCACCACATTATATTTGTCTTTAACCGTCTCATACTTTTTTTCTTTCTCATTCCAAACCTCATGCTCATATATTGCGATGCTGGGAACAGTAATATGCGATGGGCACGTACCCACAAAGCCTATCACATTACATTCTGCATCAGCCCCAGATCTTATTTCATACCTCAACCCATCATATTCGAAACAAAAAGCGAGAGAGGGGAACAATAAGAAAAGGACGAACACGAGAACGGCACGGACGCACCCACGACTTGCAAACGATAGCAAGGGGCTTCGACTAACTAATAAGTGTAATGTTTTGTTCATTTTGATTGTTTTTGGATACAAGAAAGGCGTGCAACCATTCGAAACTTGCATCCCACTTTGGCTATCGGCAAACAGCCATTACAATATACAAGTAACTATAGTTCACGCCTAAACGTGAACTTCCAGTCTACTTGTTCTCATTGTAATATTTTGCCGATATTCAAGTGGGGAGAACAAGAGCTAAAAGCTCATTTATCCATCAAAGTGCGAGTGGGGACTGCCGCCAGTCTTTGGGTTATTTGACTGTAGTTTCATGTCCCTGTGGGCGAGCCGCACCCGTGCGGTCAGCATCCCGATGTTGTAGCTGTATTTCTGTTCCTTGCTTTTGGGGTTAGTTAATCACTTTTCTGCGTATTGCAAATTAATTCTCCGCAAAAGTACTGATTTTTCCCCGAACGCCCAAATTTTTCAGGAGAAAATCTTTGGGGACAGCCCAGCTTGCCACTCAGCTTGCCGCTCCGTTTTCGGAAAAACGGAACAGTCTGAGCGACGGCGAGAATCGAAAATTTGCGACGAAGACGAAGGTCGGGGCGAAATTCGCGAATTCTGGACGGTTTCGTAAAGTTCTAACATACAGCTTATTGAAAAAATGGTGGCTTTTCCGGCTTTGCAACGGAGGCTGAATAGCAACCCAAAGGAGGCTGAATTACAGCATAAGGTAGAGCAAATTAGAACATTAGGAAGTGCATTTGAACCCGTAATCCAGCCTCCGTTGCAGCGGAAGGAGGCTTCCTGATGGTCATCGCGGATGCCAAATGTGCTCAAATGACACCATCCCGCGCTCTATTTCGCGATTTTCGTTTGTCCTGAAAATCGAAAACGGTTGTTCTGTTTTTCCTATCCACTCCATCCTCCCGCCTGGCGAAGACAGAACGGAAATGTGGCTTGCCGATGACATTATTCTGGCAAAATATTGCGTTTGTGCCACTTTTTTATTAATTTTGCACCCAAAACGTGAAAGGTATGGGAATGTATATCAATGTCGGCAATGCCGGATTCCAAAGGGCTCGCAACGGCGAGTATGTGGACAAGTCGGAACTGATCGCAGTCATCAACCAGACGCTGTTCACGGAGTATAGCTTCAGCTGCGTGTCGCGCTGCCGCCGCTTCGGCAAGTCGATGGCGGCCAAGATGCTCTGCGCCTACTACGACCAGTCGTGCGACTCGCGACAGCTGTTTGCCGACCTG
>JAFVEE010000160.1 GCA_017478085.1 Prevotella sp. | reverse complement strand
GTGGTGCTCGAGGCCGATGAGGTGGCAGCCGACAACCGCACGAAGACCGAGGTGCTGCAACTGGTGGCCATCGACGTGAAGACCGTGGAGCAGCTGACGGCTGCCAATGCCGCCGAGGGCATCGCCCTGAGCTGGCAGAAGCCAGAGCTGAAGGCCGAGACCGTGACCGACGACTTCGAGAGCTACCCGGCATGGAGCACGGAGAATGTGGGCGAGTGGCGCATGGCCGACCTGGACGATGCCTGGTCGCTGGGACTGGGCAACTACACCTTCCCCGAGATGGAGGAGGCCTATGCCTACATCGTCTTCAACCGCAACCAGCTGCAGATTTCACCCTACGCCGAAGAGGGCACCGCCCCCGGCAGCGAGATTCCCTGGATTGAGGCCCACTCGGGCGAACAGTATATGGCGGCCTTCGCCCCGAAGGAAGACATGGGCGTGGCCACGGCCGACGACTGGCTCATTTCGCCCCAGCTGAACGGCGAGGCACAGACCATCAGCTTCTGGGCCAAGTCGCTGGCCAAGAACGGGTGGGAACACTATGAGGTGCTCTACTCTATGACCGACACGCGGGTCGACAACTTCCTCGTGGCCAAGGCCGAGAGCCTCATTGAGACTACTACCTGGACCCAGTTCGAGGCCCAGATACCGGCTGGCGCACTCTACTTCGCCATTCGCCACCTGACGCCCACCGACCTGGGCTACGGCATCTTCATCGACGACGTGACCTTCACCCGTGGCGACGGCGAGCTGCTGGCCTACAACGTGTATCGCGACGGCAAGCTCGTGACCACCCTGGGCCCCGACGCCACCACCTGGACCGACGCCGAGGGCACGCCCGGCAGCCGCTACCAGCTGTCGTGCCTCTACCGGGCCGGCGAGTCGCCGCTGAGCGAGGCAGTGAGCATCAGCACGGGCATCGGTACGGTGGCATCAGCAACCGCCCAAGGAGTGGCAGCCACCTACCGAATCGACGGCGTGCGCACCCTGGGCGGTGCCTGGCACGGCATCAGCATTCAGCAGATGAAGGACGGAAGCGTCAGGAAGCAGTTAAAGTTCTAAGTGCCTGGAAGCGGCCCGCAAGGAATCGTAGGCCCAACAGAGCAGAAAATACATCAGCGTACCGGCAAACAGGCCTGCTATGGCATCAATGGCATAGTGGGCCTGAATGTAGAAGGTGGCGAAGAACATAAGCACGCCGAAGGGCAACAGCCCCCAGAACAGCCGGCGACTGCCCGTGCGCCAGGCCAGCCAGAGCAGCACCACAGTGACGCCCACATGGCTGCTGGGGAAGGCGGCCGTGGGCCGTTCGCCTGCCGCATGGGCCAAGAGCAGCGTGTGGTACATCAGCCCGTCCTTGTAGCCGGGTATGGGCAGCCCCTCGTAGTCGCCCTCGAAGAAGTGGCCAACAGCGGGGAAGATGCCCTGCGCTATGTTGTCGAGCCCCGCAGCCGGATAGTAGTACTGCGGCCCACCGGCAGGCAGACAGAGGAAGATAACGTAGAACAGGAAGAACGAGGCCAGGACGACAAACGAGGCCTTGGTGAACTCGCCAAAGCGGAAGAACAGGTAGTAGAGCGGCACGATGGCCATGAGCGGATAGTAGCTCTCGTAGCCCAGCGTGAGCAGCTCGCTCACCCAGGGCTGCGGCCAGTCCTTGCTGAACACCAGGGCGGGCTGGAAGCCGAAGAGCTGTTGCTCCCACGAGGCAAAGACGTGGTCGAGATTGGGGAAGAAGCGATTGAACTCGAACGTCTCGGGATACCAGTTGCCCAGCAGCAGCAACTGCGCCAGCACGCGGCAGAACAGGGTGAAGCGGCAGGGCAGCATACGATAGACGGCCCACAAGGCCAGCACCATCGACACGGCCTGAACGCGCAGCTGCACGATGGCCGAGGGATCCTTCAACTTAGTCACCATAAAGAACATAAGCACCAGCGTGAGCAGGGCGTAGGCCAGCATGGCCCACTCCAGCAGCAACAGCCCCTTGATAGGCTTGCGCTCAATGGCAAACAACTCCTTCAGCATCTTCATCACAGCCACCCGTTCTCTTTATACCACTTGATGGTCAGGGGCACTCCCTGCTCCAGCGTGAACTGCGGACGGTAGCCCAGTTCCTCGATGGCGGGGGTGATGTCGCACCGCCAGTTGCGCTGCCGCAAGATGTGGTACTTGTCGTTGTTCAGGGCCGAGATCTTGCCCGTGATGTGCCCCACCCTATCGCCTATTGCGGTGATGATGCGCAGCAACCAGATGGGGGCCGTGATGCGGATCCACCAGGGGTTGCCCAGTTCGTGGCGGATAAGGTTGCTAAAGGTGGACGACTGGTAGACCTGCCCGTCGGAGAGGAAGAACTTGCGCCCCACCACGTCGCGCTCGCAGGCCAGGAACACGGCCTGCACCACATCTTGCACGTAGACGAAGGTGATGTCCTGCTGACGATAGCCCACGGCGAAGTCGCTGTGCTGCTTGATCGACTTGGCCATCAGGAAGTAGTCGCGCTCGCGGGGCCCATAGACACCCGTAGGACGCAGGATGACGTAGGGCAGCTGGTAGCACTCCAGGCTCTCCGTGAGCCAGCGCTCGGCCTCCAGCTTGCTGCGGCCATACTCGGTGTTGGGGTGCGGGGTGTCGCTCTCGCGAATCTCCTCGTAGGGCTGCTGCTCGCGAATGGCCCCAAAGACACTGAGCGAACTGATATAGACCAGCCGCTTGATGGGCATCCCGACAGCACGGATGGCCCGCACCAGGTGCTTCGTGCCCTGGGTGTTTATGCGGTAGAAGTCCTGCTTGTCGAGGCACTTGGTCACGCCGGCGGCGTGCACCACATAGTCGAACTGCTTGTCGCGCAGTTGCTCCTCCAGCTGTTTCTGGTCGTCAAGGTCCAGTTCTATAAAATGTATTCGGGGGTCGGTCAGGAATTTCCTTGAGCTCGTGGCACGCATGGCTGCCCATGTCTCGAAGCCCCTCCGCAGGGCCTCTTCCACGATAAACGAGCCTATGAAACCACTGGCTCCTGTCACGAGAATCTTCATAATTGTTCAATTTTGCGTGCAAAGGTACAAAAATATTTCAATGAAGCGCTCCGTTTTCATAATATTTTCGTATCTTTGCCACAACATTGTAGAAATTAAAGACATTACGACTATGGCAAAAAGAGGAGGAAAACGACTTTCGAAGCGCGAAGTGGCCGATGCCATACAGGCGCTTTTCGGGGCTCACCCCAACGAGACCTATTCGCTGAAGCAGGTGTTCAAGGCCCTGCACTTAGATACTCACCCGGCCAAGATGCTGGCCGTGGACGTGCTCGACGAGATGGCTTGGGACGACTACCTGAGCCAGACGCCCGAGAAGGGCTACCGCCTGAACCTGAAGACGCAGGTGCAGGAGGGCACCTTCATCCGCAAGGCCAACGGCAAGAACTCGTTCCTGCCCGACGATGGCGGCAAGCCCATCTTCGTCTCCGAACGCAACTCTATGTTTGCTATGGGCGGCGACCGCGTGCGGGTGGCCCTGATGGCCCGGCGGCAGAACCACATCAAGGAGGCCATCGTGACCGACATCCTGGAGCGCAAGCGCGACCAGGCCGTGGGCATCCTGCAGGTAGAGAAGGACTTTGCCTTCCTGAATGCCGAGGGCAACACGTTTGCCCAGGACATTCTCATTCCTAAGAAGAAGCTGAAGGGCGGCAAGACGGGCCAGAAGGCCGTGGTCAGGATTACGCAGTGGCCGTCGAAGGAGTCGAAGAACCTCATTGGCGAGGTCATCGACGTGCTGGGCGAGCAGGGCGACAACACGGTTGAGATGCACGCCATCCTGGCGCAGTATCAGCTGCCCTACAAATATCCGAAGAAGGTGGAGGATGCGGCCAACAAGATCTCGGCCGAGATCAGCCAGGAGGAGATCGACAAGCGCGAGGACTTCCGCGACGTGCTCACCTTCACCATCGACCCGAAGGATGCCAAGGACTTCGACGATGCGCTGTCAATAAGGCTAAAGGAAGAAGGGGGAAGGTTATACGAGGTGGGTGTCCACATTGCCGACGTCTCGCACTACGTCACCGAGGGGAGCGTCATAGACCGCGAGGCCGAACAGCGGGCCACGAGCGTCTACCTGGTAGACCGCACCATACCTATGCTGCCCTAGCGGCTGTGCAACTACATCTGCTCGCTGCGACCCGACGAGGAGAAGCTGTGCTACAGTGTGGTCTTCGTTTTGGACGAAGACGCCAACATCAAGTCGTGGCACCTGGCCCACACCGTGATCAAGAGCAACCGCCGCTATGCCTACGAGGAGGTGCAGGAGATGCTGGAGGGCAAGGACGGCGACTATGCCCAGGAGCTGCGCATCCTCGACAAGATGGCGAAGGCCCTGCGCGAGCGCCGCTTCAAGAGCGGTGCCGTGAAGTTCGACCGCGAGGAGCTGCACTTCGACATCGACCAGGACGGCCACCCCACCCGCTGCTACTTCAAGAAGAGCACCGATGCCACCCAGCTCATCGAGGAGTTTATGCTGCTGGCCAACCGCACCGTGGCAGAGTTTATAGGCCGCGTGCCTAAGGACAAGAAGGCCAAGACCTTCGTCTACCGCATTCACGACCAGCCCGACCCGCAGAAGCTGGAGTCGCTGCGTGCCGCACTGGCACCCTTCGGCTATAAGGTGAAGACCAGCGGCACGCGCGGTGCCATCTCGAAGAGCCTGAACAAGATGATGGAGACGGCACAGGGACAGCGCGAGCAGAAGCTGGTGGAGACGCTGGCCCTGCGCTCTATGATGAAGGCAAAATACTCTACCCACAACATTGGCCACTACGGCCTGGCCTTCGACTACTACACCCACTTCACCTCGCCCATTCGCCGCTACCCCGACACCATGGTACACCGCCTGCTCACCCGCTACCAGGAGGGTGGCCGCTCGGCCAACCAGGACCACTACGAGGAGCTGTGCGAGCACTCAAGCGAGATGGAGCAGACGGCTGCCAACGCCGAACGCGACAGCATCAAGTACAAGATGGTGGAGTTTATGGCCGACAAGGTGGGGCAGGAGTTCGATGCCCACATCAGCGGCGTGCAGAGCTACGGCATCTACTGCGAGATTGACGAGAACCACTGCGAGGGCCTCGTGGGTATGCACGACCTCGACGGCGACTACTACGAGTTCGACGAGCGCAACTACCAGCTCGTGGGCCGCCGCCATCACAAGAAGTACCAGCTGGGCGACGCCCTGCGCATAAAAGTGGCCCGTGCCAATGTAGAGAAGCGCCAGCTGGACTTCATCTTGGCAGAATAAGCCCCATTAGCCCTATAAGTCCCATTAGCCCTATAAGCCCCATTAGTCCTATAAGCCCCATTAGTCCTAAAAAAAATGACTGACTACGAGATTATGGCCCCCGTGGGCAGCCGCGAAAGCCTTGCGGCTGCCATCCAGGCGGGGGCCGACAGCATCTACTTCGGCATCGAGCGGCTGAACATGCGGGCCCATTCGGCCTCGGCATTCACCATCGACAACCTGCACGAGATAGCCTCCACCTGTGCCGCCCACGGCATCAAGAGCTATCTCACCGTGAACACCATTATCTATCAGGAAGACCTGCAGCTGATGCGCCAGATCGTCGATGCCGCCCGCCAGGCTGGCATCAGCGCCATCATTGCCAGCGACGTGGCCGTGATGCAGTACTGCCGCTCGGTTCCTGCGGGCCGCGATCCCGTCGCGCTCCCCCCTATGGAGGTCCACCTCAGCACCCAGCTCAACATCTCGAACGTCGAGGCCCTGCGCTTCTACGCCCAGTTTGCCTACGTCGTGGTGCTGGCCCGCGAGCTGCGCATGGAGCAGGTGGCCGACATCTACCGCCACATCGAGCAGGAGCACATCTGCGGCCCCTCGGGGCAGCCCGTGCGCATCGAAATGTTCTGCCACGGAGCCCTCTGTATGGCCATCAGCGGCAAGTGCTATATGAGCCTGCACGAGGCCAACCGCTCGGCCAACCGGGGCGAGTGCGTGCAGATATGCCGCCGCAGCTACACCGCCACCGACAACGAGACGGGCCGCCAGCTGGAGATTGACAACAAATACATTATGAGCCCCAAGGACCTGAAGACCGTGCGCTTCATAGACCGCCTGATGCAGGCCGGCGTGCGGGTGTTCAAGATAGAGGGCCGCGCCCGTGGGCCCGAATACGTCTACACCGTGGTGCGCTGCTACAAGGAGGCCATCCAGGCCGTGCTCAGCGGCACCTTCACCGACGAGCGCAAGGACGAGTGGGACGAGCGCCTCTCCCGCGTCTTCAACCGCGGCTTCTGGGACGGCTACTACCAGGGGCAGCTCCTGGGCGAGTGGAACAAGAGCTACGGCTCGAACGCCACCGAGCGCAAGGTCTACGTGGGCAAGGCCACGAAGTACTACTCGAAGCTCGGCGTGGGCGAGTTTGCCGTCGAGGCCACCACCTTCCAGCTGGGCGACAAGCTCCTGGTGACCGGCCCCACCACTGGCGTGATGTACCTCACCGCCACCGAGATTCATAACAACGACGGCCACCCCGTTCAGGTGGCCCCGCAGGGCCAGCGCATCGCCATACCCGTAACGGGCAAGGTGCGGCCCAGCGATAAACTATTTAAACTGGAAAAAGATGACCATTAACGACCGACAAGACGAGATTATCGACGAGTTCAGCGGACTGGACGACTGGATGGACAAGTACCAGCTGCTGATAGACCTGGGCAACGAGCAGGAACCGCTCGATGCCCGGTACAAGACCGAGAGCAACCTGATAGACGGCTGCCAGAGCCGCGTGTGGCTGCAGGCCGACTATGAAGAGGGGAGGATTCACTTCCAGGCCGAGAGCGACGCCCTCATCGTGAAGGGCATCGTGGCCCTGCTCATCCGCGTGCTGAGCGACAGCACGCCGCAGGAGATCCTGGATGCCGACCTGTACTTCATCGACCAGATAGGGCTGAAGGAGCACCTCTCGCCCACCCGTTCAAACGGTCTGGTGGCCATGATCAAGCAGATGCGCATGTACGCCTTGGCATTCCAGGCCAAGGGCTGAATCTGTTCAAATATCCTTACGATAGCAGCGGTGGCGGCGGTGCTGGCGCGACTCCAGATACTGCCACTGCGAGCGCACGGCCTCGTTGCGCTCCATCTGTGGCATGGCCTCGGCCCAGCGGAAGCCATACCGCTGGAACTGGCGTATCAGGTCGTCGAAGATCAGGGCATTGGCCCCCTTCTGCCGGTATTCGGGCAGAACGCCTATCAGCAGCAAGTCCACGGTGTCGGTCTTGTGCCACTTCAGTATCTTCAGCATCTGCCACCAGCCCAAGGGCAGCAAGCGCCCGTCGTGCGTCTTCTGCAGAGCCCGGCTGAACGAGGGGAAGGTCACGCCGAAGCCCACCATACGGTCGCCATCCATCACGCCCGTTATCAGGTTCAGGTCGGCTATCTTGATGTAGTCGTCCACCAGCTTGTCAATCTGTCGCTCGCTCAGGTGAGAGAAGCCATACAGGTCCTTGTACGTCTGGTTCAGCAGGTCGAACACCTGTCGCCCCCACCCTTCCTGCACCAGCTCGTGGCGCGTGAACTTGTGCACACGCAGCCCGTAGCGCTGGCGTATCATCTGGGCTATCTTGCAGAACTTCTCGGGCACCACCTCGGGCACCGTCACCTTGTACTCCATATAGTCATTGTCCTTGCGGAAGCCGCCCAGCTGCTCCATGTGGCGGGGGTAGTACGCATAGTTGTAGTTCACGTACATGGTCGACAGCTCGTCGAAGCCCTCCACCAGCATGCCCTCGCGGTCGGTGTCAATGAAGCCTAAGGGCCCCGCCATCTGCGTCATACCCTTCGACCGTCCCCACTGCTCCACGGCCTGAAGCAAGGCACGCGACACGGCCAGGTCGTCAACGAAGTCGAACCACCCGAAGCGCACCTGGTCTACATGCCACTGCTCGTTGGCCCGGCGGTTGATGATAGCAGCCACGCGACCCACCATGCGCCCACCGCGCCAGGCAGTGAAGTACTGCGCCTCACAACACTCGAACGAAGGGTTGCGATCGCTGCGTAAAGTGGCCATTTCATCGAAGAAAAGATAGGGCACGGCCTGTCCGCAATCGCGGTATAGGTCGTAATAGAATTGTACGAACTGTCGCAGCTGTCGTCGGTTCTGCACCGTTCGTATCTCAATGTCGTTATGTTCTGTCATCACTGCAATACAACCGTCAGCAACATTACTAACGGCGTGCAAAAATACCACAATTCCGCGAAATGAGCAAATTTCTTTGCACAAATATTCTGAAAATGTGCCAAAAAGCCACCCATCGCCCCCGCTTTTTCAACGAGGCCCTCATTGCGTCGCAACGAAGCCTCCGTTAGAACACAACGAGGCCTCCGTTACGTCAGAACGGAGCCTCCATTCCACCGCAACGGAGCCTCCGTTAGCAAGAGGCCATAAAGGCGGCAACTGGCAGGAAAGCCCGTTTACATCTTATTTTGTGTTAAAATATTGTACTATCGCACCCCAAATTTTGGCAGTTTAGCAGGAATTGTCTAACTTTGCATAGTTATACGCACACGCTTCTCGCGTGCGCGAAAAATAATGTCGAACAGCAGCCCATGGCAAACGAGATACAGAACATACCGTCACAGCAGCCGCAGGGAGAGATCGTCCTCTACCAGCCCGACGAGACCGTGCGTCTTGAGGTCAGGTTGGGAAAGGAAACAGTATGGCTGACGCAGCAGCAAATGGCAGAACTGTTCAGCAAGGATAGAACTGTGATAGGTCGTCATATACGGAACATCTACAAAGAAGAAGAACTCGACGAAGGAATCACATGTGCAAAATTTGCATATATGGGTACAGAGGGTGACCAGCAATACGAATATACTGTAAGCAATTAACGATATGACAACGAACAAAATGTTTCTACGAGATATGAAGACAATGAAGCGAAATATGAACGAGATGCGAGGCCTGAACACCATGCTGGCGAAGGCCATGCTTCTGGCGCTGCTGCTTTGTGGGAGAGCAGTGAGTGAGACCTGGGCTGTCATATCAAAGAAATAAGGGAGGAAAGTCTATGAGATACAAGGATTTTGAACAAATCATCTCCAGCGAGCGCATGAGCCGCTATGTGGCAGCCTGTGGCGGTGACACACGCAAGGCCATGACGCTCTATCGTCTTAATCTGCAATTGTCACAAGAGCTATTCACTATTATCAGTTGCTTTGAGATTGCCTTGCGCAATGCAATAAACCAAGTATTGACAGCACGTTTAGGCGCAGAGTGGCTGAAAGACTCTATTATGCCTGGTGGAATCTTCACTATAAGAAACACTCACAAGACATACGATATTATCAATTATGCCTACCTGAAACTCACACACGAGCATTCTTACACCCATACAAAGCTGATTGCAGAGATGGAGTTCGGAATCTGGAAATATATGTTCTCTCCTGCACAATTCAACCAGACAGGAAGAGTGTTGCTTAGGGCTTTTCCGAACAAGGAGCGGTCTAATGCCGAAATACAATACAACCATTCATACATCTTCAATGAGTTGGACAAGATAAATACCATGCGTAATCGTATTGCCCACCATGAGCCTGTCTGTTTTTACTTGCAGGATCCAGTTGTTGACACATCACATGCGTTGGGCATTTACCTCAAGATGCAGCGTCTTTTTGCCTGGATGGGCATTGACAGCCATTCTCTACTATACGGATTAGACCATGTTCAACAGGTATGTCGGAAGGTCAACGAATTGAAAACAACATAAAAACTAAACCCACCAGCTTGACTTGCGTCAGGGGCTGATGGGAATCAACACTGCAAAGATAGGCATTTGAAAGATAAAAAACAAACAATTCCGCAAGGAATTAACAAAATATAACAAAACAAGAAAATTTCCACACGATATGACAACGAATACAATGTTTCTGCGAGATATGAAGACGATGATGAAGCAAGATACTGACGGAACGCGCTGCGGCGGGAAGACCGCGGACGCAAACAGTATGTTTGCACGGCAAAAACAACATACTTACGCATCGCAACCAACATACTTGCGAGGCGTAAACCACATACTTGCAAAATGGATGCTGATGCTCCTGCTGGTGTTCACGGGAGGAATGGCGAATGAGGCGTGGGGCAATGCGCGCTACTTTGTAGTGAACAACAAAGGAAATGTCATGCTCACTTTCGATAACAACACAACAAAACTTGCCGTGCATGACAAAGCGAAGAGTCCTTTTGCTAACAATTGGCGTTTCTATAAGGCTGCCAGCTCATCTGATAGCGACAAGGAGGCGGCACTGACTCTCGCCCGTACTGATGCCCGTACTGGTGCGGAACAAAGCGGAGCCTTGCATACCACAGACGATGCGGACAACTCAAGCGGCATCTATTATGTGCGTTACGATTACGACTCATCCACCTCGTCCACCATTGACATCAACGGAGGTGTGTGGTATAAGGTGTTTGTCAGAGATATGTACCTGCAATACAATGGCATGAATGCAAATGCACTATGGAAGACTACTGGCATTGACGACGATGACAGTTTCCTTTGGAAGTTCATATCTGACAGCGACCCCTATGACATCCACCTTGTGAACAAAAAAGGCATGGCTGATTCTGGCGGTAACAGCTATCGCCTGACGGCTCGCAATGTCACCAACATGCTTAATAGTCAGTTGAAATGCACTCTTTGGTACGATGCAGAGAACAATGACTCGCAGAGCACAGCCACATTGAACACTGGTGAAAATACGGCTACAGACCCTGCCATCAATCTTCAGGCATTTGTCATCACCCAGAATGGGGATAATTATCTGTTTATGGGTGCCTATTGTGGCTACTTATGGGTGGCTACTGATAATAATTACAACCAGCAAATCAAGCAGATGCCCTACATTGCACGCAACGACAATGGTAATGGGCAGGCTGCAACATTCCATACAGTTTGGGCAGGACAGCATACCAATGCAAACAGTTATGCATTTGCTACCATCACGGAACCCGAAATCGTCACCACCTACCATATCATCAACATGGGCCGCCTCAACGACGACGGCACGCTTGGTGCAAACCGTACTGAAGCACTGACGGTTAAAGGCACAGGCACAACGGTACAATTGCCCGCCGCCTATAAGAGTCCTATTGCAACAGGCTGGACCTACTACAAGAGCGGCGAATTTACGGAGACCGACGGAGTGTACTCCAACTTTACGGCCACCCCATCACTCAGCGAAGGCAGCCCACTGCCTGCTGGTGACATCTACGTGACCTATCGCATCGATGCCGCTGCTGCTGCCAGCGCTTCCCTGGAATCCGGATGGAAATACAACATACAAAGATATGACAACAGCCAGTATGTGATTCAAAGCGCATGGAATGGCGACCCCAACGTTGGCTCTGGAACCGGGACACCAACTGATGGCCAATATGTCTGGACAATGAACATTGCCGACCCTTACCAGATAACGCTGCAAACCAACAGTTCCTCCTACAACAACTATTTCCTGAGCATGCAGTCTGGAGCTGGCAATTTTGGCAACGTGCGCCTTGCAAACGGACTCTCCACGGCAAAAAGCAGAAATGTGTGGGCCTTTGCCCTGCTGAATGGAGACCATAGCGGCACGTACAAAATCATCGTGGCCGACAATTATACAGAAACTGGCCAGAGTGGTGTAGACGAATTGGGACACGGCTATTTGAACTATGGCGATGGCTTGCGCTATTGTACTACCAGCGATAAAAAGGCCGCTGACTATGCCGATTTCACCTTCACTCTCGCCAACCTTGTCACCTATCACGTCGTCAACAAGTCGAACGCAATAGCCATCTCCAAGACCATCACACCAGCTTCGGGCAGCATCACAATGCCCGACGACTTGAAGACGCCCTACATTACCGACAACAACAACTACAAGTTCTTCTCTACGCAGTCCGATGCATACGCCTACAGCAGTGCTGCCAATGATGCGGCTCGCACCACAGCTGCAACAAAAGCCATCAGCGGAACAGTGCATGCAGGACAAGTCATCTATGTGGGTTATAACTATGATCCTTCGGAACGCCCCTCAACATTACCTATCCTTGACGGATCACTGTGGTATCAGATGATAGACAGATACAACAATCAAGACAATTATCTGTATAGTCAATGGAATAGCACTGTGGGTAACAGTTCTGTTTATTATAGCGCATCTGCCCAAACAGGAGCCTTCACCGATGACTATCATTTGTGGAAGTTTACAGGCAATGATCCATATTGTATCTACGTATCAAACAAATGGATAAACGATGTCAGAATAAACGATGGCAATGATTATAATCTTACTTATGCGAATGTTAGAGACAGCTGGTATAGGCAAATCAACTACGGCACGACAGGTAATGCCCCGATGGTATTGTTAGCGTATGATGAAACATACTATAATTTGGCATTCATAAGCGATGCGGCCAACTTGGGTAACTATAATTACTTGTTCTTTTTCGGTGCCAACGGAACCAATGCCAGTAACAACGTATGGTTTATGCGAAACAACTCGTCCAGCTCCCCACTCTATAAATCCGATCGTGTGGGTTGCAGACTTAGTTTCCATAGTGTGTCGATGGGCACCTTCCGTTTCCACCTTACC
>JAFVEE010000159.1 GCA_017478085.1 Prevotella sp. | reverse complement strand
CGGGGTCCCACCTCTTCCCATTCCGAACAGAGAAGTTAAGCCCGCCTGCGCCGATGGTACTGCAATGCAATGCGGGAGAGTAGGAGGCCGCCATCTTTTCAGAGTGAAGCCCTGTTTCTGCAATATGAAGCAGGGCTTCTTTTTTCTGCTAAAAGCAATAAAAGGCTTGTGGATATGGAGAAACGAGAAAAGCAGTCGATGCCGAAACAGATGTTTCGAGAGCTGTTGGTGAAGTACGCCTTACAGATAGAGCATGTGAGGCAGTTGGCCCATGAGCTGCACAGAAGCGTGAACCAGACTTATGGTAAAGTCCATCCCTACGGTTTCCATCTGGATATGGTGGCTAAGGGTGTACAAGACTATGGCTATTTGGTTTGTGCCAGCGAAGATGATGTCTTGCCCTTGTTTTTTGGAGCCTATTATCACGATAGCATTGAGGATGCACGGCTCACTTATAATGACGTGATGAAAGTGGCCCGAGACTTTATGACCGAGGAGCAAGCATTGATGGCCACAGAGATTGTCTATGCATTGACCAATGACAAGGGTCGCACCAGGGCCGAGAGGGCAGGGGAGCATTATTACCAAGGCATTCGTCAGACCCCTTACGCCCCGTTTGTGAAGTTATGCGACCGTCTGGCCAATATCACTTATTCCTGTCAGACTAAGAATGCTAATAATAGCCGGATGAAGCAGATTTACAGAGAGGAATTGCCCCATTTCCTCAGCTCTATCGATTCCCACAGCACTGACGTTCGCTTTTCTGTTCCCGCTGAAGTGGTAGCCCAACTTTCAGCTTGCCTTACAGATGATTTTGAACACGAATAAATTGCAGAATCATGGAACAACTGATTACCATACTCGGGCCAACGGCCAGTGGGAAGACCCCACTTGCAGCAGCATTGGCGCAAGAAATCGAGGGAGAGATTATCTCGGCCGACTCGCGCCAGGTGTATCGGCGTATGGATATTGGCACGGGCAAGGATCTGGCCGATTACGGCTCCGTGCCCTACCATCTTATCGATATTTGCGAGCCCGGTACTAAATACAACCTTTTCCAGTATCAGCAAGATTTCCACCAGGCCTTCTATGACATTGTAAGCCGTGGCCGCCGCCCTATTCTTTGTGGAGGAACAGGGCTTTACATTGAGGCCGTTTTGAAAGGCTACAGCCTGTCGCCCGTTCCTCAGAATCAGGAGCTACGCAATAGCCTGGAGGGCAAGTCGCTGCAAGAACTTACCGCGATGCTCCTCGAGTTGAAGAAGAAGAACGGCTCGAACATGCATAACACCACCGACGTGGACACCGCCCAGCGCGCCATTCGTGCCATCGAAATTGAGATGGGACAGCAGAACAGTCCTCTTTCTTCCTATTATCCTCCGCTCACCTCTTTGATAATAGGAGTATCCATTGACCGCGAACTACGCCGTGAGAAGATTACCCGAAGGCTGAAGGCCCGTCTGCAAGAGGGCATGGCCGACGAGGTGCGCCATCTGCTTGACAGCGGCATTGCTCCTGAAGACCTCATTTACTACGGACTTGAATACAAGTATGTGACGGAGTACGTCATTGGCCGTCTCACCTACGACGAGATGTTCCGCCAGCTTGAAATTGCCATCCACCAGTTTGCCAAGCGCCAGATGACGTGGTTCCGTGGGATGGAGCGCCGGGGCTTCACCATTCACTGGCTCGATGCCACCCTCCCTATGGCAGAAAAAGTCGCTGCCATACGCGAACTGGCCCATTGCTGAAGCCCGCGTCTGCAATCAATCGATTACTAAAAACATACCACCAATGAAAAAACTGCTTATTTTCGCTTCGTTATTACTGACCGCATTGGCCACCAAGGCACAGGCCTACCTGAATCCGCAGGCTTCACTTGAGCAGCGTGTTGAGGATGCGCTGAGCCGTATGACCACGCACGAGAAGATCAAGGTGCTCCACGCACAGAGTAAGTTCACCTCAGCCGGAGTGCCCCGCCTGGGCATCCGCCAGCTGAATATGGATGACGGCCCCCACGGCGTGCGCGAGGAGTTAGAGTGGAACACCTGGAATCCTGCCAAGTGGACCAACGACTACATCGTGGCCTTCCCCTCGCTGACGTGTCTGGCCGCCACCTGGAACCGCGATCTTTCTTCCCTCTATGGCAATGCCGTGAGCGAGGAGTTCGCCTTCCGTGGAAAGGACGTGATGCTGGGGCCTGGCGTGAACATACAGCGCACCCCGCTGAATGGCCGTGCCTTTGAGTATATGGGCGAAGACCCCTATCTGGCAGGCGAGATGGTCGTTCCCTACATCAAGGCCGCCCAGGCCAACGGCGTGGCTTGCTGCCTGAAGCATTTTGTGCTGAACGACCAGGAGACCGACCGCTTCACGGTGAACGTGAACGTGAGCGAGCGGGCCTTGCGCGAAATCTATCTCTATCCTTTCAAGAAGGCCGTCGACGATGCCCACGTCTATACCATCATGGGCTCCTACAATCTCTGGCATGGAACCCACTGCTGCCAGCACGACGAGCTGCTGAACGGCATCCTGAAGAAAGAGTGGGGATGGGACGGCGCCCTGATCAGCGACTGGGGTGGAGTGACCGACACGCAGGAGGCTGCCACGGGTGGACTTGACATTGAGATGGGCACAGGCACCGATGGCAAGCTGAAGGAGAGCGAGTTCACCTTCGACGACTATTACCTGGCCAAGCCCTTCGAGCGGCTGATAGAGGAGGGTAGGATCCCCATGTCGGTGCTCGACGACAAGGTGCGCCGCGTGCTGCGCACCATCTTCCGCACGGCTATGAACCCCAGGAAGGTCGTTGGCTCGCAGTGCTCCGAGGCCCATTACGAGGCTTGCCGCCAGATAGGCGAGGAGGGCATCGTGCTGCTGAAGAATGCCCAGCCCCTCACCAAGGGAAAGGCATCTGGCCAGAACATACTTCCCCTTGACCTTTCGAAATACCAGCACATTCTTGTCGTGGGCGAGAACGCCACCCGCTCGCTGACCCAGGGCGGCGGCTCGTCGGAGCTGAAGACCCTGCGCGACACGTCGCCCCTCGAAGCCCTGCAGCAGGTCTTCGGCAACAAGATCGAGCATGCCCAGGGCTATGCCTCCGGTCGTGCCCTCTACGACCACGTAGACAAGGTGCCGGCCGAGGAGAACGCCCGCCTGAACGCCGAGGCCCTTGAGAAGGCCCGGCAGGCCGACCTTATTATATTTATAGGCGGCTTGAACAAGAACCACAGGCAGGACTGCGAAAACGGCGATCGCGAGTCGTACGACCTCAGCTTCGGTCAGAACGAGCTGATAGCCCAGTTGGCTGCTATCCAGAAGAACATCGTGGTCGTGATGTTCGGCGGCAATCCCTACGCCACCCCCTGGCTCCGTGAGGTGGCCGCGCTCGTTCACTGCTGGTATCTGGGCAGCGAGGCAGGCACGTCACTGGCCAACGTGCTCACGGGCAAGGTCAATCCCAGCGGCAAGCTGCCCGTCACCTTCGCCCGGAAATACGAAGACTATCCCTATGTGAAGTATGGCAAGGAAGCCTATCCGGGTGTTGACAAGCAGGTGTACTATAAGGAAGACGTCTTCGTGGGCTATCGCGGCTTCGAGAAGAACAAGACCGTGCCCCAGTTCCCCTTCGGCTTCGGCCTTAGCTATACCACCTTCAAGTATGGAAAGCCCTCCATTGCCTCCGCCCAGGATGGCTGGACGATCACCGTCGACGTGACCAATACAGGCAGTCGCGAAGGCAAGGAGACGGTGCAGCTCTATGTAGGCGAGCAGAAAGTGGCCGCCACGAACCCCATCAAGCAGCTGAAGGATTTTGCCAAGCTGTCGCTGAAGCCGGGCGAGACGAAGACCGCCACCCTGCACGTCAGCAACCAGGCCTTGCAGTCGTGGGACGAGCAGAACCACCAGTGGAAGCTGCTGTCCGACCGCTTCCGCGCCTACGTTGGTGCCAGCAGTGCCGACATTCGCGGAAAGGTCGATTTCAGCCTGCAGTAAGCACTTTTCCGGTCAACCGACCATTTTTTTGCAAGAAAAATGCCGTTTGCTTTGGCAGATGGCATTTTTTTCGTAATTTTGCGGCTTAAACTTGGTACGCTAAAGCATAAGACTATGGCAGTAGAAACAACACGATGGGGCATTCTGTATTGCCCGAAGACGGGAATCACCAACAAGCGCAAGCGCTGGGAGCGGCTGCAGCGCGTGCTCGACGCCAAGGGCGTGCAGTATGACATGGTGCAGAGCGAGACGAGCGACAGCGTGGCCCGCCTGGTGACGATGCTCATACAGAACGGCTATAAGACCATCGTCATCGTGGGGGGCGACTCGGCCCTGAACGATGCCGTGAACTGCCTCATGAAGGAGGAGAAGCGCGTCAGGGACGAGATTGTGCTGGGCGTGGTGCCCAACGGCGTGATGAACGACTTTGCCCGCTTCTGGGAGTTCGACGAGGACGACGACGAGAAGTGCGTAGACAGTCTGGTGAAGCACCGCGTCAGAAAGATCGACCTGGGCTGCATTCGCTATCAGAACCAGAAGGGCGAGCGCTGCCACCGCTACTTCCTGAACTGCGTAAATGTGGGCATGACGGCCGACATTATGAACCTGCGCCGCCAGACGCGCCGCATGTTCGGCTCGCGTACCCTGTCATTCTTTTCTTCTCTTGTCGTTATGCTCTTCCACCGCATGGACTATAAGATGCGCCTGCGCATCAACAGCGACGTGATCGACCGCAAGGTGATGACCGTGTGCGTGGGCAACGGCCCCGGCTACGGCCAGACCCCCAGCGCCGTTCCCTACAATGGTCAGCTCGACGTGTCGGTAGTCTACAATCCGCAGGTGGTTCAGCTCATCGAGGGCCTATGGCTGCTGGTCACGGGCCGTTTCCTGAACCACCATTCGGTTCACCCCTTCCGCACGCGCGAGGTCGTGGTCGAAGAGGCCCGTAAGGCCATGGTGGGCATTGATGGTCGCCTGATGAAGACCCCCGTAGGCGAGTATCGCATACAGGTAGAGCAGGAAGTCATCAATTTCCTCATTCCCGAGTAATCCGCTCAATAGTCTTTTAACGGAGGCTCCGTTCAAACTGTACGGAGGCTCCGTACTAATTGTTCCAACGCTCCGAACAAGTTGTTCCGACGCTCCGAACTAATTGTACGGACGCTCCGTACTAACCGTACCGACGCTCCGTGCGGAGGCTTTATCCCAAATCAGAGATTCGCTGTAGTGTTTCGGTCTTGATGAACCTTATTTTGCGCCCTTCGAACGCCACGATGCCTTCGCTGGCAAAGGCCGATAGCGTGCGAATGGCATTGCTGGTGGTCATGTTCGATATCTTGGCCAGGTCGTCGCGGCTCAGGTAGATGGCCAGCGTCTGCCCGTCGTCTTCCAGTCCGTACTTCTCCCTTAGCCTGAGCAGCACCTCGGCCAGCCGGCCGCGCATGTGCTTCTGGGTGAGCATGATGGTGCGGTCGATCGAAAGCCCCAGCAGCGACGACAGTTCTTTGATGAAGAGCATGGCAAAGTTGCTGTTTTCCCAGATCAGGTGGAAAACGAGCTTGATGGGCACGATGGCAACAACCGTGTCGTCGCCCGCAACGGCAGTCCCCTTGTAGGTAGAGCCGTCGAAGGCCGCCGTATAGCCGAAGGTGGCCCCCGGTTCCACCATGCGCACAATGGTGCGCTGCCCCGCAATGCCGTGGAAGAAGATGGTAACCTTGCCACGCACCAGATAGTACATCTTCTCCGGTGTGTCGCCCACATGATAGAGCGTTTCGTCGCGCAGACATTTCCGAATAGACAGATTGTCGACGAGCAGTTCGCGTTGCTCATCGGTCAGAGGGTCCCACAACTGTGGTATGATCCTCGAAATGTCTTCGTTGTGCAGGTCTTTATCCAAGAACGAATACCTTATTGATTTGGCCACAAAGTTACATAATTCCTCGCAAAGTGCCAAAAAAACGGCAAAAAAAGTGCTTTTTTGCTGAAAAATGTGAAATAATCCCGATTTTATTTTGCCATACCAAGGAAATTGATTACTTTTGGAATTGAAATCTAAAAGCTACCAATATTATAAAAACCTTAAAATAGGAACTATGAGTTATTTGCGTTTTGAAAAAGCCGTGATGACCAACCTTGAGGAGTCCTTGCGCCGCGAATTGCTCCGTACCAACCGTAGTGGTGCCTACAGCTCGTCGACACTTGTCGACTGCAACACCCGTAAGTACCACGGCTTGCTGGTAGTGCCTGTACCTGAACTCGACGACGAGAACCACGTGCTCTTGTCGTCGCTCGATTGTACGGTCATTCAGCACGGGGCAGAATTCAACCTGGGCCTCCACAAGTATCAGGGCAACAACTACAGTCCTAAGGGACACAAGTACATCCGTGAGTTCGATGCCTCGCTCGTGCCTACCACCATCTATCGCGTGGGCGGCGTGGTGCTGAAGAAGGAAACCATCTTCCAGGCCTACGAGGACCGCATCCTCATTCGCTACACGCTCGAGGAGGCCCACTCGGCCACCACGCTGCGTTTCCGCCCGTTCCTGGCCTTCCGCTCGGTGCGCCAGTTCACCCATGAGAACTCAGTGGCCAGCCGCGAGTATCAGACGGTCGACGGCGGCATCAAGACCTGCATGTATGCCGGCTATCCTGACCTCTATATGCAGTTCTCCAAGAAGAACGAGTTCATCTTCCAGCCCGACTGGTACCGCGGCATCGAGTATCCCAAGGAGCAGGAGCGCGGCTACGCCTCAAACGAGGACCTCTACGTGCCCGGCTATTTCGAGATGCCCATCAAGAAGGGCGAGAGCATCGTCTTCTCGGCCTCTACCAGCAGCATCAAGACCAGCACGCTGAAGAAGCTGTTCCAGGACGAGATCGACCTGCGCGTGCCCCGCGACAACTTCTATCATTGCCTGGTCACGGCGGCCCATCAGTTCCACAACCGCGAGGCCGACGACACCCGCTACCTGCTGGCCGGCTACCCCTGGTTCAAGTGCCGCGCCCGCGACACGTTCATCGCCCTGCCCGGCCTCACGCTGGCCATCGACGAGCAAGACTACTTCGAGCTGGTCATGCAGACCGCCGAGCGCGGGCTGCGCGAGTTTATGGAGGGTAAGGAGCTGAGCGTGAAGATCTATGAGATGGACCAGCCCGACGTGCCCCTGTGGGCTGTATGGGCCGTTCAGCAGTATGCCAAGTATGCTGGCCGCGACAAGGCGTTCCAGATGTACGGTCAGCTGGTGAAGGATATTGTTACCTTCATTGAGGAGGATCGTCACCCCAACCTGCGGCTCGACGACAATGGCCTGCTCTATGCCAATGGCCGTGACCGCGCCATTACCTGGATGAACTCTACGGCCAATGGCCGCCCGGTGGTGCCCCGTTCGGGCTACATCGTGGAGTTCAACGCCCTGTGGTACAACGCGCTGAAGTTCTGCGCCTCGATGGCTGCCGACCAGAACGACCCGAAGGCCGCCGAGGAGCTGGAGACCCTGGCACTGAAGACCAAGCAGTCGTTCGTCGACACCTTCGTCAACGAGTACGGCTACCTGCTCGACTACGTCGATGGCAATATGATGGACTGGAGCGTGCGCCCGAACATGATCTTCGCCGTGGCGCTCGACTACTCGCCGCTGTCTCAGCAGCAGATGAAGAGCGTAGTAGATATATGTACGCGCGAGCTGCTCACCCCGAAGGGCCTGCGCTCGCTGTCGCCCAAGAGCGGCGGCTACAATCCCTTGTACGTTGGCCCGCAGACGCAGCGCGACTATGCCTATCATCAGGGCACGGCATGGCCCTGGCTGGGCGGCTTCTACATGGAGGCCTGCCTGAAGCTCTACAAGCGCACCCGCCTCTCGTTCGTAGAGCGACAGATGGTGGGCTACGAGGACGAGATCGACTATCACGCCATCGGCACCATCTCCGAGCTGTTCGACGGCAACCCGCCCTTCCACGGACGCGGCGCCATGTCGTTCGCCATGAACGTGGCCGAGATTCTGCGCACCATGTAACTACTCGAAAAGGATTCGTATCAAAAATAAGGAGGAACCACTATGAAAGTATTAATGTTTGGATGGGAGTATCCTCCTCACGTATTCGGTGGACTTGCTACCGCAAACTATGGTATCTCCGAAGGCCTGAAGGCCCAGGGAGATATGGAAATCGCCCTCTGTCTGCCGCATCCCTTCGGCGACGAGAGCCAGCATGCCGCACGCATCATCGCCATGAACGCCGTGCCCATAGCCTGGCGCGATGTTGACTATGACTACGTGAAGCAGCGCGTGGGCAACATCATGGATCCCGACTACTACTTCAAGTTGCGTGAGCATATCTACGCCGACTTCAACTATATGAACGTCAACGATCTGGGCTGTATGGAGTTTGCCGGCGGCTATCCCGGCAACCTGCACGAGGAGATCAATAACTACTCGATCATTGCCGGCCAGGTGGCCCGCACCGAGGAGTTCGACATCATTCAAGCCCACGACTGGCTCACCTT
>JAFVEE010000158.1 GCA_017478085.1 Prevotella sp. | reverse complement strand
GCTTGTGCACAATGTGGCGCACGTCTACGCCACCGTTGCGCTTGTCGTAGATGAACATCGACAGACCGCGGCCGTCATTCGTGCCTTCCTCCGAGCGGGCCAGCACCAGTTGGATGTCGCTGTCGACGTTGGTGATGAAGCGCTTCACGCCGTTCAGACGCCAGCACTGCTCCTTCTCGTCGAAGGTGGCCTTCAGCATCACGCGCTGCAGATCAGAACCAGCATCAGGCTCCGTGAGGTCCATACTCATACCCTCACCGGCACAAACGCGGGGGATATACTTCTGGCGCTGCTCCTCGCTGCCGAACTCATAGAGCGTGTCGATGCACGATTGCAGCGACCAGATGTTCTGGAAGCCGGAATCGGCAGCCGAAATAATCTCGCTGAGCATCGAGAACACGGCGTTGGGCAGGTTCAGACCGCCGTAGCGGCGGGGCATCGAAACACCCCAGAGGCCAGCCTTGCGGGTGGCGTCGAGGTTCTCGAAGGTCTTCGAGGCGTAGATCATGCGTCCGTTCTCCAGGTGCGGCCCTTCCAGGTCCACGTCCTCAGAGTTCGGGGCAATGATGTTGGCAGCCACGTCGCCCGTGATGTCGAGAATCTGCTTGTAGTTCTCGATGGCATCGCCCAGGTCAACGGGAGCATAGTCATAGGTGGAAGCGTCGGCGAAGTTGCGCTCCTTGAGCTCTACGATACGCTTCATAAGTGGATGATTGAGGTAGAACCCAATCTCAGGATGATCGCTATAATAGTTTGCCATATTTTATTTCTTATTTTTCAACTTAAAATCTCCATAAAAAGCCAAGCAGACCAGTATGACAAGAATGCCGCGGATGACTTTTTCGCTAACTGATTCAGTGGTTACGACATCATAGGCGAATACCACCGACAAAATAAGCCAGAGAATCCAAGAATATTTATTCTTCATTATTTACTGTTCTGCTTATAGTACTTGATCAGCTTCGGCACGACCTCCTCAACAGTACCAACAATCACGTAGTCGGCGATGCGGTTGATGGGAGCATCGGGGTCAGAGTTGACGCTGATGATGATACCAGAATCCTGCATACCGGCGATGTGCTGAATCTGTCCAGAGATACCGCAGGCGATGTACACCTTTGGATGAACGGTGACACCCGTCTGACCAATCTGGCGGTCGTGGTCGCAGAAGCCGGCATCGACGGCGGCGCGGCTGGCGCCCACCTCACCGTGCAGCACCTTGGCCAGCTGGAACAGCATGTCGAAGCCCTCCTTCGAGCCCATACCGTAGCAACCGGCCAACACGATGGGCGCACCCTTCAGGTTGTGCTTGGCGGCCTCCACGTGGTGGTCGAGTACCTGCACCACGAAAGCCTCGGGACTGACGTACTTCTTCACGTCGGGATATACCTGCTCGCCGATGCACTGCCCCTCGTAGAGGGCCTTCTGCATCACGCCGCTGCGCACCGTGGCCATCTGCGGACGGTGGTCGGGGTTCACGATCGTGGCCACGATGTTGCCACCGAAGGCCGGACGAATCTGGTAGAGCAGCTGCTCGTAGGTCTTGCCCTCCTTCTTGTCCTCGTAGTCACCAATCTCCAGCTCGGTGCAGTCGGCGGTCAGTCCGCTGGTGAGCGACGACGACACGCGGGGACCCAGGTCGCGGCCTATCACCGTGGCGCCCATCAGGCAGATCTGCGGCTGCTCCTCCTTGAAGAGGTTCACCAGGATGTCGGTATGGGGAGCCGAGGTGTAGGGGAACAGTCCCGGGGCGTCGAACACGAAGAGCTTGTCTACGCCGTAGGGTATGATCTGCTCTTCCACCTTGCCCCTGATGCCGGTGCCAGCCACAACGGCGTGCAGCTCCACTCCCAGCTCATTGGCCAGCTTGCGACCCTTGGTCAGCAGCTCCTGTGAAACTTCCTGCACTTGCGTGCCTTCTATTTCGCAATATACAAATACATTATTCATATTATCTGATTTATTGAAGACAACTTGAACAACCAAAACAACTTTAATTAATTCTTATAAAAAAAGTTGTTCATGTTGTCTTGGTTGTCTTTTATTTATAAATTAGCCAATGATCTTTTCGTCCAACAATTCTTTGATCATTCCCTCAATGTCAGCGTCAGAAGCCGTCAAAGTCTTCGACTCCTTAGCCTGGAACACAATGTTCTTGATGCCCTTCACCTTGGTGGGACTACCGGCCAGACCGCACTGCTGTGCGTCGCCATCGACATCGGCCACGCTCCACTGGTTCAGCGTCAGGTAGGGGCGCTCCTCGTACAGGTTGTCGTAGGCCGTACCGTTGGCGGGACGCTCCATCGGGCAGGTGGCGCGCTTGTACTTCATCACCAGTTTGGCGTTCTGCGGGCGGCAGGGGGCTGCACTTCCGTTGACGGTAATCACCACGGGCAGCGGGGCCTTCACTGTCTCTACGCCGCCGTCGATGACGCGCTTGATGGTGGCGAAGCCGCCTTCCACGCTGAGCACCTCCTCGGCATAGGTCACCTGGTTCAGTCCCAGCTTCTGGGCCACCTGCGGGCCCACCTGGGCCGTATCGCCGTCGATGGCCTGGCGTCCGCCAATCACGATGTCCACGTCGCCAATCTTACGGATGGCCGTGGCCAGCGCATACGAGGTGGCCAGCGTGTCGGCACCGGCAAAGAGACGGTCGGTGAGCAGCCAGCCCGTGTCGGCACCACGGTAAAGACCTTGACGGATGATTTCGCCTGCACGCGGGGGACCCATCGTGAGGATTCCTACAGTAGAGCCTGGGTGCTGCTCCTTCAGGCGAAGGGCCTGCTCCAGGGCGTTCAAATCTTCGGGATTGAAGATGGCGGGCAGGGCGGCGCGGTTCACGGTACCTTCGGCCGTCATGGCGTCCTTGCCCACGTTTCGGGTGTCTGGCACTTGCTTGGCCAGCACTACAATCTTTAAAGCCATATAAATATAATAATGTGTAAGATAAGAATATTCTTCGGTGTCTTATTTGCTTATTTGCGGGTGCAAAGTTACGCTTTTTTGCGCACACGGCAAAACAAAATGCACAAAATCCATCTTTTTGCGCACACATTTCTCTTTTTGTGCAACTCACCCATCCAGCAACGGAGCCTCCATTGCGGCCTAACGGAGCCTTCGTTGCAACACAACGGAGCCTCCATTGCAAATCAGCGAAGCCTCCGTTGCAACCTAACGGAGCCTCCGTTCCAAAGATAAATCCTAAACTTTGCAAATAATGACGATTTTGAAGGGGGCTGGCCATTGGATTGAAAAAAAAATAGTATCTTTGCAGCAACAAACTGAAAAGTAACGAGAAAGATGAAAAAAACGCTTACACTTGCTGCAGCACTTCTGTGCATGAACATGCAGGCGCAGAACTTCGACAATCTGCCCGATCCCATAGAGGACGTGAACAAGGTGGTGGACAACACCCCCGACTCGATAGCCAAGGCGCTCATGTCGCGCCCCAAGCCCGGCTCTACCCGCAAGGGGCAGAACCCCGTGCTGTTCCTCATAGGCAACTCGACCATGCGCAACGGCACCCGGGGCGACGGCTCCAACGGCCAGTGGGGCTGGGGCTACTACGAGAACAAATACTTCGACGAGAGCCAGATCACGGTGGAGAACCAGGCACTGGGCGGCATGTCGACCCGCACGTTCTACACCGACCTGTGGCCTGCCGTGCGCGATGCGCTGAAGCAGGGCGACTGGGTGGTGGTGTCGATAGGCCACAACGACAACGGCGAGTTCTTCGACCAGAAGCGGGCCCGCGCCGTGATTCCGGGCGTAGACCCCGACACGATGTATGTGGGCTTCAACCAGCGCCTGCAGCGGCAGGACACCGTCTACAGCTATGGCACCTACCTGCGCAAGTACATCAGCGAAATACGCCAGAAGGGGGCCAACCCCATCCTGATGTCGCTGACCCCGCGCGATGCCTACGACGAGAAGACGCACAAGATTGTGCGCAAGCCGCAGACCGAGTGGGCCGCCTACGTGGCTGCCGTGGAGGGCGTGCCCTTCGTAGACCTGAACGAGCGCAGTGGCCAGAAGCTGGACTCCTACAGCCACTGGAAGGAGCAGTACCACTTCTTCGGCGACAAGATTCATACCTCGAAGTTCGGGGCCGAGATGAATGCCCGTAGCGCCGCCGAGGGCCTATGGGAGAGCCGGAACCCGCTGCTGAAGCCCCTACAGGCGATGATGCGTAACGTGGAGCCAGAGGTCTTCCCTCTCACCTCTCACCTCTCACCTCTCACCTCAGAAAGAAAGCCCGTGGTCTTCTTCACCGGCGACTCTACCGTGAAGAATTCAGACAGCGACGAAGACGGCATGTGGGGATGGGCCTCGCAGGCCTTTACGGTCTTCGACGAATCGAAGATCACGCTCTGCAACGCCGCCCGCGCCGGTCGCTCTACCCGCACCTTTATAAAAGAAGGTCTTTGGGATAAGGTCTACAACTCGCTGCAGCCGGGCGACTTCGTGACCATCGAGTTCGGCCACAACGACATCTGCCCCATCACCGACCAGAAGGCTCGCGGCGTGATTGCCGAGTCGAAGGACACCTGCCACGTCTACAAGCTGGACAACGGCACCTTCGAGGTGGTCTACTCCTTCGGCTGGTACCTGAAGAAGATGATCGACGATGTGCGCGAGAAGGGCGCCACGCCCATCCTCGTCTCGCTGACGCCGCGCAACGAGTGGCCCGGCGGCAAGGTGGAGCGCCGCGACGGCTCTTACGGCAAGTGGTATCGCGAGGTGGTGGCAGAGACGGGCGTGGAGTTCATAGACCTGCACAACCTGTCGGCCGACTTCCTCGACAAGAAGTATGCCGTGAAGCAGCTGCCGCAGGACAAGGAGAAGGCCAAGGCGAAGATTGCCGAGCTGAAGGAGAAGGCCGGTGCCGTCTACTTCAAGAAAGACCATACCCACACCTCGATGAAGGGCGCGCAGATGAACGCCCAGAGCTTTGCCCGTGGGCTGCGTCAGAACAACTCGCCGCTGGCGAAGTATCTGAAGAAATAGCAACCACAGGACTATATCCGTCAGCATCGCTTACCCACAATTGCACTCGGCGAGTGCAAAAATCACACAAAATTGCACTCCGCGAGTGCAATTTTGTTTGTTTTTTTTATGAAGGATTGAAAAAAAACAATTATCTTTGCAATCAAATCACAGAAGCGAATCGACCTATGGAGCATTTGACAGAAAACTACCGAAGACTGTTGAGCAACACGCCGACAACCTTCCATCGATACCAGTATAACCGCGTCAACTGGCAGAACAGGATGCTTGGCATCGTGGGGCCGCGTGGCGTGGGTAAGACCACGATGCTGCTGCAACACATCAAGGAGCACCTCAATCAGGACAAGACGCTCTATGTGACGGCCGACGATTTCTATTTCTCTTCCCACCGCCTTGTAGACCTTGCCGACGAGTTCACCAAGATGGGTGGCGAGCATCTGGTTATCGACGAGATACACAAGCACCCCGAGTGGTCGCGCGAGCTGAAACTGATGTATGACTATCATCCCGACCTGCAGATCATCTTCTCCGGTTCCTCTGTGCTCGACATCACCAAAGGCATGACGGCCGACCTCTCGCGCCGGGCCATCGTCAGCGATATGCAGGGCCTGTCGTGGCGCGAATATCTACAGTTGTTCCACCAGATAGAGCTGCCAGTCCTTTCGCTCGATGACATTTTGGCCCACCGCTATGCCGAGTTGCCAAGAAGCTTCCGCCCGCTGCCTTATTTCCGCGACTATCTCAGGCAGGGCTACTACCCCTTTGCGGGTGATGCCGACTATGAGGCGCGCCTGATGGGCATCATCAATCAGACCCTCGAGGTAGACATCCCGCAGTATGCCCAAATGAGCGCCACCATGTCACGCAAGCTGAAACAGCTGCTCGCTATCATTGCGGCCAGTGTGCCTTTCAAGCCTAATATGTCGAGCATCGGTCAGACGCTGGGCGTGAGCCGCAACAATGTGGCCGACTACCTGCTCTACATCGAAAAAGCCGGGCTTATAGCCCAGCTGCGCGATGCCACCGGCGGGATTCGCGGACTTGGCAAGGTGGACAAGGTCTATCTGGACAACACAAACCTTGCTTATGCCCTGGCTGCCGACAAAACGGATGTTGGCAACCTGCGCGAGACGTTCTTCTTCAACCAGATGCGCGTGGCCCATCCCGTCATCGTTTCATCCGTCTCCGATTTCCAGATAGACCATCGCACCTTTGAGATCGGAGGACGCAAGAAAGGGCAGAAGCAGATAGAAGGCATTGCAGACGGTTACATCGTAAAGGACGACATCGAGTACGGCTTTGCCAACACCATTCCCCTCTGGGCCTTCGGATTGACCTATTAGTGAAGACTGATTTTGGCTCAGAAATGTTAATAAGTGGCGATGGCGCTTCTCACAATTTGATGACTAATGGCATTGTTGCTACAAAAAAACGGAATATTTTTTGGCTCATTGCACGCTTATTTGTACCTTTGTAGGCAGTTATGATAGACCGGGCGACAGTAGACAAGATCATCGACGCGGCGAAGATCGTTGACGTGGTGGGCGAGTTCGTGACACTCCGCAAGAGTGGCGTGAACTACAAGGGCCTGTGCCCCTTCCACGATGACAAGAACCCTTCGTTTATGGTCAGTCCGGCCAAGAACATCTGCCACTGCTTCGTGTGTGGCAAGGGTGGCACACCAGCCGGCTTCCTGATGGAACACGAGCAGATAACCTATCCCGAGGCCCTGCGCTGGCTGGCCCGCAAGTACAACATTGAGATTGTAGAGAAGGAACTGACCGACGAGGAGCGTGCGCAGCAGAGCGAGCGTGAGTCGCTGTTCGTGGTGAACGAGTGGGCCAAGGACTGGTTCCACAGCATTCTGAAGAACGACCCCGACGGCGTTGCCATTGGCAGGCAGTACTTCCGCAGCCGTGGTATCCGCGACGACATCATCGAGAAGTTCCAGCTGGGCTACAGTCCGCAGCGGCGCGATGCCCTCAGTTCGGCAGCACTGAAGGCAGGCTACAAAGCCGAGTTCCTGGTGAAGACAGGACTGTGCTATGAGGGGGAGGGGACATTGGTCGACCGTTACCGTGGCCGTGCCATCTTCCCCTGGCTGAACGTCAGTGGCAAGGTGGTGGCCTTTGGCGGGCGCGTACTCGACAGCCGCACGAAGGGTGTGGCACAGAAGTACGTGAACAGCCCCGACAGCGACATCTACCACAAGGAGCGTGAGCTCTACGGCATTTTCCAGGCCAAGAAGGCCATCGTGAAGGAAGACCGCGTGTTCATGGTAGAAGGCTATACCGACGTGATTGCCATGCACCAGGCGGGCATTGAGAACGTGGTGGCCAACAGCGGCACGGCGCTCTCCATCTACCAGATACGTCTGTTGCACCGCTTCACCAACAACATCACCCTGCTCTACGATGGCGACGAGGCTGGCATACATGCTGCCATGCGCGGCACCGACATGCTGCTCGCTGAGGGCATGAACATCAAGGTGCTGCTGCTGCCCGACGGCGACGACCCCGACTCGTTTGCCCGCAAACACTCTACCGAGGAGCTGAAGAAGTATATCGACGAGCACCAGACCGACTTCATTACCTTCAAGAGCCGACTGACGGTGGAGAACACCGACGACCCCGTGAAGCGCAGCGAGGCCATCGGCGGCATTGTGAAGAGCATCTCGGTGATTCCCGACCAGATTCTGCGTTCCACCTACCTGACCGACTTTGCCCATCGCATCAGCATGAAGGAGCAGACCCTCATTGCCGAGATGAATAAGTACATCAAGCAGAATGTGGAGGAGCAGCAGAAGGAGCGGGAGAGGGAAGAACGTGCCGCGAACCTCGCACCTCGTAGCAGCGAAGCCACTCCCCCCCTTACCCTTCACTCGCCCAAGGAGCAGGGAAACAAGGTGGAGAAGCTGCTGATGCGCGAGATCGTGAGGCACGGCGAGGAGATTATATTCGACGGCATTGAGACCGACGACGGGCAGACCATCTCGCTGAACGTGGCGCAGTATATAGACTTCGACCTGTCGCAAGACGGGCTGCAGTTTGCCTCGCCCCTCTACAACCAGATGCTGGCCGAGGCCGTGGCCCATAGCGGGGAGCCGGACTTCAAGGCTGAGACCTACTTCTGCAGTCACCCAGACCTGCAGGTGAGCCAGCTGGCCACCAGCCTGGCCATGGACCGCTACATGCTGGGAGGTCGCTTCGTGATGCCCGAGCGCGAGAACGATTTGCAGAAGCGCGTGCAGCATCTGGTTATGGACTATCGCCTCGACATCGTGGAGGCCCGCCTGAAGGACCTTCAGCAGCAGTTGCGCCAGGTGGGCAACGATGTGGAGCGCATGATGCAGCTGCTGCAAGAGCACAAGGAAACCAAAGAACTGCGCGATGCCCTGGCCAAGCGCTTGGGCAGCGACGTGGTTGTATGAAAAAAATAAATATTAAGCAATATAAGGTGTATTACATTCAGAAGAAAATTGAGGTGTCGGCCAGTCACAGCCTGACGCTCGACTACGAGAGCAAGTGCACCCAGCTGCACGGCCATAACTGGACGATTACGCTCTTCTGCAGGGCAAAAGAGCTGAACCGCAACGGCATGGTTGTAGACTTTACCGAGGTGAAGCGGAAGATCAAGGGAACGATGGACCACAAGAACCTGAACGAGGTGTTCGACTTCAACCCCACGGCCGAGAACATTGCCCGCTGGTGCGTAGACCAGATTCCGCATTGCTACAAGGCCATCGTGCAGGAGAGCGAGGGCAACCTGGCTGCCTATGAAGAGGATTAACGAAATATTCTACTCGCTGCAAGGCGAGGGCCGCAACACGGGGCGGGCCGCTGTCTTCGTGCGCTTTGCGGGCTGCAACCTGCGGTGCCCGTTCTGCGACACCGAGTTCGACAGCTACCGCGAGATGACCGACGAAGCAATTCTGGCGGCCTTGGCCCAGTACCCCGGCCGCTTCGTGGTGCTCACGGGCGGCGAGCCTACACTTCAGGTCGATGAGGCCTTCGTCGACCTGCTGCACCAGCATGGCTACGAGGTGGCTATGGAGAGCAACGGCACCCGTCCTGCCCCCAGGAACCTGGACTGGCTGACGGTGTCGCCTAAGGGAAATGAGAAAATGAGAGATGAGGAATGGCTGCGCCAGCCCGACGAACTGAAACTCGTGTTCGATGAGGGAACCCAACCCGATGGCGTCATTTCTCATTTCTCATTTGTCATTCCTCCACTTCTCTACCTGCAGCCCTGCGACACGGGCGACCCGCAGCGCAATGCTGCCATCGTGGCCGCCTGTGTAGACTACATCAAGCAGCACCCCCGGTGGCGGCTGTCGCTGCAGACGCATAAGTTGATTGACATCAAATAGCAAGAGAGAAAGACGATGAGCCTGTCGAGCCTGTTATTCCTGCTGAACCAGGTGATTACCATTGGGGCGGTTGTACACGTGCTGCTGGACAACCGCCAGCCGGCGAAGACTATGGCCTGGGCGCTCGTCATCTATTTCGTGCCCGTGGTGGGCATCGTGGCCTATCTGTTCTTTGGCATCAACACCAGGAAGGAGCGCTTCGTGAGTCGTCGCAGCATGGACGAGCTGACGAAGCGGTCGATGTACGAGTTTGCCGAGCAGCGCAACCTCACCCTGCCTGGCCCCTATCAGCCGCTCATCAACCTCTTTGTGAACCAGAGCTTCTCGCTGCCCTTTAATAATAATAAGGTGGAACTGCTGACCGACGGCTACCAGTTCTTCCCCCGCCTGCTGAGCGACATTGCCTCGGCCCAGAACCACATTCACATTGACGTCTACATCTTTGAGGACGACGAGCTGGGCCGCCTGGTGGCCGATGCCCTGATAGCCAAAGCCCGCGAGGGGGTAGAGGTGCGTGTGGTCTATGATGACGTGGGCTGCTGGAGCGTGAAGAACCGCTTCTTCGAGCAGATGCGCGAGGCGGGCATCGAGGTAGAGCCGTTCATGCCCGTGCGCTTTCCCCGCTTCACCAGCAAGGCCAACTACCGCAACCACCGCAAGCTGTTCATCATCGACGGCAGGGTGGGCTACATAGGCGGTATGAACATTGCCCTGCGCTATGTGAAGGGGGCCGGCCCCTGGCGCGACACGATGGCCCGCATTGAGGGGCGGGGCGTCTACTCGTTGCAGCGCATCTTCCTGATAGACTGGTATTTCGTAGACCGCACCCAGCTGAGCGACCGCAAGTACTATCCGAAGGCGGGGCTCAACGAGGGTGGGGCGTTGCTGCAGACCGTGACCAGCGGCCCGTCGATGCCCTATCCCGAGATTATGCAGGGCTTCGTACAGATGATGATGACCGCCCGCCGCTACATCTACATCGAAACGCCTTATTTCCTGCCCACCGAGCCGGTGCTCTTTGCCTTGAAGACGGCAGCGTCGATAGGGGTCGACGTGCGCCTGCTGGTGCCACGGCGCAGCGATGCCCGCATTACCGACTGGGCTTCGCGCAGCTATCTGCGCGAGGCGGCGGCATCGGGCATCAAGGTTTCGCTTTACGATGCGGGGTTCCTGCACTCTAAGCTGATGGTCACCGACGATGCCATTTCCACATGTGGCTCAACGAATGTGGACTTCCGCTCGTTCGAGAACAACTTCGAGGTGAACGCTTTCTTCTATGATGCCGCCACGGCCTGCCAGATGCGCGACATATTCCTGGCCGACGAGCGGCAGGCCGTCAGCCTCAGTGACCTGCCCGACCGTATGTCGCCCCCCTTCTTCAAGCGGCTTTGCGAAAGCCTTGCCCGTGTGTTCTCACCCCTGCTTTAGCCCTTCTCGCAGCATTAAGAAAGCGTGCCCCGTTGCCAGGACACGCTCACTAAGTGCTTTTTCGTAGTAAAAAATTTAAGGTAGTTAGGTTGGTCTTTTCATAACTCTTGCAAAGGTACTGCTTTTTTCTTTCTTGGCAAAATTTTTCTCCGTCTTTTTCCTCGTTGCAGATGATAACAAAGGTTAAAGAGCGGCCATTTGGTCAATAAACTCGCTGGGCTGGATGCCAAACTCCTTCTTGAAGCAGGTCGAGAAGTACTTGGGATCCTTGAATCCCACCTTGTAGGCCAGGTCGCTCACGCGCAGGTCGGGCTGAGTCTGGGCCATGCGCTTGGCTTCCTTCATGCGAATGTCGCGGATGAAGGCCGAGACGTTGAGGCCCGTGAGCGAGCGCAGCTTGTTGTAGAGGGTAGAGGCCGAGGCCCCCATCTCGTTGGCAAAGGCGTCGCGATCGAACTCGCAGTCGGCTATGTGGTCGTAGACGCAGTCGATGGCCCGCTTCAGGAACTCCTCGTCGGGCGATGGGGTGGCCGAGAGGGCCTTCAGCCGGCTCTCCTCTACGGTCTGCGACTTGAACTCGCGCCTGATGCGCTTGCGGTTCTCTATCAGGTTGTTGATGCGCAGTTCCAGTTCGCGCAGCTTGAAGGGCTTGGTGATGTAGTCGTCGGCCCCGATCATGAGCGACTGGTTGCGGTCTTCCTCCTGCGTCTTGGCCGTGAGCAGGATGATGGGCAGGTGGCTGGTGTTGGGGTCGGCCTTCAGCTGGCGGGTCATCTCGTTGCCGTCCATCTCGGGCATCATCACGTCGCTGATGATGAGGTCGAGCTCCTGGTCGTTGGCTATTTCAAGCGCCTCGCGACCATTGGTGGCAGTGGTCACGTGGTAGCGCTGTCCCAGCAGGGCTTGCATTAGCATGAGCAGTTCCAGGTTGTCTTCCACTACCAGAATGTGGTAAACGTCCTCATCGGCTGTCTCGGCCTGATGCTGGGTCTGTGGCGTCTCGTGCGTCAGCAGCGGGGCCAGGTCCAGAATGGCTTTGTTCTGCATGCTGGGGCCTATGTGGTTGCTCTCGTCTATCTGCGACTGGGCAAATGCCTCCTTGTTGATGGGCAGGGTCACGGTGAACGTGGTGCCCTGGCCCTGCTGGCTCTCGCAGATGATGTTGCCGCCGTGCAGGTAGACCAGGTCGTGCGTCAGTGGCAGTCCCAGGCCAGTGCCGGTGGTCTGCATCTTGCGGTAGTCACCGTCGTAGAACCGCTGGAAGAGGTGCTTCTGCTGCTTTTCAGAGAGCCCGATGCCCGTGTCGGTCACCTTGATGATCACATGGTCGTAGGTCTTGTTTGTGTTCACCGTCAGGTTCACCTTGCCACCGCTTGGGGTATATTTGGCGGCGTTCGACAGCAGGTTGTAGATAATCTTGTCGAGCTTGTCGGTGTCTATCCATCCCATCATCGACTGGGGGGTGCAGGCTATGCTGAAGTCCAGGCCATGCCGGGCCATGAGGGGCTCCAGGCAGAGGGCCGTCTCGCTGATGTACTGCATCACGTCGCCCTGCGACACGCGCAGCTTCAGCTCCCCTGTCTGCAGCTTGCTGGTCTCAAGAATCTCCTGCAGCAGGCGCACCATGCGGCTCACGTTCAGCTCCATCAGGGCATAGTCCTGGGCAAAGCGGGGTTCCTGCATGCGCAGCCGCTCAATAGAGGCCGACACCACCGTGAGGGGCGTGAGCAGTTCGTGGCTGATGTTGGTGAAGGCACGCTCCATCTGCAGCCGGTTTCTGATGCGCACGCTGCGCAGGTAGAGCTGACGGCCCAGAAATGCCAGGGTCAGCAGTACTGCGATTGCCAGTATGATGAGGAATATATTCATTGATGGTTCATGTTTGCCGATGCGAAGTTAACACTTTTCGGTCGAAAAACAATAAAAAGCGCGATAAAAAGAGTGAAAACGGGTTGAAAATGCGTGAAAATGGGTCGAAAATGCGCTAATTGTCTCATTTTTAACCACAAATAACCTACTTTCGACCTCGTGTTGCAAAAGATTACTTACCTTTGCAGTGCAAAAAGATTTTAATGGTTAAGGTTTATGGTTGATTAATTTAGTTTTTAAATTATCGGAAAAAGTCTCGCTGAGAAGCGAGGCTTTTTTGTTAATAATATATAATGGTTTGCGTGCGTATGAGAAAAGTATTGTAATTTTGGCTCATCAATACAACAATTACGAATTAAAAACGAAAAGATGATGAAAAAGATCCTGTTGGCCGTTGTGGCCGTCATTGCCCTTTGCGCCTGCAATGGGGAGCGTGAGTATCTGAACTATCGTGGAATGAGCATGGGCACATCGGCCAAGGCCATGTGCGACTCGCTGCTGCTGCAGGGGCTGGCCCTCGACACGGTGCATTCTTCTGAGACAACCTATGTGCTGGCCGATACCCTTGCCTGCAACTTCGTTGTGTCGATTATTCATCAGAACGACACCATCTCCGACATTCTGGAGCAGTACTCGGCCACCTACAACGATTCCACGAGCAATCTGTGGCAGGCTATGCACGATGATTTCGAGAAAGACTTCGGATGGCCCAACATGAGGCATAGCGGCGACCTGCACAAGGAGGCCTTCTACGAGAACGACAAGGGCACGGTGCTGCTCACCCTGCTCAACACCTACACGCCTTCGCTCACGGTGCGCTATTCTACCATGACCACGAAGTAGTGGAGTGGGGGAACACAACATTCCCCCGTGTATGCCGTCAGCTGGGCTTACGCGGGGGAATGTTTTTTTGTGCTTAGCAGCGTTTGTCAGAACGCATACGTTGATTGCTGGTAGACTTCCCAGTCGGTTTCGGCCTTGAAGGTAAACGAGTTTTCGCTGCTATGGTCGAAAAAACTGCCAGAATACTCAGTTACCATATTTCGCTTCATCGGGACGTTTTCAAACTTTCGTTCCACGATGGTGTTCTTGTTGGCATCCAGGGCGGTAACAGTTACGTCGAGCTTGGCTTCATCTTCCTGTAGGAATGTGTAAACTCGTAACGGGGGCAGCTGGGTGTAGCCATCAACGTTGTAGAGCATCTCTTGTTTCGAATTGACCAGTCCACCATAGCCCGTAACGGCATTTAGCACGCCGCTGCCACCTGTGTAGTAGAACTGAATGTACTTCAGGTTGCTCGGGACTTCGTCGTTGATGATGAAGCGTAGCATAGACGAGGCTCGCGTAAGAGTCACTTCGTGAGTCTGCTGCTGACTGGTTACCTCAATGTCATCATAGAAATAGAACGTATCAGAGAATCCCAGAGCATTGGTGAAATGAATACTTTCCGGGTCTGTGAGTGTGGGATTTCCTCCGTTGCTGCTATGTGCCAGTACCAGTAGCTTATAAGTGCCGGGCTCAAGCGTCATGGCGGTTTCGCCGAAGTTGGAATCGCCTTTCGTCTGTGTACGGCTGTCCACTTTCTTCCCATCCTTATACACAACAAAGTTCAGGCGGCTGCAGTACTCCGTAATGTCTACTACTCCCCGTGTGGCATCGGCCGACACTAAGCGGAAGTCAGATACTCGAAGCACCAGATTGCCTTTCTGGTTCTGCTCCTGTTGGGTGGGCTCCGTTTCATTTTCCTCGAGGATAGGCTTCTCGCAAGAAAAAGCGGCCAGTGCAGCAAGCATCAGTCCGCTATAAAAGATTCTGTTTAGTTTCATTTCTACGATTATAGATTATTCAACTTTCGCAAGCTCCGCAAAGACGGCCTGAAAGGCCAGAAAGCCCCAGCCCAGGGCATCGCCCTGGGTAAATGTGGTGCGCAGCCTACGCCCTGTAAGGGCAAAAGCATCAAGACGGTAGGTGCGCTTTTGCCCTTTCAGGGCGTATTTACCCACCTCCTTGTACCCAGGGCGATGCCCAGGGCTGAGTGCTTCCTGGCCTTTCAGGCCGTTGCTACGCGTTGTTTTCATAACTTGCGAAACTTGAATTATAGATTATAAAAGGTCTTAGCGTATGGACCGGGCACTATAAGGCTCCATCGCGTGGCCCGCCTCCTGGAAGTCGATGAGCGACAGCTCGAAGATGAGGTTGCTGTAGGCGGGAATAGAGCCGGAATTGGTGGTGCCATAGCCCAGGGTGTACGGGATGAACACTCGCCACGTGTCGCCCCGGTGCATGTGTAGCAGCGCCGTGGAGAACCCGTTGACCAGCGCCGATACGGCAAACTTTACGGTGGCATTGGTCTTTGGGTTGTAGTCTCCATAGGCCGTGGAGTCGAAAATGTAGCCTTCCGGGTAGCTTTCCGATGGGATGAGCCTGCCCCGATAGCTTACGCGCACCGAGTCGGTGTACATCGGGCTGTCGGTGCCCGCCCCGCTCTCTATGACCTGCGCGTAGATATAATCGGTGTAGGTTCCTACCGAGGCCGATGGGTTCTTGTCGTAGCTTTTGAACTTCAGCCACGAGCCGTCGGTCGAGGCAGCATACTGCTGCTCCAGACTGGCAAAGTAGGCTTCGTTGCGCTCCTGCCAGTTGGCATACTCGGTGTCCTCTTCCGTTTCCTCGCTACAGGAGACCCCCACCCAGCCTCCCCCCGTAAGGGGGAGGAGTATATAGAGGATGGCCTTCAGGTGTCTTAATATGCTTTCCTTCATTTCTTTACTATCTACTCCCCTCCCTCACAGGGAGGGGCAGGGGGTGGGTCTTAGAGTTTCTTCAGCAGACTGGTGATGCTCACCTTGTCCTCGATGATGCTGTTCAGCTCCTCGATCTTCACGCGCTCCTGCTGCATGGTGTCACGGAAGCGCAGGGTGACGCAGCCGTCCACCAGCGTGTCGTGGTCCACGGTGACGCAGTAGGGCGTGCCGATGGCATCCTGACGGCGGTAGCGCTTGCCAATGGAGTCCTTCTCGTCGTACTGGCAGGTGAAGTGGTACTTCAGGTCGTCGATAATCTCGCGGGCCTTCTCGGGCAGACCGTCTTTCTTCACCAGCGGCAGCACGGCCAGCTTCACGGGTGCCAGGGCTGCGGGCAGCTTCAGCACGGTGCGGGTCTCGCCGTTCTCCAGTTTCTCCTCCTCGAAGGCGTGGCACATGATCGAGAGGAACATACGGTCTACGCCGATAGAGGTCTCGATGACGAACGGGGTGTAGCTCTCGTTGGTCTGCGGGTCGAAGTACTTGATGCTC
>JAFVEE010000157.1 GCA_017478085.1 Prevotella sp. | reverse complement strand
CCTGGACCACGGCCTACACCGTGGCCCGCAGCATCACGACAGAATCTGCAAAGTGAGCGAAAGTGTTTCGTGATTTGTGATTTTTGGCTATTATTTTTGCCTACATATTTTGCGGCATAGGGATTTTTTTTTATCTTTGCGGCGTATTATCCAAAAACAATCTGCTAAAGACTCATGAAGAAAATTTTTGACAACATTGCTGCTGACGCTGGCCATGGGCATGGTGGCTATAACTTTACGGGCTACGTGAAGAATGCGCAGGACAACGCCCGTCAGGTGGCGCTGGAGATGATTTATCAGAACATGAACCGTCCGTCGGTGTGCTTCTGGGGACTGTTCAGCGAAATCCTGGTCAACGACGGCCGCTTCACCGACCGCCATCACTCGACCGTCGACGTGAAGGTCTACACCAATCAGAAGGATGCCACGCTCTACGTGAACGGCAAGAAGATAGCCCGCCAGCAGGCCGACGACATCCACCGTATCATCTTCAAGGATGTGCAACTCAGCGAGGGCGACAACAAGATGGAGTTCCTTGCATTTCACTCACTTATTTCGTAATTTTGCACCGAAAACCTACTAAAACAAGAACAATGAAAAGGAAACTGTTATTTGCCATAGTGGCACTCGTCATCGGCACAATGGGAAGCACCGTCTATGGCGGCACTCGTACCGAAAAGATGACCCACTACCTTTTTGCCTATTTCATCAACAATACCACCGAAGGGCAGCAGGTGTGCTATGCCGTGAGCGACGACGGCGTGAACTTCACGCCGCTGAACGAGGGGCGGCCCGTCATCGCGTCTGACACCATTGCCTGTTCGGGCGGCGTGCGCGACCCGCATCTGCTACGAGGCGATGACGGCTGGTTCTACCAAGTGCTCACCGACATGGACATGTCGCTGGGCAAGTGGACCAACCGGGGCATCATCCTGTTGCGCTCGCGCGACCTCATCCACTGGGAGCACCACGCCGTCCACTTCCCCGCCCGCTATCCCGGCAAGCCATACGCCAAAGCCAATGCCGTGTGGGCGCCACAGACCATATATGACCCATCTGCCAAGAAGCTGATGGTCTACTTCTCCCTGCACAGCGAGAAGGACGGCCCCTTCCCCCGGGATGCCGTCTACTACGCCTACGCCAACGCCGACTTCAGCGACTTGGAGGGCGACCCGCAGCCGCTGTTCACCTATCCCTATCCCACCATCGACACCGACATCGTGCAGGACGAGCAGGGACTTTACCACCTGTTCTTCAACACCTGGGGCGGACCCGACGGCTTGCAGCGCCGGCAGTACACGTTCCGCGACCTGCACGACCAGCCTTCGTGGACGCTCCTGCCCGGCCACATGCAGCCCAACCGTCTGTCGTCAGAAGGTTCTACGGCCTATCCGCTCATCGGTGGCGGCTGGATGCTGAGCTACGACTGCTTCAAGGATGGCGTCTATCAGTTCTGCCGCACCGATGACTGGCAGAACTTCACGCTCGTCCACGAGACGAAGACTGAGGGTGTGTTCACCCCTCGCCACGGTTCCATCATCCAGATAACGGAGTCGGAATACCGCGCCCTCACATCATATGCTTTTGAACAACGAAATTAACGGATTAATATGAAAAGACTTTCGATTGCATTATTGCTTCTGTGCAATGTCTTGCTGGGCAGTGCCCAGACAATAGTGAACGGCATTCCCTGGTACGACCAGAACCGGGAGCCGGTGAGTGCCCACGGGGCGAACATCATCAAGGACGGCAACCGCTACTACCTGTTTGGCGAGTACAAGACCGATTCGGCCAACGTCTTCACGGGCTTCAGCTGCTACAGCAGCAGCGACCTCGCCCGGTGGCGGTTCGAGGGCATCGCCTTCAGTCAGCAGCAGGACGGCCGCATGGGACCCGCCCGCGTGGGCGAGCGTCCCAAGGTGCTGCGCTGTCCCAAGACGGGCGAGTATGTCATGCTGATGCACACCGACAACCTGCCCATCGAGGCCCGCGACGGCGTGCTGAGCATACCTGAATACCGCGAGCAGTGGAACCCGCTGACCGGCCATCCTGCCGCTATCGACGGCAAGACTGTAGGTAAGCAGTGGAAGTCGGCCCGTGTGGGCGACACCTTTATATATAAGTATAAGGGTACGCAGGTTGGCCTCCTCGGCAACACCGACGACGAGAGCGGCTATGCCGACATCAGCATCAAGGACAAGGCGGGCAAGGTGGTTTTCCAGACCAGCGTCGACTTCTATAGCAAGGTGCCTGCCAAGGGCCTGCGCTGGCTGTCGCCCCACCTGCCCAAGGCTCGGTATACGCTCGAAGTGAAGGTGTCGGAGATGAAGCCCAACTGGACCGACAAGACCCGCACACAGTATGGCAGCAAGGGCCACAAGGTGGAGATTACCGATGTCGTGGTCGCCCAGTCTGAGCTGTTCCCCGACGGAACGACGCCCGTCACGGCATGGTCCTCTCCCTGCATGACATCAATGTGACCGACAAGCAAAACACCTGCCACACGAAGGAGATTGAGACGCCCTCTGCGTGTCATTGACCGCAGGGGCTATTCCGTCGACGGCTGTGCCCGCTTCATCGGCGTCAAGGCGCTGCCTGAGCGCTCGTTCTCCAACGTGCTCATAAAGAATGCCGACGTGCGCTGCAAGGACTTCCTCAACATGCAGGATGCCAACGGCTTCGTGCTCCACAACGCCACGCTCTACGTAACCGCCCCTCGGGTGGACGCGAGAGGCTGGGAAATCTATGGGTCGCCTAACGGCGAGAAATTAAACAAAATTGAATTCAAAATTAAACAAACTGTTGTGTTTCTCTCCCAGCCTCTCGCGAAATTTTCCCAGCCTCTCACAAAATTTTCCCAGCCTCTCGCCAGAAAATCCCAGCCTCTCATCAGAAAAACTTTTTTTACCATGACTTTCACGAATTAGTGTCCATCTACTTAACTACCAAAATTAGTATAATTCAAGTTTCGCATGTTAGGAAGATAAAGGAAGATAGCCGCTTTTCAGCGGCGGAAGATAGAGGACGTTACTCTGTCAGCAGTGATTCTGCGGCAATACAAATGTCTTTAATCTTCTTCTATCTTCTTCTAACTCCATTTAACTACATGGCAACCGGAGCTTGCCAAAGTTGAATTAGTAGAATATATAGTT
>JAFVEE010000156.1 GCA_017478085.1 Prevotella sp. | reverse complement strand
CGTAATGGTCTACTCGGCCACCAACGCTACCTTCAAGGGTGAGGAAGGTGCTGTGCTCAACCTGCAGCTCAATGGCAACGGACAGGCTCAGTTCGAGAACATCGTCTTTGCCGACCGCAACGCCGTGGCTCACGACTTCACCGTGGCAGGTGCCCAGACCACTGGCATCAGCGGTGTGAAGGGTGAGACGGGCGTGAAGGATGCTATCTACAATATGGGTGGCCGCGTGATGAATGCTCCAAGAAAGGGTATAAACATCGTAGACGGACGGAAGATATTGGTGAAGTAATCACATATCACAATGATTGGTTATGCAGCGATGACGGCAATAGGGATAATGCTGTCATCGCTGCTTGTTTTTATTCTACTAATGGAGGGGCCAAGGAAGCAGTTGACCCTTTCGAGGAGGCCCGAAAAGATATTGATGAGGTTATTAACCTGAATTAATCATGAACATTATTTTTATGCCTACGGCGTAACGCGAATATACGTGAATGGGCTCGCAAATTATCCGTAAATTGGCAGAAGAGAAAATTTACGAATCATTTACGGGTCATTCACGTATATTTATGTAGCGTCGCAGACGAAAAAAAAGTAATCTCCGTGAATAATATAGGTTAGAGACTGAAGATCTACTTGCCTCCCCATCTGAACTGGCCTGGGGTCATGCCGAAATGATCTTTGACATACTTGCCAAAGAACGAGGGGTTGGGGAAGCCCAGCTGGTCGCAAATCTGCTTGAAGCTCAGGTCGGTCTGCTTCAGGTAGTAGCGTATCTCTTCCATCGTGTGCTCTGTAATCCACTCGTTGGCGGTCTTGCCCGATTGCTTTTTGCACAGGAAAGAGAGGTACTTGGGCGAGATGCAGAGCTCGTTGGCATAATACTCCACGGTGTGGCGTTTGCTGTGTTCGGAGTGGAGCAGCTCCAGGAAGCGCTGGAAGTGGGTATTGCTTGAGGCGGGTTCCTGCTCGCAGACCATAGAAGGTGCCATCCTGCTGAGCAAGCCACATATCCCCAATACGGCACCGCGCAGCAGCGACTGTATGACATCCGTGCGGAAGGGCATATCGGCAGGCTTGTTGAAAAAACTTTGCAACAGGTCGTAGAAGCGGATGTAGAGCTGGATGTCTTCGTCAGCCATTGTCAGGATGTGCAGTTCGTGCATATACATTATTTTGTTCCACACGCCCATCTTCTCGCACAGGAAGCTCTGTATGATGTTGTTGCTGAGGAACATGGCTTTCAGGTTGAAGTCGGGGCTGACCATCAAGTCGGTAACAATCACGTTTTGCGGAATCACCGCAACCTGGCTCTGGTGCAGCTCTATGCGCTGACCGCTGATGGTTCCCTGCACTTTGCCGCTGGTGCATATCGTGATGGCACTCATAGACACATGGGCCGAGCTGATCTCGGCAAATTTCTGAATGCTGTCGATGATGACAATGTCTTTGTCGGAATAGCCTATGTGTATGTCCTTATTGTCGGTCAGTGTCTGCAGAAAGTTTTCTCCTTGTAGCATAAGTCGTGTCCGTTTAGGCTGCAAAGATAATCAAAATCACAGAAAAACAATATTCGATTTGACGTATATTTTGATTGATATTGCCTTTGTATGTAAAATCAAGCATATAATCTTCTGATTAGAACATCTATGTTTGTATTTTTTCTGCTACTTTTGCACCACATTTCCCGAAATTGTTTTTTGACCCATTATTGATAGAAAAAGAATGAATAGATGTTTGTTGGCATTGCTGGCCGTACTACTTGTTAGTGGTTGCAGCAAGAAAGAGAAAGAGGCAGTGAAGGCCCCGACGCGGGTGAAGACCGAGGTGGTGGCCAATACAACCGACGGCAGAAGCCATGCATACGTGGGCATCGTGGAGGAGCGCGAGGCCACGGCCGTGAGCTTCACGGGTATGGGCGTGGTGCGCAGGGTGCTGGTCGACGAGGGGCAGAGCGTGGCCCGGGGCCAGCTGCTGGCCGAGATGGACGACACGCAGGCCCGCAACCTGCTGAGCGGCGCCGAGGCACAGATGGCGCAGGCCAGCGATGCCCTGGAGCGCTACCGCCAGCTTTATGAGAACGGTTCGCTGCCCGAAGTGCAGTGGGTTGAGATTCAGAGCAAGGTGGCACAGGCAAAGTCGCAGCTGGAAGTGGCCCGCAAGAATCTGTCGGACTGCCGACTGACAGCCCCCGTGAGCGGCATTGTGGGCCGGCGGCTGATAGGAGCCGGCGAAACGGCGCTGCCCTCGCAGGCCGTGGTCAGCCTGCTCGACATTAGCACCGTGAAGGTGAAGGTGGCCGTGCCCGAGACCGAGGTGGGCAGCATTGCGGCCAGCACGCCATCGACCATCAAGGTAGAAGCCATAGGCCGCAGCTTCGAAGGAGGCCGCATTGAGAAAGGCGTGACTGCCGACGCGCTGACCCACACCTACGACATACGCATCAGCGTGGCCAATGGCGAGCGCAGGCTGCTGCCGGGCATGGTGGCTTCGGTGCAGTTCAAGATGGGCGACACGGCGCAGCAAGGGCAACTGTACGTGCCCGTTACTGCGGTGCAGAAGGAAGCAGGCGGCGGGTTGTTCGTATGGACTGTTGCCCCCGACAGCACGGCCCACCGCACGGCCATCAGCACGGGTGCCACCCGAGGCAACCAGATAGCCGTGGAAGAAGGGCTTGACGGCGGTCGGCGCATCGTGACCGAGGGCTATCAGAAACTGAGTGAAGGAACAAAGGTCGTATTTTAACCGAGTATGATGAAAGAGAAGATGTCATGGCTCCGATGGCCATTGGAGCACTACAGCATAGCACTGCTGATTATTGGGATACTCTTCGTTATGGGCATCTATGGTATGTATGTGATGCCGAAGGACGAGTTTCCGCACGCCACGATTCGGCAGGGCGTGGTGGTGGCCGTCTGTCCGGGTGCCACTACCGAGGAGGTTGAGCAGCAGGTGGCCCGCCCGCTGGAACGCTACCTGTTTACCTATGGCGAGGTGAACCGCTCGAAGACCACCACCACGTCGCAAAACGGTATGTGCATCGTGATGGTGCGTCTGAACGACAACGTGAACAACAAGGACGAGGTCTGGAGCAAGATCAAGCACGGCCTGAACACCTTCAAGCAGCAGTTGCCCGCAGGTGTGCTGGCCGTGGTGGTGAACGACGACTTTGGCAACACATCGGCCCTGCTGATAGCCGTAGAGAGCGGTCAGCGCAGCTACCGCGAACTGCGCGACTACAGCGACCGGCTGTCGGACCGGCTGCGCCGCATCCCGTCGGTGGCCAACGTGAAGCTGTTTGGCGAGCAGAAAGAGCAGATTTCGCTCTACGTAGACCGCCAGCGGCTACAGGCCTACGGCCTTGGCCAGCAGATGCTCTTTGCCCGCCTGCAGGCTCAGGGCATCACCACGATGAGCGGCAGCATCAGCGACGACGACCAGCAGGTGCCCATCCACGTGGAGCCAACGGAGAACAGCGTGGAGGAGATTGCCAACCAGATTATCTTCAGCGACCCGGCTACGGGCAAGGTGGCCCGCGTGAGAGACGTGGCCCGCGTGGTGCGCGAATACGACGCTGCGGCCAGCCGCATTGAGCAGGACGGACACCCCTGCGTGCTGCTGTCGATGGAGATGACGGCAGGCAACAACGTGGTAGCCTATGGCGAGGAAATCGACAGGGTGCTCGACGACTTCCGCCAAAACGAGATGCCCAGCGACGTAAGCATTACCCGCATTGCCGACAAGCCGAAGGTGGTGGCCCTGAGCGTCAGTTCGTTTCTGCGCGACCTGCTCATCTCGATGGCCATCATCATCCTGGTTATGATGGTGCTCTTCCCCCTGCGCTCGGCCATCGTGGCTGCCATCACCATTCCGCTTAGCACGTTTGTCTCGGTAGCCATTATGTATATGGCGGGCATCGAGCTGAACATCGTGACGCTGGCTGCGCTCATCGTGGTGCTCGGTATGATTGTCGACAATGCCATCGTGGTCATCGACGGCTATCTGGAATATCTGGGCAAGGGCTACGAACCCAAGGAGGCCGCCATCCAGTCGGCCAGGCAGTATTTTATGCCTATGATGCTGGCCACCATCTGCATCTGCGCCATCTTCTTCCCCTTCCTCATCACGATGAAGGGCGTGTTTCTCGATGCCCTGCAGGACTTCCCCTGGACCATCACCATCAACCTGATGGTATCGCTCTTGCTGGCCGTCACGGTGATTCCCTTCCTGGAGGTCAAAATCATCAGGCCCGGCAAGGTGAGCACCGGGGGAAACGCCATCACCCACTGGGTGCAAAAGACCTACGAGCGTACGCTCGGCCTGACCTTCCGCCACCCGTGGCTCACCATCGGCTGCGGCATAGGCCTCGTGCTGCTGTCGAGCCTCATCGTGCCTACGCTGAAGATACGCCTCTTCCCATACGCCGACCGCGACCAGTTTGCCGTAGAGATTTTCCTGCCCGACGGCAAGGGAATGGCCGAGACCACCGTGGTGGCGGATTCTGTCCGCCACGTCCTGCAGAACGACGAGCGCATCACGGGCATCACCAGCTTCATAGGCTGCGCCTCGCCCCGCTTTATGGATGCCTACGCCCCGCAGATGGCCGGCAAGAACTATGCTCAGTTCATCGTCAACACGCAGTCGGAAAAGGCTACGCTCGACTTGCTGGCCGACTATCAGCCCCGGCTGAGCGAGGCCTTTCCCGATGCCTACGTCAAGTTCAAGCGACTGGACTACCTGGAAGTCAACGAGCTGGAGTACCGCTTCTATGGCGATGACCTGGACTCGCTGCACATCGTGGCAGAACGGCTGATGGAGCGTATGCGCCAGATGCCCGAGCTGGAGTGGGTGCACACCGACTATCTGCAGCCATTCCCCCTCATCAACGTTGAGCTGGACCCCGTGGCCTCGGCACAGCTGGGCATCACACGGGCCACGGCTGCCATTGCCCTGAGCGCCACGTCGAGCGACCTGCGCGTGGGCCAGATCTGGGAGGACGACTACGAGCTGCCCATCATTGTGCGCGACCAGGCCGATATGACCTATAGCGACATTGAGAACCTGGGGGTGTCGTCGCCCGTAACGATGCTTTCGTCGGGCCTGAACAGCAGCAACACCACCGTGCCCCTGCGCCAGATAGCCAGCGTGAAGCCGAAGTGGAGCGAGAGCCGCATCTTGCACCGAGGCGGCGAGCGCTGCATCACCGTGACGGCCCAATTTGCACAGGGGGTCTACACCGGGCCCGTGGAGCAGCGCATAGCCAAGATAATGCAAGAGGAGATCGTGCTGCCGCAGGGCATTCGCTGCGAGGTGGGTGGAGAAATAGAATATGGCGACGAGGCCATTCCACAGATCGTGGGTGGCATCGGCATCGCTATGCTCATCGTGTTCTTCTTCCTGCTCTTCAACTTCAAGAAGTATGGCATCACACTGGTCTGTATGGCCGCACTGGGACTGATGCTGCCCGGAGCCTTGATCGGCCTCGGGCTGATGAACCGCGCACTGGGCCTCACCTCGATCTTCGGCCTCATCACGCTGATGGGAATGATTATGCGCAACGAAATCCTGATCTTCGAGCACGCCAACGACCTGGTGAAGAAGTTCGCACCCGAGGGATTCCCCGCCGGGGCATCGGCTGACTACCGCCGCTCTTACAACGAGGCCGTGCGACAGGCGGCCTACGATGCCGGCAAGCGGCGCATGGTGCCCATCTTCCTCACCACCGCCACCACGGCCGTGGGTGTGGTGCCTATGATCATCGCCCAGTCGTCGTTCTGGATGCCGGTGGGCGTCACGATCTTTGCCGGTGGCATCGGCTCGCTCATCCTGGTGGTCTGCATGCTGCCCGTAGTCTACTGGAAGGTCAATTTAAAGTAATGCCCACGCATCCCCTCCCAAGGGAGGGCTACTAAATAGTATAAGCAATGAAAAGAATCATTTTAGTTTCACTATCCTTTATAGTATTTAATTCTTTTGCACAGGAAACCAACCTCCCCAACCTTGGGGAGGGGCAGGGGGTGGCCCTTTCGCTTGCCCAGCTGAAGGACTCGGCCCTGCAGCATAATATAGCCATACGCAATGCCCAGCATGGCATAGAGGTTGCCCGGCAACAGCGCAAGGAGGCCTTCACCAAGTACTTCCCCAACATCAGCGGTACGGGCCTTTGGTTCAATGCCAATACGGGCATGGCGCAGATGGATGTGAATGCCGCTGACTACATTTCGCCTGAGCTGGGGGCCACGCTGGCCCAGTCGTTCCCGCCGCAGGCCCTGGCTGCCCTGGCCCAGCCTATGACCGTCTCGATGATGAAGAACGGTACCATAGGCAGTTTGATGGCCGTGCAGCCCGTCTTTGCCGGAGGGCAGATTGTCAATGGCAACAAGCTGGCCAGGGTAGGCGAGGACGTGAGCGTCTTGCAGTTGCAACTCTCGAAGAACGAGGTCGAGAAGACCACCGAGCAGTACTACTGGCAGCTGGTCACCCTGCAGGAAAAGATGAATACCGTGGAGGCCGCCGGAGCCTTGCTGACCGACCTGGCCCACGATGTCGACGTGGCCGTGAAGGCTGACGTTGCCCTGCGCAACGACCTGCTGCAGGTGCAGCTACGCCAGAATGACATCGAAAGTCAGAAGCTGAAGTTGCAGAACGGCATCGACCTCGTCAGGCTGTTGCTGGCTCAGTACTGCGGACTCTGTAGTTCGGAGTTTAGACTTGAGAGCATAGGGATTGCTACCGCTCTTGATATGGACAATGGGACTGCGGTAGCAAACTCTGCACTCTTCACCCGACACTCTACATTAGAATCCCTTCCCGAATACCAGCTTTTGCAGAAGCAGGTAGAAGCCACTACCTTGCAGAAGCTGATGGCCGTGGGCCAGCAGTTGCCCTCGGTGGCCGTGGGGGCGGGCTACAACTACCACAACCTGCTCGAAAACGACCACACCTTTGGCATGATCTTCGCTACCGTCAGCGTGCCCATCAGCGACTGGTGGGGTGGCTCCCACGCCATCAAGCGCCGCAAGATTGAGCAGCAGAAGGCCGTAGAACAGCTGGAGGACAACGCCCAGTTGCTGCAGATACGCATACAGAAAGCAAGAAACGATGTGAAGGAGGCCAGCCAGCAACTGCAACTGGCACAGCAGGGCGTGGAGCAGTCGGAAGAGAACCTGCGGCTGAACCGCAATTTCTACAAGGCCGGCACCTGCACCATGAGCGACCTGCTGCAGGCCCAGTTGCTGCACCAGCAGTCGCTCGACAAGCGCGTCGATGCCTGGGCCGACCTGCAGAACCGGCTCTTAGACTACAGGCTGGCCACTGGCCAGTAGGCGTGCGTCGCTTTTGATGTGTAGGTCGCGCTGGGGGAATGGAATCTCGATGCCGTGCTGGTCGAGGGTCTCGTAGACGGTGCGTAGCACGTCGCTGATGACGTAGGCCTTCTTTACGGCATCGGCCCAGACGAAGAGCTTGAAGTCTACGCTCGAGTCGTTCATTGTGGTGACCACCGACTTGACGAGCTTGTCGGGGTCCATCCACTGGTGATGCATGCCGTTGACGGCCTCTTCGACCACCTGCTGCACCTGGCGCAGGTTGCTGCCGTAGGCCACGCCGAAGGGAATGGCGGCCAGCACGTAGCCGTGGTTCTTGGTCAGGTTCTTGTAGTTCTTGTCGAAGAGTTGTGAGTTCTGGAAAGTGATAACCTCGCCGTAGAGCGACTCAACGATGGTGCTGGTGTAGCTGATGCTCTCCACCTTGCCCATCGTGCCGTCTACCTCGATCCAGTCGCCTACCTTCAGTCGCCCGGCCATCAGCGATGCGCCGTAGAAAATGTTCTCGATGATATTTTTCGAAGCGAAACCGATACCGGTGCTCAGGCCGCCGGAGATGGCGAGCAGCCAGGCCAGCGACACGTGGAGAATGCTGAGCGACATGAGCAGCCAAATGCCCCACACGAGCACCTGCACCACATTGCGGCTCATGGCCACGCGCGAGTCGGCGGTGGTCTCGTCTTGCAGCGTGAAGTGCAGACGCATGAAGGCCAGCAGCGTAGAGGCCACGTAGGCGAAGGCAAACCAGAGGCACACCACCATCGAGAGCTTCAGGATGGAGAGCTGCAGGTTCTCCATATCGATGAAGTGGCGGCGGAATATCTGCCAGCACAGGTCGCTCAGGTTGAACACGTCAGCCGCCCAGTAGATGCTGACCATGACCGATAGCACGCCCAGTACGGGCAGCACCACCTTATAAATAAATAGGTAGAACCACGACTTGGTGATGGGCTTCTGGTCCATCTGCCTGCGCTCGCCATAGAGCTTCAGCCAGCGCGACAGGCAGGTGATGGTGAGAATGCACGTGAGCTGCATGATCCACCAGATGAGTATCTGCACGGCGAGCAGCGTGTAGCCCATCCAGGAGCACACGGTCGAGATGATGAAGACGGTGAGCGAGATGTAGGTGTAGAACATGTCCTGGCGCGGAATGTTCTGGTTGTGGCGGCTCACGGCCAGCCACTGCCACAGGGTGGCCACGACGAGCAGTGGCGGGAAGATGATGTTGACCAGCTCTTTCGGGATGAGGATGATGCGGAAGGCAATGACGATGAACCCCAGCACCACCAGCGGGGCATAGATGCGGAAGGCGCTCTTGATCTGGTCGCCGTTGACGCGCAGCAGCAGCGATATGAGGATCACGGCCAGCAGCCAGGCATACTCTATGAGCACGTTCGACGCCATGATGATGAAGTTCTGCGAGCCCAGGTTGCGCACCAGTGCCAGGATGATGGCGAAGGTGATGGTGGTGGTGGCCATGATGATGCAGGGACGCTTCTTCAGGAACTCGCGTGTGTGGAAGCGGCGCGGCATCAGGAAGTGGAACCCCAGCAGGTTGAGCGCCGTGGCCAGTACGATGTAGAGGAAAATGATGCCAAAGAGGCCGAAAATGATCTGGCTGCTCCACTGCGAGTCTTTCGTGGGGCGGTATTTCTCTGTCAGCGTCTGGCGCGTTTCTTCCAGGCTCATCTGGAAGTTGGCCATAATCTCGAAGAAGGTCTTGCCGCCATTCTTGAAGATGCCCGTCTGAATCTCGTTGTAGCGCTTCTGGGCGTAGTCGTTCAGGTTCTTCAGCCGCGACTCGGTCATATCGTAGTAGCGTATGAAGTCGGCCGTCTGGGCGCTGTTGGCCTGTAGCGTGTTGCGTATGTTGATGGCCAGCGTCAGGCACACGGCCCGGTCGGTCTTGGCCTTCTGGCTGAGCATCACCACCGGCATGAGCCGCAGGCTGTATATCAGGCTGTCGAACTTGGCAATCTCCATATCGTTGCTCTCCATAAAGGTGCGGAAGGGCAGCTGCTGCCGCTGGAACTGCTGGTAGAGGTCGGTGGCCTCGTTGCAGGCGTAGGTCAGGTCGAACACGTAGTTCGACTTCTGCGAGTAGAGCATCAGCGAGTTTTGGTTCGACCGCTTCATGGTCTCAATCAGCTTGTTCTGTATCTCCTGGTTCTGCAGGCGTCGCTGGCTGGCCTGGCTGCTCAGCTCTTTGTGGCGTTCCACCAGTTCAACACGCAGCACGCTCAGCGTCTGCTCCAGGTCTTGCTCCTTCAGCACGGCGCGTGCATCGGTCAGCATCAGGCAGGCAAGCACGCATAGTACGATCAGTCTTTTCATCTTGGGTTGCTTTGATTCTGCGTGCAAAATTACGAAATTATTATGAATAACAGGCTCGGCCTGCCTGCTTTTTCGCTAAAAAGAAAGAATTATTGTAATTTATTTCGTACCTTTGCAGCTATATTGAAGACTGAAAGAAGATATGAAACTGATAGCTGACAGCGGAAGCACCAAGACCGACTGGGTGCTTCTGAACAGCGACGGCACCACCGAAAGCCGTCTGCACACCGAGGGCATCAACCCCGTTCACCAGCGGGAGGCTGACATTCGTGCCATCCTCTCGACCCTCCTCGCCTCGCTTCACGCTCCGCTCACTTCCATTCATTTCTACGGCAGCGGGCTTCGCCCTGAACTGGTGCCGGCCATGCGCAGTCTGCTGGCCGAGGTGTTTGCCGTAGACGCTGAGGCTGTTGAGGCCGAAAGCGACCTCTTAGGAGCCGCCCGCGCCCTTTGCGGAAGGAGCGAGGGCGTGGCCTGCATTCTGGGCACGGGGGCCAACTCCTGCCTCTACGACGGTTGTCGCATCGTGCAGAACACGCCCGCCCTGGGCTACATCCTGGGCGACGAGGGCAGTGGTGCCGTGCTGGGGCGCAACCTGCTGAATGCTCTCTACAAAGGGTTGCTGCCCAAGGAGCTGAAGCAGCTCTTCGAAGAGGAAATGCAGCTCACGATGGCGCAGGTCATTGAGCGCGTCTACCGGCAGCCCTTGGCCAATCGCTGGCTGGCCTCGCTCACGCCCTTCATCAGTCGGCATAAGGAGCAATTCGGGCAGCTGAGTATGCTGGTGGTCGATGCCTTTGCCAACTTTCTGCGCCGCAATGTGCAGCCCTACGGTCGAACAGACCTGCCACTATCGGCCACGGGCAGCATAGCCTGGCATTTCCAGACCGAGCTGGCCCATGCCGCCTCGCTGCTCACGCTAAGGGTGGGTAGGGTAGAGCAGAGCCCACTTGAAGGGCTGGTGCGCTACCACCAGTAAAGCAATTAAAAAGAGAAAGTCCTGAGAAGTCTTGTTTTTTTTAGACTTCCCAGGACTTTAAGGATTGGTAATTTCTTTGTTTAGAAGAACAGGTAGCGGTTGTCTACCACGTTGGCCTTCTGGTAGAGATCCTGGAAGAAGGCACCAAAGGCGGCACGCATAGCGGTCTGCTTCTGGGTCTGCTCCTCAGCCTTCTCGTCGAACTTGGCACCCTCGCGCTGGGCCTTCTTCAGCACCTGGAACACATAGGCTCCCTGCAGGCCCTTCACGGGCTGCTTGCTGAACTCGCCTGCCTTCGTGGCAGCCACGGCACCGCTCAGTGCGGGCTCGTTGGCGTGGGTAGAGGGCAGATAGACGGGGCTGGCGAACGTGATGACGGGAACGGTGTCAACACGGGCACCCTGCTTCTGGGCATCGGCCACGCTCTTCACGCCTTCCAGCTTCTTGGCCAGCAAGTCGAACTTCTTGTCGCGCAGCACTTCCTGCTTCAGCTCGTCCTTCAGGCTCTCCCAGTCGCGATAGCCCACGGGGTGAATCTTGGTCAGTGCCACCACCAGCAGACGGTCGTTGTTGCCACACTCGTAGAGGGGCGACAGCTGGCCTTCCTTCGAATCGAATATCCACTTCATAGCCTCGCGGGTGGCACGAATGCCGGCCACGCCGTGCTCGTAGTTGGCCACGTCGTTGCGCTCAAGCACCTGGAATCCGAACTTCTCGGCGTTCTGCTCCAGCTCTTCAAGCGTCTTGTTCTCGCTCACGTACTGGCTGAACTTGTTGTAGGCATCAGAGTAGGTCTGCTTCGAGAAGTCGATGGTGTGCTTGATTACGGCCACATCATACTTGTCGACCATAGCGCGGCGGTCGGTAACCTGCAGGATGAGGTTGGCCTGCGAGAGCTCCAGGTTCTTCAGCTCGCCCTTGCCCAGCGAGTTCACGGTGGCGATGTAGTTCTTGGTATCGACATCGAGGATGGGCGAGTTCTGGTACATGGCCGAGGTCATCCACTGCTTGCTGCCCTCCTGGCCATACTTGCGGGCAATGCTATCGAACACGGCACCGGCCTTCAGGGCGTTGTAGATGCTGTCGGCGGTCTTGCGGGCTGCCTCGAGCGACTCGCCACCCACCTGAATCATACGGTACTCTACAGAGTCGGGCATCTGCGTCTTGCCAATCAGCTTCACCACGTTCATCGTGTTGTCGCTGCGGGTCTCGAACGGAGCCGAAGTCTGGCCCACGCTCATCGAGTCTATCTTGGCGGCGATGTCAGAGGGCAGGGCGGCACGGGTCACGGCCAGGCCGGTATAAGACACCTGCGACTGGGCCTTGCGCACCACGTCGGCGGGGGCATTTCCCTCTTCCAGGCTCTTGGCAGCCTCGTTCATCGTCTTCAGCAGTTCGGCACGGTCGGCCTCAGAGGGCACCACCTGGTAGGCCACATACTTAATGTCGCGGGTCTCTACCTCCATACCGCGGTTGTCGCGCTGCTTGTACTGCTCCTTCTTCTCGTTGTACTTTGCCTTCAGGTCGGCATCCTCCACGGGCACGTCATTGTCGTTCACCTCGGCATAGGGCATCGAAGCCAGCAGGATGCTGCTCTCCTCGTTCTGGTTGTTGAACGAAGCCTTGGCCGATACGGGGTTCGACAGCAGACAGCCAGCCAGCAGGGCCTGATACTTCGAGGCCAGCAGGTTCTGGCGCAGCGTCTTCTCGACATACTGCCAGTACTTATAGATGGTCTGATACTGCTCGTAGACCTGCGAGCCTTGCGACTGGGCGTTCTTGTAGTCGTTCAGGAACTTGGTCAGGGCGGCCACGTCGAACAGGCCCGTCTGCTGGTTAACGAACGGGGTCTGGCGCAGCATCGGGTTGGTGCCTTCGCGCAGAATGCCCTGCAGCTCCTCGTCGGTGACGGTGAGTCCCAGCTTTGAAGCCTCGTTTTCAATAATCTTGTTTTGTACGAAAGTGTTCCACACCTGATCCTTCAGGCGGTTCAGCTCTTCCTCGCTGAAGTTGTCGCGTCCCTGCGTAATCTTCATCACATCCTGGTACTCGTCAACGAGTGCCTGGAATTCCTGCACAGAGATTCTCTCACCTAACACTTCGCCCACCTGCTGGCGCTGCTCGTTCTTCTGTGCCTCGCACGAACGGAACAGCTCCTCAGCAATGAAGGCAAACAGGGCGGCACCTATCACTCCTACGAGAATAGGGCCCCAGCTTCTGATTTTTCCAATTGCTGCCATTTCTTTTTTTGTTCTTTGTTATTCTTTTATTTTTTTATTATTATGCTCTTTGCAAATTCAGCCGACAAAATTACTAATTTTACGCGAAATAACAGCATTTTATTAGGAAAAATTGGCATTTCCATCGACTTTTACCCCAACTTTCCTCCATTTTCCATCCGTAATGCCCACATTTTTAATTATTAAAGGGAATTTATTCCGTTATTCTTCTATCTTCCAGTCATCCACGCGACGCTGCTGGCTGTTGAAGTTCACGCCGATCTTGTAGAGCTTGCGAGGGTCGGAGGTGAAAGGCAGGGCATAGCCCTTCTCCTCAATCTGGCGAAGGGCGACATCGGCACTCTGGTCGAGCTTGAACTCCAGGATGTAGACGCAGTCCTTGGTCTGCACCACCATGTCGGTGCGGCCATCGCTCGTGGCCCGCTCCACCTGCACGTACAGCCCCAGCAGACGGAAGAAGACGAAGAGGAAGTTCTGCAGATAGAGCTCGGCCTTGCCCACGATGCGGTAGTCGGCATCGGCCATCATCGACACCAGGCGCGTCATAAAGGCCTCGGGCTGGCCAGAGCGCACTTCGCGTACGAAACGGGAAATGCTGAACTGCGTTTCATCTTTCCCCTGATTGGTGTAGAAAGGCAACAGACACTTCACGAAGCCATCCTGAACCTCGGTATTGGGAAAGCCTAACGTGTATTCGCGGAACTCTTCATCGTAGTCCTTGATGGTGAGGTAGCCGCTCTGGTAGAACACCGAAACGGGGTCCTGCTTGATGGAGTCGACGCTGCCTAAGAGCTGAGCCGACACCTCGCCCTCGAGGAGGTTGTTCAGGTTGTAGTCAGTGCTCTTCAGCAGTTCTATAAGATGCGTGGGCGTGCCCGTCTCGAACCAATAGCTGCCGAACTTTCTTTTGCTCAAGGTGTTCAAAACAGAGAAAGGGTTGTACATACCATCGCTGTCCTCGCAGAAATGGTAGCCGTCGTAGCGGCGGCGCAGCTCGGCATAGCACTCGTCCTTGGTCATCCGGCATGCCTGTGCCAGTTGCTCCACCTCACCGTCGAAGTTGTCGCGTATTTCCTGTTCGGTCAGGCCGCACACGGTGGTGTAGCGGTCCCACATCGAGATGTCATCAAGATTGTTCAGGTCGCTGAACACGCTG
>JAFVEE010000155.1 GCA_017478085.1 Prevotella sp. | reverse complement strand
GGTGGAGTGCAAGGCCAAGTGGGACGTCAGTCGCGACTGGACGCTCACGGCCCGTCCCCGCTATCAGCAGAAGCCTGCGGCCATCGTCAAGCAGAAGCCCGACAAGGAGAAGCAGCTGCGCAACCGCAACGCCCAGCGTGCTGCCGAGAAGGGCATTCAGTACATTAAGCGGGCTTTGCCCTAACGAATAGTGAACAGTGAAAAACTAAAAACATAAATGACAACAATGAAGAATACGGTAAACGTGATGGGAGTGACACGACTCAGATGGATGGTCCTGGCAGTTGTACTATTCACTCTTCACTCTTCACTTTTCGTTAGCTCCGTAGGGGCGCAGTCGCAGTGCGGCATCGAGAACAAGGCCTTCCAGGGGGGCGAGTTCCTCACCTACGACCTCTACTTCAACTGGAAGTTCGTGTGGGTCAAGGTGGGCACGGCATCTATGTCTACCGTCAAGTCGACGTATCAAGGGCAGGAGGCCTTCCGCACCAGTCTCATCACGCGCGGCAACAGCAAGCTCGACGGTGTGTTCGTCATGCGCGACACGCTGCTCAGCTACTGCAGCACCAAAGACCTGTCGCCCCTGTACCACCGCAAGGGGGCCCGCGAGGGCAAGCGCTACTACGTAGACGAACTGTGGTACACCTATCCCCGGGGCTACAGCCACGTCAAGATGCACGCCATCAAGTCGAACGGCGACCATCGCTGGCAGGAGAAGGAGTACAAGGATTGTGTCTACGACATGATGAGCATCTTCCTCAGGGCCCGCAACTTCGATGCCTCGACCATGAAGAAAGGCGATGTCATCCCGATGCCCATCACCGACGCTTCGAGCCTGAAGAACTCGTGGCTGAAGTTCAGGGGCAAGGAGACGTTCAAGATCGACGGCACCAACGAGAAGTTCCGCTGCCTGGTGTTCTCGTTCATTGAGCACGAGGGCGACAAGAACAAGGAGCTCATTCGCTTCTACGTCACCGACGACCAGAACCACATACCCGTGCGCCTCGACATGTTCCTGTCGTTCGGCTCGGCCAAGGCCTTCCTCAAGGGCTATCAGGGCGTGCGCAGCGAAATGACCTCAAGGATAAAATAGGGCTAATAGGACTAATAGGTCCTATAGGTCCCATAAGTCCTATAGGTCCCATAAGACCCATAGGCCCTAAAACCACCCCACCACTATGCAATGGACCGACCGCATCCGCCAGGTGAAGATATGGCTCGTGGTCACGGCAGTAGCCATCGCCGTGACCTCGCTGCTGGTGTCGCACTACCTGGTGCGCGACCTGCAGGTGGAGGAGCAGGGTAAGATGGAGGTGTGGGCACAGGCCATGCACACCATCAGCGAGGCCGATGAGAACACCGACCTGACACTGGCCACGGCGGTCATCGAGGGCAACAACACCATACCCGTGATCGTGATGGACCGCGACGGCAACGTGGCCGACTGGCGCAACATCAGCGTGGAGGGCGAGGACACGCTGGCCTTCGTCGAGGCGTATGGCAAGAAGATGCAGGCGGCGGGCGACTTCATCAGGATGGCTTTCTCCGATGGCGATGACTATCTGCTGGTGTGCTACGACGAGTCGATCATGCTGAAGCGGCTCACGCAGTTCCCCTACTGGCAGCTGGGCATCGTGATGATCTTTGCCGTGGTGGCCGTGTTCGCCCTGCTCTCCAGCAAGCGGGCCGAGCAGAACAAGGTGTGGGTGGGCCTGTCGAAGGAGACGGCTCACCAGCTGGGCACGCCCATCAGCAGTCTGATGGCGTGGGTCGAGGTGCTGAAAGAGACCTACCCCGACGATGACCTGATACCCGAGATGGACAAGGACGTGAAGCGTCTGGAGCGCATTGCCGAGCGCTTCTCGAAGATTGGCTCGCTGCCCGAGCCGGTCGAGGCCTCGATGAACGAGGTGCTCGACCACGTCATTGAGTATATGGACAAGCGCACGTCGCAGAAGGTGGCCATTAAGGGCCACTATCCCGGCCACGACGTCATTGTGAAGATGAACGCCTCGCTCTTCGAGTGGGTCATCGAGAATCTGTGCAAGAACGCCGTCGATGCCATGGAGGGCGGCGCGGGCAAGATAGACCTGTGGCTGCTGGAGGAGGGCAACACCGTGGCCATCGAGGTGGCCGACAACGGCAAGGGCATCCGCAAGAAGGACGTGGCCAACGTGTTCCGTCCGGGCTTCACGACCAAGAAGCGCGGCTGGGGCCTGGGCCTCTCGCTGGCCAAGCGCATCGTCGAGGAGTATCACAAGGGCCACATCTACGTAAAAAATTCGGAAGTTGGCCGCGGCACCACCTTCCGAATAGAGCTTCGTCGCGCTTCCAACTAATCAGAACGACACCCCGATGCCTATGCTGAAAGGATGGCAGCTGGGGCCGAAGCCACTCTTGAACAGCGGCGTCACGGCATACTGGCCGTAGAGAATCAGCCCGTTGTAGCTGATTTGTCCGCACACCGACAGCGTGTTCCTGGTCTTCAGTCCGGCTGCGGCGGCATAGACGTAGTCGTCTTGCTCGTAGTGGCTGAAGTTTTCTTTGTTGTCGTGACCATCGTAGCTGAGGCCCAGCCCTATGCTCAGCCGGTCGTTGTCAGGGTCGTCGAAGTACTTGTACCACTTGGCCATCAGCTTCGTGCGTGAGCCAAACATCGAGAAATGGCTGCTCTCTACCTGCTGGTTGTCAATGTAGCCCTTCCCGTTGGGATCCTTGAAGAGAACGTGGTCGGGCTTCAGCGACATACGGGTGTAGGTCAGGTCAATGATGAGCGAGAGGCTCCACTGGTGCTTCTGCCGCTTGTCGAGCCAGAAGCCTGCATCCATGAGCGGCACGCCTAACTCGTATGAATGGAAGAAGCTGGTGGACAGGCCCGACGTGCCCGCGAAGCCTAAGTAGAAGCGGGGCGTGGTGGGCATGTAGCGGTGGTCGCCCAGGTTGAAGAAGGGCGAACTGATGTAGATGCGCTCCACCTCCTGCTGGTCTACAAACGTGGTCTCGCGCAGCTTCACCAGCTGGGTGCTGTCGCTGCGCAGCACCGTGACCTTGGCCCCGGTCGAGTCTTCGCTCAGCACATAGTGCCTGCCCTGATATACCACGGTGGTGTCTTGTTGCGCTTCGGCCCGTGCTATCAGGGGCAGGGACAGGAGCAGCGTCATCATTAAATGAAGTCTTTTCATAGTCGTTTGTCCTTATTTTTTCTTGTAACACATTTTCAGGATGTCGTCGGGGCTTAGCGCTCCTTCGATGTAGATCACGGCACCGCTGCCATCGGCTTTCTGGGTGTAGAGCACGTAGCGGTTCGTGCCCTCGGCGAGTGGCGGCATCATATAGTAGCCGCTCTGCACCTGGCCGTCGCTCACCACTTCGCGAATCTTGCGGGCCTGCCGGCGGTCTTGCTCCAGGAGGCGGGCCACCTCGCTGCCCTGCGTGCGGTAAGTCAGGCTCTGGTAGGTCTTCAGCTCGTAGCCGCGCAGGTGGGTGTCGTGCATCTCCACCATCTTGCAGCCCTTCTCGTGGCCCAGTCGCTCGAAGGCTTCGGCTATGTGAAGCCCCTTCTGCGCCCACGCCGTGGTGGCGAGTGCCGAAAGCAGCATCAGTATGATGAGTAGTCGTTTCATATCTGTCTTAGTTTAAAAGTTCCAATGCGTCGAATGTCTCTTCTTCGGTGGCCGAGACGAGGTTCAAGGCCTGCTCGGCCTCACGGGCGATGAGCTGGTCGTCGGTGGTCACCTTGCCGTCGATGATGGCGTAGTCCCTGCCCGTTTCATGCAGATGCAGCACCACGCCGATGGCAACGAGCACCACCACTGATGCCAGGACCAGTTGCAGGAAGCGAAGCCTGAGCTTGTGGCGGGCGCGCGACAGGTTCTGCCGCACGCTGTCGTCGCTCAGTCCCGTGGCTTGCATCACCTCGTCCTTCTCGTAGCCCTCCATCTCCTTCATACGGAACACCTGCTGCTGTACGGGCGGCAGCTCGCTCACCATCAGTTCAAGGAGCTGACGGTCGTCGCTGGGCTCGGTGGTGGCGGTCTCGGTTCTCTGTTTCTCGCTCAGAATGCGCTGTTCCGTCTTCTGCCTGCGCCAGTGGTCGTTCCACTTGTGGCGCAGAATGGTCTGGGCCAGTGCCTCGGGGTTGGGATGCGAGGGCAGTTCGCTGCGCATGGCCCATAGCTGTAGCAGCGTGTCCTGCACCAGGTCCTCGGCCTGACTGTCGTCGGTGGATAGTCGGCGGGCCTGTGCAAGCAGCTTTGGCCGCAGCGAGGCAATGAGATGGCTTAACTCTTCTGGCTTCATTCTATAAGAAAAAACGAACGTGCGGCCCCTTTTGTGACATCGGAAGGTGCCTTTTTTATCTTAAAATAGTTAAACAACTAATCGGTTTAGTTTATTTAACTAAGAAGATTAGTTGTATAACGAAAAGTTTTAGTTACTTTGCAGTCGTAAACCTAATTAACGCATAGCAACGATGAAACAACTGACGCAAAAGGAAGAGGAGATTATGGAGCGATACTGGACGTATGGCCCCATGCAGATACGCGAGCTTCAGGCTCACTACGACGAGCCGCAGCCGCACGTGAACACGCTCTCTACGCTGGTGAAGATTCTGGAGGAGAAGGGCTTCCTGGACCACAAGGCCCTGACGGCCCGCTGCTTCCAGTACTTTGCCCGGGTGTCGCGCGAGGAGTATAAGGGCGGTTCGCTGGCCGCCGTCATCGACAAGCTGTTTGGCCGCTCCTACATGAGTGCCGTGTCGGCCCTGGTGAAGAGCGAGAAGATTAGTGTGGAGGAACTGAAGGAACTAATCAGAGAAGTAGAGAGCCAATGATACTTGCCTATCAACTCAAGGTGGGAGCACTCCTGGTGGTGTTCTACCTGCTGTTCAAACTGCTGCTCAGTCGCGACACGTTCCACCGCTTCAACCGTGTGGCGCTGTTGCTGCTGGCCTTACTGGCCGTCGTGCTGCCGTGGGTACGGCTCTCCATTGAGCAGCCCGCTGCCGCTGTCGTCAGCATCGAGGCGCTGCTGCCCGTAGACCTCGTTGCCACCGCATCGCCAAAAGCGGAACGGCTGTCGTGGACGGCTCTCGCGCGTACATTCTATTATATAGGGGTGGTGGCCATGCTGTTCTTTCACTTCATTTCGCTATGGCGGTTGCGCCGCCTGCTGCACCAAGGGCGTGAAGAGGTGCTCGACGATGGCATCCGCCTGCACGTGCTGCCCGGCGAGGTGTCGCCCTTCAGCTACTTCCGCCACATTGTGATGAGCGAGGACGACTATCGCGACAATGGTCAGGAGATTCTCATCCACGAGCGGGCCCACATCAGGATGCTGCACTCGGCAGATGTGGCGCTGATGGACCTGCTCATCGTGATGCAGTGGTGGAACCCCGCTGCCTGGCTCCTGAAGCACGAGCTGCAGCAGGTGCACGAGTTTGAGGCCGATGAGGCCGTACTGAAAAGAGGAGTCGACGCCCGGCAGTACCAGTTGCTGCTGATACGAAAGTCCGTTGGGAACCAGCTATTCTCAATGGCAAACAATCTTAATCATCAATCATTAAAACGCAGAATCAGTATGATGACAACAACAAAAAGCAACCGATGGCAGCGGCTGAAGCTGCTGGCCGTCGCACCCGTGGCCGCCCTGGCCGTGGTGGCCTTTGCCAGTCCGAAGGTCGAGAATGTGGTGGAGCAGATAGAGACCGAGCCCGCTGCCCCGGTGGTGCAAATGGTGAAGGAGCTGGTGCAGCCCGCCGACACTGCGAAGAAGCAGAAGCCAATGCCCGAAGTCGTGTTGGTCTCTGCCGGCATGCAGCCCTTAGACCCTTCGAAGAAGGACAGGGCCTTCGATGTCGTTGAGCAGATGCCGGCGTTTCCCGGTGGCATTAGCGAGCTGATGAAGTTCCTTAACGCGAACGTACGCTACCCCAAGGAGGCTGAGCAACAAGGGAAGCAGGGCCGCGTCATCGTGACCTTCGTGGTCGATGCCGATGGCACCGTCACAGATCCGGAGGTGGTGCGCCCCATCGACCCGCTGCTCGATGCCGAGGCCATGCGCGTAATCTCGACCATGCCCAAGTGGCTGCCGGGCAAGCAGAATGGCAAGAACGTGCGCGTGAAGTACACCATGCCCATTACCTTCAAGTTGTCGAAAGACGAAGAAGAGGAACCCTATGTGGAGGCTTACGAAGTGGCTAAGAAAGCTATGAGTAATGGCAGCCTGGAGTTGGGCAACGTGCAGGTGGTGCTCGATGGCAAGCCCGTGGGCAACCTGTCGCTGCCCGACCCGAAGATCATCAAGAGCATGGCGGTGGCCAAGGATGCCGAGACGCTGAAGCGCTATGGCGCCGAGGACAAGCAGGCCGTCATCATGATAGAAACGACTTTGGCCGATAAGGAATAGGCAGCAAGAAATCTCTCTCTCGTTTTGTTACAGCAACAAACGAGCCGCCACCCGCTGGTATGCGATATATCGGTGGGTGGCTTTTTTCCCGATACCAATACAAAATAATGATAATTTCTGCTAATTTCCGAGCCCTCTTCGGCATTTTTCCTTATCTTTGCCGAAAATAAGTCAAACAAGATGAAGAGACTATTTGTACTACTGACGATGGTAGGCGGGGCTATGATGGCCCTGGCCCAGGTGCCGCAGGCACTGCAAGTGAAGGAACTGACGTTGAAGAACGGGATGACCGTCTGGCTGAACGAGGACCACTCGCAGCCCAAGGTCTATGGTGCGGTGGTGGTCAGGGCGGGTGCCAAGGACTGCCCCGGTACGGGCATCGCCCACTATTTTGAGCATATTATGTTCAAGGGTACCGACCGCATCGGCACCGTGGACTACGAGGCCGAGCGGCCGTGGCTCGACTCGATAGCCGCGCAGTACGACCTGCTGGCACAGACGAAGGACGAGGCCCGCCGCACTGAGATCCAGAAGAAGATCAACCAGCTGAGCCTGAAGGCGGCCGACTACGCCATACCCAACGAGTTCAACCGCCTGATCTCACGCTTCGGAGGCAGTGCCCTGAACGCCGCCACGGGCTTCGACGTGACCTACTACCACAACCTGTTTCTGCCGCAGTACATTCGCCAATGGTGCTGGCTGAACAGCGAGCGGCTGCTCAACCCTGTGTTCCGCCTGTTCCAGGGCGAGCTGGAGAATGTCTACGAAGAGAAGAACCGCGCGGAGGATGCCATGGGCGGGGCGATGAACAAGGCACTGAAGGCCGTGTTTGGCGACCACCCCTACGGTCAGCCCATCCTCGGCACCACCGAGAGCCTGAAGAACCCGCGCCTCTCTGAGATGGAGGCTTTCTATAAGAAGTACTACGTGGCGCAGAACATGGGCCTCATTCTTTGTGGCGACATCGATGCCCAGTCGCTGCAGCCGCTGCTGGAAGAGACCTTCGGAAGGATCAAGCCCACCCCAACCCCCTCCCCAAGTGAGGGGAGTCCAGATAGTTCTGTCGACAAAAGGACCAACCAAGTTCCCCTCCCTTGGGGAGGGGTCAGGGGTGGGCGCGAAATCATTCGTCTGCCCATCCCCCTCATCAAGGCCGAGGCACTGGTCTTCACCGCCCCCACCGACTTCGATCCCGATGGCATCGTGCTCGACGTGGCCAACCTGCTGCTCAGCAATGGCAGCGCCGGACTGCTGGACTCGCTGACCAACGAGCACCAGGTGCTGGCCGCACTGACCGACCGCACCGCCTTCAACGATGCCGGCGTGCAGTTCCTGCTCGTCGTTCCGAAGCTGCCTTTCGGCAAGATGAAGAAGGCCGAGGCTGCCTGTCTGGCGCAGATGGAGCGCATCAAGGCGGGCGACTTCAGCGAGGAGACGCTCGAAGAGCTGAAGCGTAACTACCTGATGGAGGCCGAGCAGGCCCTGGAGACGATAGCCGACCGCTCGGCCGTGATGCTCGATGCCTTCTCGCAGGGGCAAACGTGGCAGGCGGTGCTCGATATGATAGAGCGCGTGAAGACCGTGACCAAGCAGGACGTGGTGCGCGTGGCGCGTAAGTACTACACCGACCAGTACCTCACGCTGCACAAGAAGTTTGGCAACGAGCCGAAGGAAACGCTGAAGCAGCCAGGCTACGAACCGGTGAAGCCGAAGAACGCCGGGGCGAAGTCGCAGTATGCACGCGAGCTGGAGGCGATGCCCACGGTGGAGCAGGCCATCCGGTTGGTGGACTTTGAGCGCGACGCCCAGCGCACGGTGCTGTCGCCCCACGTGGTGCTCTATACGAAGGAGAATCCAGTGAACGACATCTTCACGTTCACCCTGCGGTATAAGGACGGCACAATCCACACGCCGTTGCTCAGTCAGCTGGGCGAGTATCTGGATGCCATTGGCACCGACTCGCTGAAGAAGCAGCAGCTGGAGAAAGCCTGGCAGCACATCGGCGTGTCGGCCTCGTTCGATGCGGGCGACCGCAACTTTTCTATCTCGCTCACCGGGCGCGATGCCCAGTTTGGGCCGGCCTTGCGTCTGCTGGCCCACTTTATGCAGCATGCCAAGGCCGACAAGGAGGCGCTGAGCGACGTGAAGCAGAGTGCCAAGGTGGGCTATAAATCGTTTGGCAAGGAAAAGGAGAGCGTGCTGCCCGCCGCCTTGCAGCGCATCCTCTACGGGCAGCAGTCTGCCTACCTGCTGCAGCCTTCGCAAAAGGAGATCAAGGCCCTGACCAGCGAGCGGCTGCTCTCGCTGTTCCAGGAGCTGCAACGCTACGACTGCGACCTCTTCTACTGCGGTCGCCTCCCTGTCGCTGATGTTGCGATATTATCGCAACAAACGCTGCCCCTCGCCCTGTGCCAGAAGCCTGCCGCCTCCACCTATCGCAAGACCGTGGCCCAGCAGGAGCCCACTGTCTACTTCTACAATGTGCCCAAGTCGCGCCAGAACTACGTGCTCACCTACGAGCAGCTGGCCCCCGCCCCTACGGAGCAGGAGCGCGTGGTGCAGAAGCTGTGGGATCAGTACATGGGGCGCGGCATGTCGTCGGTGCTCTTCCAGAACATTCGCGAGTATCAGTCGCTGGCTTATAGCACGCAGGGACTGAGCCGCGTGCCGTCGCTGCCCCTGCACGCTCAGGACTCGCTGGCCTACGTCACCATCACGGGCACGCAGGCCGACAAGACCATGCAGGCCATGCACACGCTCGACTCGCTACTGCACCAGCTGCCTATGAAGGAGGAGAACCTGGAGGCCGCCCGACAGGAACTGCTGAACGATGTGCAGAACAGCTATCCCTCGTTCCGCACCATCGCCAAGTACATTGCCAACCAGCTGGCCGATGGCTATACCAGCGACCCCGACAGCCCCACGGTCAGGTATGCTGCCACGGTGTCGCAACAGCAGGTGGCCGACTACCATCGCCAGCACGTGGCTCCCAACACCCGCGTATGGATTGTGATTGGCGACCGCAAGAAAACCGACTTCCAGGCACTTGCCAAGTACGGAAAAGTGGTAGAATGGCGCAAAGAAGACCTCTATCGGTAGCAAAAAGTAGCTTTTTTGGCGAAAATGTTTGCATAAGTGAAAAAAAATATGTTACTTTGCACCATAGTTTATTAAACATTAACTAAAAAACAAGCGATTATGAAGAAATTTTTAATGTCCATCGTGGCAGTCCTCTTTGCTGCCAACTCGTTCGCCCAGTACAGCAGCGGCGGCTTCTCGCTCAGCGAGAGCACGGTTTACTATGGTCTTCGCCTCGGTCTGAACCTTTCTACACTCACAGGTGATGTTAGCGATGACCTTGGGATGAAACCTGGTCTCAATGTAGGACCTGTTATCGGTGTGCGCTTGAGCGACTCTACGCCTGTGTTCTTGGAGAGCGGCGTTTTCTTCTCGATGAATGGTGCTAAAGATGGTGACAACAGTGTTTCGCTGAACTACTTCCGTATTCCTATCTTGATTAAGTATGGTGTGCAGGTAAGCGATGACATTGCAGTACTTCCCTTTATTGGACCTACGGTTGCATTCGGAATCGGTGGTGATAGAAAAATCGCAGGTGCAGGCAGCACTTCTTCTTTCGGTAGCGACAAGTATTCTCGTTTCGATGCAGGCATCCGTTTCGGTTGCGGTGCAGAGTGGAATAAGCTCTATCTGGAACTGGGCTATGAGTTCGGTATTACAAACATTGCCGATTGGAAAAAGGTCAATGGAATCGACGATGCTTCGGCCCATAATGGCAATTTGTTCATCAACTTCGGTGTGAACTTCTAAACAATAGAACCTTTATTAGACTACAACAGAGGCTCCGTTGAAATGCAACGGAGCCTCTGTTGTGTTGTAATTCAGGCTTAATTGAGTCGCAATTAAGCCTGAATTGTTTTGTGCTTTAGAACTCAGCCGATTTCGGCGTGCGGGGGAAGGGAATGACGTCGCGGATGTTCTGCATACCCGTGACGAACAGGATGAGGCGCTCGAAGCCCAGACCAAAGCCGGCGTGCGGGCACGAACCCCAGCGGCGGGTGTCGAGATACCACCACAGGTGGGTCTGGTCCATCTGGCGGCGCTCCACCTCGCTCATCAGCTTGTCGTAGCTCTCCTCACGCACCGAGCCACCGATAATCTCGCCAATCTGCGGGAACAGCACGTCGGTGCCCTGCATGGTGGTGCCAGGAGCAATGGCTCCTTTATAGCCTATCGAATAAGGCTCCCCTCCTTCGGAGGGGTTGGGGGAGGCCTCGTTCTGCTTCATATAGAACGACTTGAAGGCACGCGGATAGTCGGTCATGATGACGGGCTTCTTGTAGTGCTCCTCCACCAGATAGCGCTCGTGCTCCGAAGCAAGGTCGTCGCCCCAGTTGCAGGGGAACTCGAACTTCTTGCCGTTCTTGATGGCCTCCTGCAGAATGTTGATGCCCTCAGTGTAGGGCAGGCGGATGAAGTTCTCCTT
>JAFVEE010000019.1 GCA_017478085.1 Prevotella sp. | reverse complement strand
GTTTGACCGCAACATGGTGGATGGCAAGGAGGCTGAGCACTTCACCTTTGACGTTTCTGAGAATGTTGTGGATGCTATGAGTAGCACCTTCAAGGCTCTCGAAGATGAGTTTGACTTTGTGCTCGAAGAAGTGATTGAGACGTCGCTCTTCGTGTTCTTTGAGCTGATGAGCGCCCCTGGTGGCTCTGGGTATTCGTCAGGCAGTTGCGGAGGAAGTAACAATGATCTGCCTCACAAAAAGAAGGATGACGATGATGAACTGCTTCGTGCAATGCGTATCGCCAAAGCCGTTGCCCGTAGCTGTCCGAGAAAGGTAGTCCGTCGAGGCTATGGAAGATAGAATTATATAAAGGTATAAAACATAAAGGTATGATGAAGAGATATAAAGATGCGAAAAACCTGTTCGACAATGAGGAGGAACAGGTCGCAAAGGAAATGATGGCAGCAGCTGGTACGACTCAAAATGAGAACGTGCCAGCTCCTGCCGGGAGTGAATCAACGCTTAGTGCTGACTATCTGGAGAAGATTCTGCAGATACAGCGGAACTTTAGCAGTCAGCAAGAGCAGAGTGAAAAAATAATGAGAAGCCTAAATGGACTGGTGAGGCGTTTGGAAGGCAGCAAGGATATAAAAGTAAGTCTTTCTGAAGATGACAAGAATATGTTGTCTGCCCTTCCTGTAACCATCAACAAGCATGTTGCCATTACGGTAGGGCAGGCAGGGCAGAAGGTGAAAGAGGATATAGATAAGCACACTGAATCCACTATGAACTCTATCACTAAAGCATGTGATACCAAGACAGAGGAAGTCATGAGGGTGCTTAACAACGGCAAGGGTATCTATCTTTCTTGGTGGAACTTCTGGATAATGATTATCATGACCATTGCCAGTACATCCTATGCCACCTATGCAGCCGCAGGGCATTGCCTTTGGGATCAGCTATGGGAGCGTCTGTGGGTACCATTCCTTTTCCTCGTACTTATCTGTGGCGGTACTGCTCTCATCTTTTGGCTCAACTATAGGGAATATAAAATGCCGAAGTTCTGATAATCCCTCCATTTGTAAACCCTGAGATTGCAAACTTCAAAAATAGGGTCTAAGGAGCGCCAAAAATCTATAATCACGCCAAAATGACGCCAAAACGGGAAAAGAGAAATCTTCAAGTTGTTGATTTTCAACGACTTGGAGATTTGTTTTGTGTCGACACTTGGATTCGAACCAAGGACCCCCACCATGTCAAGGTGATACTCTAACCAGCTGAGCTATGCCGACTTCTTTTTGTGCGCCTGACAGGACTCGAACCTGCACATCGTGAGATACCAGATCCTAAGTCTGGCGCGTCTACCAATTCCGCCACAGGCGCTCTTGGGGTTTGCGGGTGCAAAGGTACAACTATTTTATGAACTGTGCAAATTATTCAGCCAAAAGTTTTCGTGCAAACTCAATAATTGTGTCTTTTCCCTGCAGGAAATCGGCCTGAGAGAGCTGAACGGGGTAGTCGGGGTCGATGCCGAACTCGGTGCTCTGCCGCTGGGCATCGTACATGGGGACGGCCGAGAAGCGCACCACCCAGCCGTTGGGCAGGGTGCTGCTGAAGGGCATTCCTGCCCCGCCGCCCGTATGATCGCCCACAATCTTGGCCGTGGGCAGGGCTTTCATATACATGGTGAACTCGTTGGCTGCCGAGAACACGTGGCGGTTGGTGAGCACGCACACGGGCTTATGCCAGCGAATGTTGGCCGAAGGCTCCAGGTAGCGCGGCTCCATCTCCGAGAAATCGCTGTGGCCGGGGCCGGTCTTGTGCTGCGAGTAGCCCACGAGCGTCTTCTCCTGGCAGAAGCGGGCGGCCAGCTTCTCGGCGTTGGTCAGGTCGCCGCCACCATTGCTGCGAATGTCGATGATGATGCCTTGGCACGGCATCATGTAGGCCAGCACCTCGTCGAGGTTGCCCTCGCCCATGCCGTCGGCGAAGCTCTCGTAGCGAATGTAGCCGATATTGTCGTCGAGGATGAGGTACTGCAGGCCGGCGGCAATCTTGTAGTGAGTGCCCATATAGCGGCGCAGCAGCGAGTCGGAGAGGTTGGCCGGGTAGTTCTCGAACCACGACCAGTAGCGGGCGAAGTCGGCCGAGGTGGAGAGGTTCACGTGGCCGTCGCGCAGCTCGGCGAGCATATCGGCCAGCACCTCGAAGAGCTGGCTGCGGGTCAGGTCGCCACTCGCGCGTACCTTATATTTATTATATACGGCGTTCCAGTCGAGGCCGTACTCGTGCTGCTTGTAGTCCAGGAAGCAGTAGTGCTCGTCGATGATTCGCCAGAGGGCCTCCAGGTTGCCCTGGGGGGTGTCGTCGAGCTGGTCCTCGTCGACGCAGGAGGTGGCGAGGGGGAGGAGGATGAGGGTGAGGAGGGCGAGGAGGGTGCGGGGGATGACGGGGGTGGGACGCATGGGGGTGGGGGCTTTGGGGGACTGGGTGGGACTAATTGGGACTGATTGGGAGTGATTGGGACTGGGTGGGACTGATTGGGAGTGATTGGGACTAATTGGGAGTGATTGGGACTGATTGGGAGTGATTGGGACTGATTGGGACGGGGTGGGACGGGATTAGGGGAGACGCTTCGCGATGCCGAGCATGAGGCGGTTGGACCATACGTGCTGCTTCAGGTGGTTGACCTCGGACTGCTGCCAGTCGCCCAGATAGCCGATGGAGAGGGCAGTGGAGCGCGAGACGTGCCAGAACAGCGACAGCTGCTGACGCACGTTGGGGGCCGAGACAAAGGTGGTGGGCACCACGTTGTGGTCGTAGTTGCCCTGGGTGAAGAGCTCGTAGTAGGACTGGCCGTAGTTGGGACTGAACATAAGGCCCAGCAGGGGCAGGTCGAGCTCGTAGCGCAGGGAGAAGCGCCGCTTCAGGATGGGCAGGCGCCAGGTGGCGATGCCCGAGGGCATGAGGTTGAGCGCCAGCCGCGCCTGGGCAGGGTTGTTGGCGTTGCTGCGCGTGTTGTAGATGAAGCCCAGCCCCAGATGGGCCAGCGCACCGGCCTGCAGGCGCAGGGCATTGCCGGGCAGCAGGTGCCACTGGTGGTAGCAGCCCACGTACAGGTTGTAGCTGCCCTCTAAGCACGACTCGTTGCCCGCCCGGTCGTCGGCATCGCTCAGGTGCACCTGGTGCTGGATGAGAGTTGACCAGGGCGAGTCCTTCTTCTGCCGCTCACTGGTAGAGAGGAAGGTGAAGCCCGGCCCGCTGAACTTCTCGGGCGTGAGGTAGGTGTCGAGCACGTTGCTGTTGCCCACGCCTATCTGGTAGGTGGTCTGCGCCCCTGCGGGGCTAACGAAGAGTGAACAGTGAACAGTGAATAGTATTGCGAGTACCATCCACCTTCGGCTGTTCACTGCTTTTATTTCATGCATACGGCTATTCACTTTTCACTATTCGTTATTCACTATTCACTTTTCACTATTCGTTAGGGCGAAGCCCGCTAAAAGTCCAGGCTTAGCTGCCCGGTTATCTCGTCGATGATCTGCTGCTGGCTCTTGCCGGCATCGGGGTCTTCGTTGCTTGGAGCAGCGACGGAATCGCTGCCCACGGTGGCGGCTTCGCCTTCCTCCTCTACAGGCTCCTCGGGCAGGCGCACGGGGGGCAGCTCCTCGATGCTCTCTATCTGGTAGGTGCTCAGACGCTTGCCCTTGGCCTTGAAGCCCTTCACGCCCACGAACTGCTCGGCATCGATCTCCTCGGCGCCACGGAACTCGTCGGCCCCGCCGTAGGTGACGCGGATGAGCGGGTAGACCACATCGCTGAGCAGCACCGGCTTCGAGGCCGGGTTGTCGCCCAGGTAGTTCTGCTTGCGCTTCGTGGCCTCCATGAGGAAGCGCTTCAGGTAGGGGTAGCCCTGGTTGTCGGCATCGAAGAGCACCGCCGTCCACACCTTGTCGGGCTGGAACTTCTCAATGCGCAGAATGTTCTCCTCGTAGTGGTTGTTGGCATCGAAGTTGCTCAGGTAGAAGTCGCCGTTCTTCAGGATGATGAGGATCTGGTCGTCGTCGAAGAACTCGCCCAGGAGCGTGCCGTGCTCGTCGTAGTTCAGTCGGTTCACGTCGGGGTCGAACCACACCTTGCGGCCGCCCAGCGTCGAGTGGCCCTGGCTCTTCAGCGTGATGCGGTGCACGGGGAACTTCGTGAGCAGATTGCCCTTCGAGGCGCGGCCCTTGATGTCGATGGTGGCAAACGACCGCTCTATGAACAGCTTCATGCGCGGATGAGCCACCAGCACGCTCGGCTCCAGCGTCACCTTGATGACCTCGGCCTCGCCGTTGGGGTTGGCGGTGAAGTAGAGCACCTTCGTGCCCGGCGTGCCCAAGGTCAGGTCTATCTCGCGGTCGCGGGTGATACCCGTCACGTTGAATCGCTTGATGTAGCAGGGGCCCTGCCGTCCGTCGCGGTACACCATATTATAGATGGTGCGCTTGTCGTTCTTCTTGAACACGCCCAGCCACAGGATGTTCTTGCCCACGAACAGCTTCTCGGCCACGCGCACCACCTTCATCTTGCCGTCCTTGTAGAACAGGATGATGTCGTCGATGTCGGAGCAGTTCTGCACGAACTCGTCCTTCTTCAGCCCCGTACCGATGAAGCCCTCCTGCCGGTTGATGTAGAGCTTCTGGTTGGCCTCGACCACCTTCGTGGCCTCGATGGTGTCGAAGTTGCGAATCTCGGTCAGTCGCGGATGGTCCTTGCCGTACTTGTCCTTCAGGAACTGGAACCACGAGGCCGTCACCTCCACCAGGTTCTCCAGGTCGCGGTCTATCTGCTCTATCTCGGCATTGATGCGGGCCATCAGCACGTCGGCCTTGTCCATGTTGAACTTCAGAATGCGATGCATCTTGATTTCCAG
>JAFVEE010000154.1 GCA_017478085.1 Prevotella sp. | reverse complement strand
GGCCAGATGTTTGCCGCCAGCTTCCTTCAGATTCCACCTCGCGATGGACACCCTTGCTCTTGGCTATGTGATTCCCGCTATTAGGGTTCACTCGGGACTTACACCCGTTAGACATTGCTCATGCCGAGCGTACACAAAAAAGGGGTCAGGAAAATTCCTGACCCCTAATTTTTTTACTCAGAACTCTTAAGCCTCAGCGGGAGCCTCTTCGGCGGCGGGAGCCTCAGCCTGGGCAGCAGCCTCGGCGGCGGCAGCCTCAGCAGCAGCCTTCTTCTCGGCCACCTTCTTGGCAATAGCCTCGTTCACCTTCTTCTCCTCGGCCAGAGCCTTGGCAGCGGCGTCCTTCTTGGCCTTTGCCTCTTCCTCGCGAACCTTGTCCAGGCCCTTCTGCTTGTCGGCCTTCCATGCATCGAACTTCTTCTGTGCAGCAGCCTCATCGAATGCGCCCTTCTTCACGCCACCCTTCATATGCTTCATCAGGTACACGCCCTCGCGGCTCAGGATGTTGCGAACGGTATCGGTGGGCTGTGCGCCAACCTCAACCCAGTACAATGCACGGTCGAAATTCAAGTCTACCGTGGCGGGATTGGTGTTAGGATTGTAAGTACCAATCTTCTCAGTGAAACGACCATCACGTGGTGCACGAGCGTCGGCGATAACGATGCTGTAGAAAGCATAGCCCTTACGGCCACCGCGCTGCAATCTGATTTTTGTTGCCATGTTTTTTGTTTGTTTTTTTGTTGTTAAATTTGAATTTCATGCTACTATCTCGTAATAGCGGGCGCAAAGGTACGAAAAAATTTGCAAACTAAAAAACTTTTTTGTACTTTTGTGCCCAATGAAGCGCGAATTATCGATTCTCATACCCGTTTTCAACGGTGTTTGCACTGAAATGGTGGCCGAGTTGGGCAGGCAAGCCGAGGCCATTGGCAACCTGAGCTACGAAATCATCGTGGCCGATGACGGCTCGACCGATGCTGCCACCGTCGGGGCCAACCAAGCCCTCAATCAGCAGTCCCATTGTCTATATATAAAAAGAGGTGTAAACAGCGGGCGGGCCGTCATTCGCAATTTCCTGGCCCAGCAAGCCCACTACGAGTGGCTGCTCTTTCTCGACTGCGACATGACCATAGGCCGCAGCAACTTCCTGCAGACTTATCTGGAAAGCGCCGCCGAAGAGGTTGTCTATGGCGGCTACAGCGTGGGCGAAGGCGCTGCCGATAATCTGCGCTTCGTCTACGAAAAGGCTGCCGAGCCCAGCCATACCGCCGAAGAACGGCAGAAGCACCCCTACCGCGACTTCCATACAGCCAACTTTATGATTCGTCGCGACCTTATGCTGGCCCACCCTTTCGACGAGCGCTTCCGCCATTACGGCTACGAAGATGTGCTCTTAGGCAAGCAGCTGCACAAGCACGGCATCAGCATTGCCCACATCGACAACCCTGTGGGCTTCTGTTCCTTCGAAGACAATCCGCACTTTGTAAGCAAGACCGAAGAAGGGCTGCGCACGCTCTACGAGTTTCGCGCAGAGCTGCGCGGCTACAATGGTCTGCTCACGCTGGTCGACGGCATCCACATCAGCCTCGTGCGCTCGGCCATCAGGCTGTGGCATCGCCTGCTCGGCCCGGTGGAGCGCCGCCTGCTTTGCGGCTCCCGCCCTAACCTCACAGTGTTCAAAATCTACAAATTAGGATATTTCTTATCATTAACTAAAAACAAATTACAACTATGACACGCAGATTTGCATTCAAGATGTTCCTCAAGCCAGGCTTCGAGGAAGAGTACGCCAAGCGCCACGCCGCCATCTGGCCCGAACTGAAACAGATGATCAAGGACCAGGGAGTGGGCAACTACAGCATCTACTGGGACAAGGACACCAACATTCTCTTTGCCTACCAGGAGTGCTCAAAGGAAGGCAACTCGCAGGACACTGAGAACGTGGACCCCATCACCCAGCGCTGGTGGGACATGATGGCCGACATCATGGAGGTGAACCCCGACAACTCGCCCGTCACCATACCCCTGCCCGAGCTGTTCCACATGGACTGAGCGCCCCCTCTCTTTTTTAAAACACACGCTGAGCGTAACCTTACAACCCCGATACTATGGCTCAAGAAAAACAGATCATAGAGTGCGTGCCCAACTTCAGCGAAGGGCGCGACATGAGCATCATTAAGCAGATAACCGATGCGATAGAGAGCGTGGAAGGCGTGAGCCTGCTCGACGTAGACCCCGGCGAGGCCACCAACCGCACGGTGGTGACCTTCGTGGGCGAGCCCGCCGCCGTGGTCGAGGCCGCCTTCCGCGGAGCGCAGAAGGCAGGCCAGATCATCGACATGCGCCGCCACCACGGGGCCCATCCGCGCATGGGTGCCACCGACGTGCTGCCCCTCATACCCGTGAGCGGCATCACCCTCGAGGAGTGTGCCCAGCTGGCGCGTGGCCTGGCCCGGCGCATGGCTGCCGAGGCCGGCATACCCTGCTATGCCTACGAGGCTTCGGCCCTGCGCCCCGAGCGCAAGAACCTGGCCGTTTGCCGGGCTGGCGAGTACGAGGCCCTGCACGAGAAGCTGACCAACCCCGACCGTCAGCCCGACTTCATGCCCGCCGACCTGAGCCGTGCCGAGCTGACCGGCTGCACCGCCGTGGGGGCCCGCGACTTCCTGATAGCCGTGAACTGGAACCTGAACACCACCAGCACCCGCCGTGCCAACGCCGTCGCCTTCGATGTGCGTGAGAAAGGGCGCCCCCGTCGCGAGGGCAACCCCATTACGGGCAAGCCCGTGGTTGATGCCGACGGCAAGCCCGTCATGATTCCAGGAACGCTGAAGTGCACCAAGGCAATTGGCTGGTACATAGACGAGTATGGCATAGCGCAGGTGTCGATGAATATGACCAACATCAACGTGACGCCGCTGCACGTGGCCTTCGACGAGGTGTGCCGTGCTGCCCAGGCCCGTGGCCTGCGCGTCACCGGCACCGAGATTGTGGGCCTGGTGCCCAAGCGGGCCCTCATCGATGCCGGCAAGTACTTCCTCAGGAAGCAGCACCGCTCTACGGGCATTCCCGAGGGCGACATCCTGAAGATTGCCATCAAGTCGATGGGCCTCGACGACCTGAAGCCCTTCAACCCCCGCGAGAAGGTCATAGAGTACCTGATGGAGGACCGCTCACCTCTCACCTCTCCCCTCTCACCTCTCCCTTCTCACCTCTCGGCCCTCACCGTCACGGCCTTTGCCGAAGAGACCAGCCGCGAGAGCCCTGCCCCCGGCGGCGGCACCATTGCGGCCTATATGGGTGCGCTGGCAGCAGCCCTGGGTACGATGGTGGCCAACCTGTCGGGCCACAAGGCCGGGTGGGACGACCGCTGGAGCGAGTTCTCTGACTGGGCCGACCGCGGCCAGGCGCTCATGAGCGAGCTGCTTGCCCTGGTCGACGAGGACACCCAGGCCTTCAACGCCATCATGGCTGCCTTCGGCCTGCCCAGGAAGACCGACGAGGAGAAGGCCGCCCGCGCCCAGGCCATACAGGCGGCCACGCTGCGTGCCGCCCAGGTGCCCCTGCGCACCATGCAGGCCAGCTACGAGACCTTCGGCCTTTGCCGCGCCATGGCCCAGGAGGGCAACCCCGCCAGCGTGAGCGATGCCGGCGTAGGGGCCCTGGCCGCCCGTGCCGCCGTGCTGGGTGCCGGACTGAACGTGAAGATCAACGCCGCCTCGCTCACCGACCGCGCCACGGCCCAGGCCCTCACGGCTGAGGCCGACGCCCTCATCAAGCAAGCCTGCCAGGCAGAGCAGGAAATAATAACCATTGTAGAATCGAAGCTATGACATTCCAAGAAGAACTGCGGCAGGGCATACCCCAGGAGCTGCCCTCGCTGCCCCCATACGACGCCACCATCAACCACGCCCCCAAGCGCAAGGACATACTGCCCCCCGACCAGAAGCGGCTGGCCCTGCGCAACGCCCTGCGCTACTTCCCCCGGCACCTGCACGCCCGGCTGGCACCCGAGTTTGCCGAGGAGCTGCGCACCTACGGGCGCATCTACATGTACCGCTACCGTCCCACCTACCCCATGTATGCCCGCCCCATCGACGAGTACCCCCATCGCTCTGAGCAGGCTGCCGCCATCATGATGATGATTCAGAACAACCTGGATCCCCGCGTGGCCCAGCATCCGCACGAGCTGATCACCTACGGCGGCAACGGCGCCGTGTTCCAGAACTGGGCGCAGTACCGGCTGGTGATGAAGTACCTCTCGGAGATGACCGACGAGCAGACGCTCGTCATGTACAGCGGCCACCCGCTGGGCCTGTTCCCCTCGCACCGGGAGGCTCCCCGCGTGGTGGTGACCAACGGCATGGTCATTCCCAACTACTCGAAGCCCGACGACTGGGAGCGCATGAACGCCCTGGGCGTGAGCCAGTACGGCCAGATGACGGCAGGCAGCTACATGTACATTGGCCCCCAGGGCATCGTGCATGGCACCACCATCACCGTGCTCAATGCCGCCCGCCGTGTGGGTGGCCAGGGCATGAAACTCTTCGTCACCGCAGGCCTGGGCGGCATGAGCGGTGCCCAGCCCAAGGCTGCCAACATAGCCGGGGTGGTGAGCGTGACTGCCGAGATCAACCCCAAGGCAGCACAGAAGCGCTACGACCAGGGCTGGGTCGACGAGCTGCACCACAGCCTCGACGAGCTGATACCCGCCATACGCCGGGCCGTGGACGAACGGCGCGTGGTGTCGATGGCCTACGTGGGCAACGTGGTAGACCTGTGGGAGCGGCTGGCCGACGAGGGCATACACGTAGACCTGGGCAGCGACCAGACCTCGCTGCACAACCCCTGGGCGGGCGGCTACTACCCCGTAGGCCTGACGCTCGAGGAGTCGCAGCGCATGATGGCCGACGAGCCAGCGAAGTTCAAGGAGGCCGTGCAGGCATCGCTGCGCCGCCAGGTGGCGGCCATCAACCGCCTGGCCGACTGCGGCATGTACTTCTTCGACTATGGCAACGCCTTCCTGCTGGAATCGAGCCGTGCCGGGGCCGACGTGTGGGCCGCCCAGGGCGACAAGCGCTTCCGCTACCCCAGCTACGTTCAGGACATCATGGGGCCGCTGTTCTTCGACTACGGCTTCGGGCCCTTCCGCTGGGTGTGCTCGTCGGGCGACGCCAGCGACCTGGCGGTGACCGACCGCCTGGCCGCCCAGGTGCTCGACGACATGCTGCAGACGGCCCCCGACGACATCAAGGGGCAGCTGGCCGACAACCTGCACTGGATACGTGAGGCCGGGCGCAACAACCTGGTGGTGGGCTCGCAGGCACGCATTCTCTACGCCGATGCCGAGGGCCGCACCCGCATAGCCCTGGCCTTCAACGAGGCCATACGCCAGGGCCAGATAAGCCGCCCCGTGGTGCTGGGCCGCGACCACCACGACGTGAGCGGCACCGACTCGCCCTTCCGCGAGACCAGCAACATCTACGACGGCTCGCAGTTCTGCGCCGACATGGCCGTGCAGAACGTCATAGGCGACTCCTTCCGCGGCGCCACGTGGGTCAGCCTGCACAATGGCGGCGGCGTGGGCTGGGGCGAGGTCATCAACGGCGGCTTCGGCATGGTCATCGACGGCAGTGCCGACTGCGACCGCCGCATACGCCAGATGCTGTTCTGGGACGTGAACAACGGCATTGCCCGCCGCTCCTGGGCCCGCAACCGTGGTTCCATGGATGCCATCAGCCGCGAGATGCAGCGCACCCCAGAACTGCAGGTAACGATGCCCAACCTTGTCGACGACGACCTGATAGGCAGCATCGCTTTCTAAACCGTATCATCCCCGTGCAAGCCAAGACCTGCACGGGGATGATTTTTTTCATTCACCAACCCAGCCTACATCTTCATCAGCGAGCGGAAGGCCTGCGTGCCGTAGTGGTTGATGTCGAGCTTCTCGACCTCGGCCAGATAGCGCAGGGCGTGCTCCTTGTCGCCCAGACCGTAGTAGCCCAGTGCCAGCATATAGAGGCAGTGTATGCGGTTCTTCACGTCTAAGGAGTCCTCCCAGATGAGCAGGTCGGGCAGCGAGACGGCGAAGTAGTCCATCGTCTGCTTCTCGAAGATGTGCTGCTTGCCATAGTTCACCAGCTTGTAGAAGCGGCCATTGGCCTCGCCCTGTCGGCCCAGCTTCTGCAGGGCCAGTCCCTGATAGAATATCTTGTCGGGCTTGGCATCGTTGTAATACATCGCGGCGGCAGGCTCCTGCGGGCCCTTCGTGGCCTCCTCCCAGCACTCGCGGGCCTTCTCCACCTGGCCTTTCATTTCGTAGGCCAGCCCCAGGAAGTAGTAGAAGTCGTTCTCCTGGGCACCATAAAGTTTGCCCTCGCCTAAATGGAAGGGATATTCCAGACACTCTTCGAGCAGACGAATAGCTTCGTCGACCTCAGCACTATCCACTCCCCTCTCCTTGGGAGAGGGGTTGGGGGTGAGGCTATTCTTCGCCAGCTCCACTCTCGCTATCTGGTACTGTCCGGGCACCTTTCCTTCGCCACCCTCCCACGGGTGGAACTGGTGGGCATCGAGCTTCTGCTTGGCCTCTTCGTAGCGGCCCAGCTGGTTCAGCAGGGTAATCTCTTCGAGCACCAGGTCGTCGCGCTGCTGTATGAGCTCTGGATGCTTCTGCAGCCGGTCCAGACGGAACTGGTGAGGCTTCTGCATACGGCGATAGAGCTGGTCGAGCTCCATCAGCACGCGGGCATCGGTAGTGTCAAGCACAAAGGCTTTCTCCATATATTCCAAAGCCTCCTCCTGTCGGCCTTGCTTGTTGAAGCGGGCCAGTGCCAGGTTGCGCCACACGGTGGGGAACTGCGGATCAAGCTCGGCGGCACGCTCCCAGTTTTCGACGGCCACGTCGTACTGGCGCTTGTCGTAGTACAGGCAGCCCAGATAGTAGTAGGCGCGAGCACCATCGGGATTGAGCACCTTGGCGCACTCCAAAGCCAGCACATCCTCCAGACGGTTGGGGAAGCAGTAGGTGCTATCTACCTGCTCAGCCTGCTCGAAGGCGGCATTGGCGGCCACGGCATCGCCCAGATGGTACTGGGCCCAGCCTATATAATAAGAGGTGAGAGGTGAGGGGTCTGAGGTGAGAGGTGAGAGCACGTCAATCACCGTCTGCCACTGGCCTGCCTGGGCATAGTCCAAGGCCAGCTCGTGGTAGTTGTAAACGTTGCCGTGCATCAGCTCGGTCAGGTGCTTCAGCGGCTCGTCACTGCCGGTGAGCAGGTGCTCCTCGAACATACAACCGTAGTTGAAGCGGTCTACCTTGTACGACTCCTCGATCCAGGCCAGTGCCTCTTCCTTGCGGCCCAGCCAGCGCAGCACGGTGGCCTTCAGCGCACGCGCTTTGTGGTTGCGGCTGTTGCTGATGAGCGAGCGCTCCACCTCGTCGAGCGCATCCTCCAGACGGCCCTCGGCCAAGCTGATGCAGGCAGCCTCGAAGTAGCCGGCATCGGCACACGCCTTGTTCCAAGTAGACTTCCAGAACAGCTTGTAAGCCTCGGCTGTCTTCCCCTGGTATTTCAACGCCAGCGCCAGGTTGAACAGCGGCTCGCCGTCGTAGGGGTTGGGATTGCGCTTCTGCCAGATTTTTACGGCCTGACGAAGATAGTCCTCGGCCTTCTGGAAGCAACCGCGGCGCAGGTACCACAGGCCCATCTGGTTCAGGCAGCGCACGTCGCGCGGATCGCGGCGCAGGGCCTCCTCATAGTAGTCCAGGGCACTCCACGTGGCGTGGCGATACTGCTCCAAGTGCAGTCCCGTCAAGTAGAGCTGGTCGTTGGTCTTCGTGTCCTGCGGCGTCAGCGCGGCCTCGGCGGCGTCGGGGATGGGACGTATCTCGTCGGGTTCGGCGTGCCATTCCAAGAGAGGTGAGGGGTGGGTGGTGAGTGGTGAGAGAATGGTGAAGGTCAGCTCGTCGAGCTTGGTCCCCTTCACGTCAACGGTCTCTTTAAGCACGGCCTCGGGCGTCAGCGTCACCACCTTATTATAATATTCCTCGCCGTTGTCGTTCCTCAGTACCAGACACACCTCTTGCTTGCTGGTGGCCAGCACCTGGAAGCACACGGTCTGATTACTCCCCTCTCCCCCGCGAGAGGGGCCGGGGGTGAGGCTGAGGATAAAGTCTTTCGAGGCCTGTTTCACTACGCCCAGCTCGCGATAGGGCATAAAGTACTGCACGAACTGCTTCTCCTCGTAGGGCATCAACCACGTGAAGTCGGGCTGGTTCTCAGTATATACGCCCGCCATCAGCTCGATGTAGGGGCGGAAGCCGGTACGTGTGATTCCGACGGCAGAACCGTCGGACTCGCTGGCTTCGTCGGTCAGGTTGCGGTCCCACGCCCGCCCGAAGTCGCCATTGCCCCAGGTCCACTGCTTCTTGCCGGGCGAGAAGTGGTTGCTGGCCACGTGCAGCATACCCGCCTGCGTGTCGTTCTCGTAGCCGCCCTCGAAGTTGTATTTCGAGTTCACGGCCATATAGCTCGTGGGCACTTTGATGTTGCGGTAGTTCGAAATGTCAACGCCGGCACTATAGTCCATCTTATAATACGTGCCCGTGGCAATGGGGAAACTGCTCACGGCCCGCTTGCCGTGGTCGAACACGGCGTTCACATCAGGCGGGAACACGCTCTGGTACTCGTCGTTCACCTCTACGGCGGGGTTGGCCCACCACAGGAACGTCTGCGGCAGCGAAGTGCGATTGCTCACGCGGCCCTGAATCTCCAGATAGGCGCAGCCAGGACGCAGCGTGAAGCCTGCCATACCCTTCTGGTGGAACATACGCTCCATCTCGTTCACCCACACCGTGATCGAGCCGTCCTCGTTCTCCACGATGTCGCAGTCCACGGGCAGATAGGTCGACGGACGGTGGTGCTGCGGCCAGTTGAACTCGATGCCGCCGCTGATCCACGGCCCCGTCAGGCCCACCAGCGCGGGCTTCACCACGTGGTTATAATAGACGAAGTGGCGCTCGCGAATCTTGTCGTAGGCCATCTGGATGCGGCCGCCCAGTTCGGGCAGCACCATCACCTTGATGTACTCGTTCTCCAAGAACACGGCCTTCCACTCGTGGGGCGTAGGCTCGTTGGCTATCGACTCGATGACGGGGTACGGATAGACCACGCCGCTCGAGCCCTGATACACGCGCTTCTCCAGGAACATCGGGCACTTCTCTGCCTTCCCAATCTCGTAGGTGGGAAGGGTCACAATCTCTCTCCAGGCTTTCATCATTGTCATATCGCTTTTGTTTTTAGTTTCTGGGTGCAAAGTTAAGCACTTTCCCATAAACAATCAATGGACAAAACGCCCGCATTTCATAGACAATCTTACTTTAGCAATGATTCTGTTCGCTGCCAATAAAGCATCAACGCGCCTTGAACGCTATTTGCCGACAAAGGTCGGCAAATCTACTGACAATAATCAGCAATATTACCGACAATCGTCATTCAATCTACCGACGTAGGTCAGCAGTGATAGGGTAAGCTATTTTAACACATCTTTCTTGGCGTTCTCCGTTTTTATGCATACCTTTGTACACAAGAAGGAATGTTATATGACATACTAACGAACTATGAAGACTGGCAGAACCATACATTACAAAGTGCACCCCACCCCGCTGAAGCCGGGCGAGAGCGTACAGACCTACCACGTGAGGCAGGTGCTGAAGACCACCAAGCACCGTCGCGAGCTGGCCGAGGAAATTGCCCGCTACGGACTGGTCAGCGTGAGCGTGTTCGAACTGGTGATAGAGCGGCTGAGAAGGGAGATGGCCTATCAGCTGCGCAACGGCAACGACCTGCACATTGACGGCATAGGCCGCTTCTCGCTGCAACTGGGCACGAAGAAGGTGATGGGCGATGACGGCCGGTGGCACGCCAAGACCTACCTGAGCCCCGAAGAGCTGAACGCCCGCGAGGTGACCATCGAGGGTATGACCTTCACGCCCGACAAGGCGATGCTCAGCCTGCTGAAGGACCGGGGCGTCCACTTCGTCAGGCAGAAGGAAGACTACAACCAGGACATTCCTCGCGACCAGCTGCTCGCCGTGCTCGACAGCTACTGCCAGGAGCACGGCAGCTTTACGCGCCAGATCTTCCAGATGCTCTTCGGCGTATCGCGCTACCGCGCCCAGCTGATGCTCGATGCCCTGGTATCGGAGCCTTCCCCCCTCTACCTCCGCCAGAAGTTCGGCCCGTCCTACGTCTATAGAAAGGCGTGAGGTAAGGGGACTCACTTCACCTGATACTCAAAGAAGTAGTAGCCATCGGGCAGCTTGGGCAGACTGAGCTGACCGATGTCGGTGGCAGTGCGGCCCTGGGGCAGGACGACGTTGGTGAAGGTCTGGGCGTGCACCTTGCGACCCTGCACATTTCTCACGGTCACGGTGACGGTGGCCCGCTGTTCGGGGCCCAGGTTCAGCACGGTTACGGTGCTACGGTCATCGGGACCGTAGACCACGTCGACATCCTTCGAACCGGCCAGCACCTGCTGGAAGCCCATGCGGTGGGCATAGAAGGCCAGCTTCTTGTGGCCCAGGGCATCGATGAGGGGCTTCTGGTAGGTGCCCATATTGCCGCCACCCCACATGCAGCACCAGCTGAGGCCGTCGTAGTCGAGCCAGCGCATCTTGCGAATGCTCTCGTAGGCCGAGAAGGCCTGCCAGGCCTGGCTCTCGCGCCACTCGTCGCTGCTGAGGCGGCGGCCTATGCTGCCTTCGTCGTAGTCCCACTCATAGCTGTGATACTTATACACGGGCGAGCCGCGGAACAGCTCCCAGTTCATCTGGCCGATGGTCTCCTCCTGCTCGAAGTTGAAGTAGGCACGATCCTTCGACGTGAGGAAGCTGTTGATGTCGGCATTGCCAGGCCACTTATGGGGGAAGGGCCAGCGGCGCAGGTACTCCCAGTCCTGGCCGAAGCCGGTGGGATAGTCCATCGAGCCGCGACTGATGCGATTGGCCGTCCACACGGGGTCGCAGTAATCCACAGGCTTGCGCTTGTTGTCGCGCGTGCCATCGTCATTATACACACGGGTGTGGCGGAAATCGGCGGTGGGGGTGATGAGACGCGTGGTGTCGTTGGGATAGATAGCATCGTAGACCTTGTGCCAGTAGGTCATAGCCGAACGCCAGTCGGTGAGCGAGGGGTGGTTCGAGGGCTGCCAGATAACGATGCTGGGCGCATTGCGCAGCTGTCGCACGTCCTCGGCCATGCCATCGAAGTCGGCCACGAGGGGCGAGCGCAGGCGAATCCACGAGGCGGTCTGCCAGATGAACATCAGGCCCAGCTGGTCGGCCATCTCGGTGAAGCGCGGGTCGTTGGTGCCGTCCTGCGGGTTGTCATCGCTCCAGTGGGCCGACATACGCATACCGTTGCCGTTCATCTTCTTCACGGCGAGCAGCTCCTTCATAATGTCCTCTGAGCGGGGACAGAGCAGGTCGAGGGCGTTGCGCTCTAAGGGGAAGCGCTGACCGAAGTAGAGCGGAGCGCGGAGCAGCTCTGGCTGGCCGTTGATGCGGAACGTGCCACCGTCCTGCTCGATGGTACGGAAGCCGGTGGTCACCACGTAATCATCCGTCAGTTTATCGATATACAGCTCGCGCGAACGGGCCAGGTCGCCGTCGACGGCCGAGAAGGTCTCAGTCTTCCGTCCGCTCTCGCTGTTGATGAGCAGGGCCCGCACCTGGTAGAGCTGCGGCTTCTGGACCGACCAGAGCTTCAGGTCGTTGACCTTGAAGCGCAGCTTGAAGGTCTTCGTTTGCTGTGGCTCCATCTCAATCATCATCGAGTCGGCCACGAATTCGGTGCCCTCAGTGGGGAACCAGTCCTTCAGGAGCACTTTTAGCTGACCGCGGTAGAAGGTGTAGGAGGAGTTGCAGACGGTGACTTCAAGACCCACTGCCCCAGCAGCCCCACCCCCGACCCCTCCCGCGGGGGGGAGGGGAGTGATTAGTTCTGCAACTCTTTCTTG
>JAFVEE010000153.1 GCA_017478085.1 Prevotella sp. | reverse complement strand
GGCGGTTGCGCGACAGCTTGCGGAACTGCTCCTTCTGTCGGGCGGTGAACTTGTCGCCCTCGCCTATCATAGGCACGGCGTTGCCCATGTTGTCGTAGAACACGTTCTCGAACGAGAGCACGCGGAAGCCAATGTCGAGGATGCCGTCGTCGATGGCGGCGCCAATGCCGTCGATGGCCATAAGGCTCTGCTTGGGCAGGCCGCCGCCCTTGAAGCGGCTGGGGTTGCCCTTCTCGTCGGCCACGCTGATGTAGGGCGTGGGGTCGGGCAGCTTGCGCACACGGAAGGTGAACTGCCCCATCTGCTGCGGGCGCCCCGTGTTGGTCGAGGTGACGGTGATTACGGCATCCTGCCCGATTTTCGAGGGGCGGGCGATGTACTTGCCCGGGCCTGTGGGGGTGAGCGTGCCGTTGGTCATCGTGGCCTGAATCTTGTTCAGGGGCACGCCGGGCACCGAGATGCTGATGGGGTTGGTGTAGCCCGCATAGAGCATGTTCATCAGGTCGGCCGAGACGGTAGCCGAGGGGTCGACCACGGTGTATTTCTGCTCGAAGTCGCGGCGCAGCTTGTCGCCATTGCCATTGACGGTCTCGATGTAGCCCGCCAGGGTGAAGTCGCCCGTGCTGCTGCAGATGCGCTCATAGACATTGTCCTGCAGGCTCACCTTCTGGTTGCCAATATAGATGTCGGGCACCTGTGTGGTGTCAACGGCGGCCATCACGATGCGTGCCGAGAACTTGTCGCCGCGCACGATGGTCTGCGAGTTGGGGATGACGAAGGCATTGAGCGCGTTCACGCGGATGTCCTTCACGTCAATGTTCTGAACCAGCGTGTGCAGCACCTCCTTCTCGGCGTTGCGCACGTCGCTCTGCAGCTTCGACAGCAGCGTCACGGCAGCAGCGGCAGGCATAGCCTCGAACATATACTCCTGCCAGTTCTTGCCCAGCGTGGCGGCCCCCTGGGGCACCTCGGTCGAGAGGTCGCTGGCTATGTTGCGCTGCTTGGCCGTGTCGGGAATCATCACCAGGATGCCGTTGCGATAGCTCTCGATGGCTGTCTTCAGCTCGTCGCCGCGGCCACGGCCCGGGGCCAGCATCACCTGGTTGGCCGCCTCCAGGTCTTCCTTGTTCTGCAGGTTCGAGGGGTCGGCATCGCTGCCGTCGGCCTCCTGTGCGATGGCCAGCTTCAGCTCGGCGGCAAAGTTATAGAGCGAGTCGCTCATCAGCTTCACCTGCTGCGCCTTTTCGTACCATTCCTTCACCTTGGCCGGGTTGGCCTTCATCTGGTCGGCGAAGTCTTCGTATATGGCCTCGTTCTCCTTGATGGCGTTGGCCGTGGTGCGGTTCAGGCTTTCCTCTACGATAGAGAAGCCGTTGAGCACCTCGTTCGAGACGTTCAGCGCCAGCATGGCCATCAACACCACATACATGAGGTTGATCATCTTCTGGCGAGGAGATACGGGTCTTTTCTTAATTGCCATTGTTGTTCAGTTTGGGCATATTGGTTGTCATAGCTTCGATCATGCGGGCATAGATGCGGTTCAGCTCGGCTATCTGGTCGGCCATCTTGCGCGTCTGGTCGTTGATCTCGTCGATGGTGCCAATCTGCTGGCTGGCACCCTTGAGCTGCATCTCGTAGACCTTGCAGATGCCAGTAAGCGTGCGGTTCAGGTTCTCCATCTCCTCGCTGTCGCGGGTCAGGCGTTCGCTCTGCTCCGACACCTTCTGCAGCGTCTCGGTCAGGTTCTTCAGCTGCTCCACATAGTTGTTGGTAGCCTCCTCCATATCGGGGTTCAGCTCGGGCAGCTCGGGGGCCACGATGCCACCAATGACGCCACCGCCTACTACGCCGCCCGTGGCAGCTGCTGCACCACCCTGCTGGGCCAGTGCGGCCAGCTCTTCCTCGCTCAGCTCTGTGCCTTCGCCCGTAGCGTGGCCACCGCCGCCAATGACGACCGTGCCGCCACCGCCGCCGATGACACCGCCGCCACCCACGTAGCCGCCACCGCCTGCGATGGGCTCTCCGCCCTCGCCGCCAGCAACGGCACCGCCTGCTACAACGGGCCCGCCGCCAATGATGCCGCCACCGCCGATGACACCGCCACCACCGATGATGGTGCCGCCACCGCCGCCTGCCACGTACTCGCCCTCGGGCAGCTCTGCGCCGCCCTCCACGGGCTGTCCGGTGGCCACGCCGCCAATGATGCCGCCACCGCCAACGACCACACCCTCCATGTGGGTGGGAATCTCCTTGCCGTCCTCGGTCTTGTCGAACGGACGGTCGAAGCCGGCGATGAAGAACACGAACACCTCGGTGCCCATGCCCAGGAACAGCATCACGTTGGCACCCGGCAGGTGGGTCAGCTTGAAGAGGGCACCCAGAATCACAATCGATGCACCCCAGCTGTAGGCGTAGTTCATGAACGTTTGTCCGGGAACGCTATCCAACCACTTCTGCAAGAGGTAGATGATATTGAATTTGCTGTACTTAGTCATTTTGATTTACAATTTGACAATTTACTATTTACAATTTATTTTCCGATTTTCTGATTTAGCCATCTACCATCTATGTTTTCAATTGAAAAATAATCAAATTGTCCAATAAATTGTAAATTGTAAATCGTCAAATCGTAAATATTTTTACTTTCTCTTTTCCTTTGCCGAGGCCTTCACGGGCTTGGCCTTCTCGCTCTGGGTGTTGGCCAGCGAGCGCACGCAGCGGAAGCCTATGAACGAACGGGGCTGGTTCTGGTATTCGCTCGAACGCCAGGCGGCGCGAATGTAGCTCTCGGGATCCTTCCACGAGCCGCCACGCACGCTCTTCTTCTTCAGCCGGTAGGGGTCTTCGAGGGCGGCGTTGTACTTCAACTGCGGGTTGATGTCGTTCATGGCATCGACGCCAGCCTCGGTATAGATGGTCGATGTCCATTCGGCCACGTTGCCCGCCATGTCGTAGAGGCCGTTCGAGTTGGCCGAGTAGATGCCGGTCTTCGAGGTAATGAGGTTGCCGTCCTTGGTATAGTTGCCGTTGTCGGGCTTGAAGTTGGCAAAGAAGCATCCCTTGCCGCTGGCCACGTCCTCATTGGCCCAGGGGAACTCGTTCTGCTCCTTGCCGCGTGCGGCAAACTCCCACTCGGCCTCGGTGGGCAGGCGGTAGCGCTGCACGTAGCGTGCGGCCGGGCCCAGTCCCTTCAGCAGGTACTCCGTGCGCCAGGCGCAGAAGGCGTTGGCCTGCTCCCACGTCACGCCCACGCAGGGGTAGTCGTTGTAGGCGGGGTTCGAGAAGTAGTTGCGCATATACACCTCGTTGTCGGCATTGGGGAAGTCGTTCACCCAGCACGTGGTGTCGGGGTATATATTAATAATGTACGTGTTGAGGAAGTCCCACGGTCCTGTGTACTCGCGGGTGATGGTCTCGCGGTGCACCAGTCCCTCGTCGTCAATGTAGGCGGTGTCCTTCGAGATGATGATCTTCTCGTCCACGGGGTTCTGCCAGTGGTCGGTGTTCAGGTCGCGCTCCTCGAGTTTGGGCCTGTACTGGCGCTTGGCTGCCTCGGTATAGTCGAACACCTCGTAGCGGTAGTTCATCTGGGCGGCATCGAGCATGCGCTCGCCCGTCACGGGGTGAACCATATAGACGCTCTCCAGGGCGCGCTGCTCGTCCTCGCTGGGCTTGCGGGGCAGTGCCTTCTTCCAGTTCAGGTGGGGCGTCACGGGGTCGCCGTTCTTGTCCTCCTCGATCTTGTAGGTCTCGTCGCCACCGTAGTTCGGGTCGGCCAGACGCTCGCGGATGATGCTGTCGCGCACGTAGTTCACGAACTGGCGGTACTCCGAGTTCGTAATCTCGGTATCGTCCATCCAGAAGCCTTCCACCGAGATGTCCCTCACGGGTGTCTGCTTGCCCCAGAGCGAGTCGGGCGTCTCAAGTCCCATGCGCAGGTGTCCTCGCTTGATGAGCACCATGCCGTAGGGCGCAGGCTCGGAGAAGGCACGGTTGTTGGCACCGGTAAGCTCGCCGCCGTCGGATGTTGACGATTTTCCGCCCAGACAGCTGGTCAGCAAAAGTAAAAAGATAAAAAGGTAGAAAGGTAAGAAACCCTTCACCCTGTTGCCTTTCATTCTATTGCTATTTACTTTTTCTCTCATATCACTTTATTGCTTTTTACTTTTTTACTTTTCCTATAGTATTCGCACGCTCTGATGGCGGTTGCGGCCCTTCTTGAACATGTTCAGGTCCAGCTGGTAGCCGATGACCAGCTCATGCGACCCGTTGCCCAGGCTCACCCCGTTGGTGTAGGCCTCGTAGCTGTAGCCCAGGCTGATGCCCTGGATCACGCCGCCCAGGTAGGCGGTTACCGAGTTGGTGGGGCTGTAGCCCACGCCCACATACATCACCTTGCTGTCGTGCGTGTAGCGCAGGCGGCCTGTCAGGTCGACCTTATAGCCCACGAGGTCGCTCTTGGCGAGCATCGACGGCTGTATTGATAGAAACGGATTTCTGAGCCGAATATTGCCTCCCGCCGTAAAATAATATGTACGCGACACCTCCAGCTCGTTGGTCTCGCCCAGCTCGACGGTAGGCTCCAGAGCGTGCTGCACCGATGCCCCCACGTACCAGTTCTTGCGCATATAGTAGAGACCGGCACCCAGGTCGAAGCCGCTGCCCGTGACCTCGCTGGTCGAGAAGGCCTCGTCGCCGCTCTCCTCCAGCTCCAGCTTCGAGCCGTTGAAGTTCTCGCCCAGCAGGGTGCCCTGCAGACCGATGGCCAGCTGGCCGCCCAGCAACTTCAGCTTGTAGGCATACTGCACCGACACGCTGTTGTGAGAGAACAGGCCTATCTTGTCGTTCACAATCTTGGCTCCCACGCCGTGCAGCGAGTTGCCCAGGGTGAAGGGCATGTCGACGGCGGCGAAGATGGTGTTCGGGTTGTTCTCGAACCCCGTCAGCGTCATGTTGTAGGCCGCCGTAATGTTCACCTTGCTGGTCTTGCCGATGGCGGCAGGGTTGAACGCCGACTCCATCGCCCAGTAGTTGCTGAACGATGGGTCATACTGTGCCGACACCTTTGCGAAGGCCGTCAGCAGCAGGGCCAATATCCATAGATTTCGCCTTAACACATTTTTTATAACGCTCCTGTGGCTGTTTTATTGCCTCGTAGGGATTTTTTTTGCACAGAACTGCAATTTCTCGATTTTTATTCGTATCTTTGTCGCCCAGAAAAGCATTATCTTAAAACAATGACTGATATGACAGCAGAGAGAAGACTATTACTGGGCGACGAGGCCATTGCCTTGGGAGCCATCCACGCCGGACTTTCGGGCGTGTATGCCTATCCCGGCACGCCGTCGACCGAGATCACCGAGTTTATTCAGGGCAGCAGGCTGGCGCAGGAGCGCGGCATACACAGCCGCTGGAGCACCAACGAGAAGACGGCCATGGAAGAGGCCCTGGGCATGTCGTTCATGGGCAAGCGCGCCCTGGTGTGCATGAAGCACGTGGGTATGAACGTGTGTGCCGATGCCTTCGTGAACAGCGGTATGACGGGCGTGAACGGCGGTGTGGTGGTGCTGGCAGCCGACGACCCGTCGATGCACTCCAGCCAGGACGAGCAGGACTCGCGCTTCTACGGCAAGTTTGCCATGGTTCCCATCTTCGAGCCGTCGAGCCAGCAGGAGGCCTACGACATGATGAGCGTGGCCTTCGACTACAGCGAGCGCGTGAAGCTGCCCGTGCTCATGCGCGTCACCACCCGCATGGCCCACTCGCGCGCCGTGGTCGTGTGTGCCGAGGCCCCCCGTGAGCAGAACGCCCTGAACTACAACGCCGAGGCCAAGGACTGGGTGCTGCTGCCTGCCAATGCCCGCAGAAAGAACGACCTGGTGACGGCCCAGCAGCTGCTGCTGGAGGACGATGCCGCCGCCTCACCTTATAATATCTATCAGGACGGCCCCGACCACTCGCTGGGCATCCTGGCCAGCGGCATAGGCTATAACTACGTTTTGGAGTGCTTCCCCACGGGTTGTCCTTACCCCGTGCTGAAGATCTCGCAATATCCGCTGCCCAGGAAGCTGGTGCGCCGCCTGCTCGGCGAGTGCGAGCGCGTGCTCATCGTAGAGGAGGGACAGCCCTTCATCGAGGACACAGTGCGCGGCGTTTCAGACAATCCCAACCTCCTGGGCCGCCTGGACTACACGCTGCCCCGCACGGGCGAGCTGACACCCGACGTGGTGAAGAAGGCGCTGGCCGCTCTCTCACCTCACACCTCTCACCTCTCGCCTCTCGAAGAGTGCTACGCCCCCTGCGAGGACGTGGTGCCCCGCCCGCCCGCACTCTGCCAGGGCTGCGGCCACCGCGACGTGTATGCCGCGCTGAACGAGGTGCTGCGCGAGTATGATAATCCCCGCGTCTTCGGCGACATAGGCTGCTACACGCTGGGCTTCCTGCCCCCGTTCCGCGCCATCCACTCGTGCGTCGACATGGGTGCCTCGATCACCATGGCCAAGGGCGCTGCCGATGCCGGTCAGTGGCCTGCCGTGGCCGTGATAGGCGACTCGACCTTCACCCACAGCGGTATGACGGGACTGCTCGATGCCATCAACGAGAATGCCGACATCACCGTGATCATCAGCGACAACCTGACCACCGGCATGACGGGCGGGCAGGACTCGGCAGGCACCAACAAGTTCGAGGCCATCTGCCGCGGACTGGGCCTGAGCGACGAGCACCTGAAGGTGGTGGTACCCCTGCCGAAGAACATGCCCGAGATCACCCAGACCATACGCAGCGAGATCAACTACCACGGCACCTCGGTCATCATACCCCGCCGTGAGTGTATGCAGACATTACAGAGACACCTGAAGGCCCGCCCCCGGCCCCTCCCCAAGGGAGGGGAGGCTAAATAGACCTGCCGGTGGATGTGCTTTCTATCATCAAAACACTTTTTTAAAATGTATAACTACTAAAAAATGGAGACCCCCTTAGTAACCAATCTCCCCTCCCTTGGGGAGGGGGCGGGGGTGGGCTTATGAAAACAGATATTATCCTTTGCGGAGTAGGAGGACAGGGAATCCTCTCCATAGCAACCATCATCGGCGAGGCCGCCATGAACGAGAACCTTTACATCAAGCAGGCCGAGGTGCATGGCATGAGCCAGCGCGGCGGCGATGTGCAGTCGAACCTGCGCATCTCGTCAGAGCCCATCCACAGCGACCTCATAGCCCGTGGCGGGGCCGACGTCATCATCTCCATGGAGCCTATGGAGGCCCTGCGCTACCTGCCCTGGCTCTCGAAGCAGGGCTGGATCATCACCTCGTCGGCACCGTTCGTCAACATTCCCAACTACCCCGACCTGGAGGTCATCAAGGCCGACCTGGCGAAGCTGCCCCACGTCATTGTGGTCGACATTGAGCAGCTGGCCAAGGACAACGGCATCAGCCGTTCGGCCAACGTCATCCTGCTGGGTGCCGCCCAGAAGGCCCTCGGCATTGAGTACGCGAAGCTCGAGGATGCCATTCGCCGCGTGTTCGGCCGCAAGGGCGATGCCGTGGTCGAGGCCAACATCAAGGCCCTGGCCTTAGGACGTGAGGCGGGGGAGGCGATATAAGCGTTATAAACGTCCATTTGTCCCTTTGTCGGGGCTGCCTCCTGTTTATGGCCTGCCTGAATCGCTCAGGCCCAATAGCATCATGCAGCTGTCCAGCTCGCTGAGCATGGCCTTGTCTATCTGCTGCAGGGTGAGACGGACGTTCTGCATGCGGGAATAGTAGACATTGAACGCTGGCAGCTCGTGGAGATAGCGCACGTAGTCGAATAGCGTGGCGTTCGCATCGCCATAGAAATGGCCGTACACCAGATCGGCCACGACGCGCTTCTGGTCGATCACCTGCAGCGAGACGGCCCTGTACTGGCGGGCATGCCCGTAGAAATCGTCGATGTGGCCTATGAGCTCCACATTGCCAATGGTGTTCAGGATCTCTGTCTTATAGGCCTCCAGGCCGTTGTCCACGTCCACCTGCACATACTCTGAAAGGGCGGCATCGATGAAAGTGGTGGCCACGGCTTCGCCGGCCTGTTCTAGCGTATCGGCAAGGATGGCCAGATGGAGCACCATGGAGGTGGAGTCGATCGTGTCGTACAGCTCCTGGTACTCGTGCAGCTGCTGGTGCGTGCGCTCCATCTTCCTCACGGTCTGCTCGGCCAGCAGGCGGGCGGTCTCGGCCTTCCTGGAGGCACTGACGCAGTTGTTTATTCCAAACGTGATGATGATGCCGCACACCGTTGCCAGGAAGCTGGAAAGGAAGGTGCGCATCCAGGTCTTAGTTTCTTTCTTCATTTTTCTGAATGGTTCTGGTTCCCGCCCGCGAAGTTGGTCTTGGCGTCGGCATCGCCGTGCAGGGCATCCTGGAACGACTGCCAGTCCTGGAAGCCCGCCAGCATCGACAGGCGGTCCAGGGTCTTGGGGTTGGGCTTGTGCAGCAGTTCCTTCTCTACGGCCTCGAGCAGCTTCCGCAGGGCAAAATGTTTCTTTTCCATACCTTATTGTTATATAAGCGGGTGCAAAGGTACGGAAAAGTTTGGAGTTTTCCTAACTTTTCCGTACCTTTGCAGCCAGAAAACGAATTTTTTTCCCGATAACAAGTATGAAAGAACTGGAACTGAAGTACGGATGCAATCCAAACCAGAAGCCTTCGCGTATTTTTATGCAGGAAGGCGAGTTGCCCACCCAGGTGCTGAACGGCCGTCCCGGCTACATCAACTTCCTCGACGCGCTGAACGCGTGGCAGTTGGTCAGGGAGCTGAAGCAGGCCACCGGCCTGCCCGCTGCCGCCTCGTTCAAGCACGTGTCGCCCGCCGGTGCCGCTGTGGGCCTGCCGCTGAGCGACACGCTGAAGAAGATCTACTTCGTCGACGACATCGAGGGGCTCGACGACTCGCCCGTGGCCTGTGCCTACGCCCGTGCCCGTGGTGCCGACCGTATGTCGAGCTACGGCGACTTCATTGCGCTGAGCGACACGTGCGACGTGACCACGGCGCTCATCATCAAGCGCGAGGTGAGCGACGGCGTGATTGCCCCCGGCTATACCGACGAGGCCTTGCAGATACTGCGCGAGAAGCGCAAGGGCACGTACAACGTGATCAAGATAGACCCTGACTATCGCCCGGAGCCCACGGAGCGCAAGCAGGTGTTCGGCGTGACCTTCGAGCAGGGCCGCAATGAGATTCGCCTGGACGATCCCGCCCTGTTCGAGAACATCCCCACGCAGAACAAGACCTTCACCCCTGAGGCCCGCCGCGACCTGATGATTGCCCTCATCACGCTGAAGTACACGCAGAGCAACTCGGTGTGCTACGTGAAGGACGGCCAGGCCATCGGCATCGGTGCCGGACAGCAGAGCCGCATTCACTGCACGCGCCTGGCCGGACAGAAGGCCGACACGTGGTGGCTGCGCCAGCACCCGAAGGTGATGGGTCTGCCCTTCGTGGATGGCATACGCCGTGCCGACCGCGACAATACCATCGACGTCTACATTTCGGAGGACGAGCACGACGATGTGCTGCGCGACGGCGCCTGGCAGCAGTTCTTCAAGGAGCAGCCCGAGGTGCTGACGCGCGAGGAGAAGCTGGCCTGGATAGCCCAGAACACGCGGGTGGCCCTGGGCAGCGATGCTTTCTTCCCCTTCGGCGACAATATTGAGCGTGCCCACAAGAGCGGCGTGGAGTATATTGCCCAGGCCGGAGGCTCGGTGCGCGACGACCATGTCATCATGACCTGCGACAAGTATGGCATCGCCATGGCCTTCACGGGTGTCCGTCTGTTCCATCATTAATAAAAAAAGACAACCCCAACAACTAAGACAACTATAGGCAGTTGTTCTTGTTGTATATGTTGTCTTCAAAAAGAAAACACAATGGACGATTTCCAACAGATACTTGAGAATGGCATCAACTTTGGCCGGGGCGGGGAGCGTAAGGACCCCAGCGCGGGCAAGGTGAAGACGAAGGCCAGGAAGAAACAGTACGTCACCGGGGCCCACGGCAGCGGCTCGGCCAGGCAGAAGGCCAAGTACCGCGAGCAGCGGGCCAACCGGCACAAGAAATAATAATCGGTGGTTATAACGGCAGTTGCACAATGAAGCGACTGCCGTTTTTGTATGCAGGGTCGATGACTATGTTGCCACCCAGTGTCTTGACCAGTCGGCGGCAGATGGGCAGGCCCAGGCCGATGCCCTCCTTATACTCGTCGAGCTTCACGAAGTTCTCGAAGATGTCGGCCTGCCTGTTGGCCGGGACGCCGGGCCCCGTGTCGGTGATGCTGATGAGCACCTGGCCGCCGCCGTCCTTGCTGGCGTGCACCTCCACGCTGCCCTGCTCGGTGAACTTCAGGGCGTTGTCGATAATCTTGTCCAGGATCTGCGTCAGCATCTCGCTGTTGCTCTGCACGGTCTCGTCGTCGGTCAGCTCGGTGGTGAACTCCAGGGCCAGCCCCTTCTCGTTGTGCTCTTCGGCCATGGCGGTGGCTATGCGGCACACCTCGTTCACCTTGACGGGCATCAGCGCGTCTCTCTCAAGCGTCACGCTCTCGCCAGCGGCCAGCTCTAATAGTTCGTTGATGATGATGGTGATGGCCTCGGAGCTCGAGGTGATGCGCTGCCGCAGGTCGGCCTTCTCGTCGCTGGTCAGCTCGAAGTCGGTCGAGCAGAGTATCTGCGAGAAGCCGTTGATGGCGTTCAGCGGCGTGCGTATCTCGTGGCTCATGGAGCGTATGAAGGCCGCCTTGATGCGGTTGCCCTCGTCGGCCTTCTCCAGGGCCACCTTCAGTTCGCGCTCGCGCTTCCATATCTTCAGCATCAGTCGGCGGCGGCCCATAATGTAGACGAACACATAGAGGGCCGTCATGGCCACGAAGCCCCATATCAGTCGGCGGTGCGACTGCTCGGTCTTCATCTGCCCCTCCATGCCGAAGATGCGGAAGATGACCGACTGGTGCTCCACGTTCAGCTGCTCGCGCTCGGCTATGTCGATGGCATCCTGGAAGCGGCCCGCAAAGGCGGTCTTGCCCACCTCGATGATGGCATCGTAGCGGTGGCTGAACCGCTGTCGGCCCATAGCCCCGCCGCTGGCTTCGAGCGAGTCGTAGCGCAACTTCAGCTCGTTGTAGCGCTCCACCACGTCCTCAAAGTCGTTGCGGTTGTTCATCATGAAGTACAGGTAGGCCTTCATGCCCAGGGCCATGGAGCGGTATTCGTAGTTGTTCAGGATCTCGGCCTCCTCCAGTGCGCGGTTGGCCCAGTCGAGCGCCACGCCCGGGTCGGTCATATAGTGCACCTGCGCCAGGCTCATATGCACCAGCATCACGAACTTCGGGTCGCGGTCGCCCACCTCGCGCAGGGCCTGCATATAGGTGCTGTCGGCCTTGGGGTGGTGCATAATCTTGAAGATGTCGCCCTTCAGGCCCGTGGCCAGATAGTAGAAGGCCGAGTCGCCGGCCGCGCGCAGCTCCTCGTCGAGCTGGTTGGCCGTCTGCATGGCGCGGAAGGGGTGGAAGTGGTTCACGTCGAAGAATCCCTCGTTGGTCTTGATCTTGTAGTATTCCTCGTGCATCTGGTGGTCCTTCAGGAACTGCTCGTAGCGGGCGGCCTGGGCGTAGAACTCGTCTTCCTGGCCGTAGTTCAGCAGGCGCACGAACTCGCGGTACAGGTTCATATTCTCGGGGTCGTGGGCCGATACCGAGCGGGCGGGCAGGACAGTCAGCAATAGGAACAGGGCTGTTAGGGCAGTCTTCATATAAGATTTTTAATGGCTTGTAGCGTTATGGACTGCAAATTTATGAATTATTCAGCACTTATGCAAAAAAAGTTCAATAAATATTTTTAAATCGGGGGTAAACTGAATAAATTTGTGTACCTTTGCATCATAAAAACAGTAACTAAAACAGCGATAAAGTATGCTTTTCAGAAAAATGCTCCTGGCCCTGATGCTGCCGCTGGCAGCGATGGCCGCCTCTTCACAGACCTTCTATGTTTGCAGTGCCGGCAATGCGGCCACGGCCTCGGAACTGAGCTTCGCCGACGGCGGGCTGACGCTGAATGGCGGCGTCAGGACCAGCACCGTAGACAGCATTACGCTCCATGTGCCAGCGCTGCGCTTCGTGGGCGGCGACATCTCGATGCTCCCTCGGTATGAGGCGCAGGGGGCGCAATACCTGGACCGCAACGGCAAGGGCGTGGGCCAGCTGCTGACCTTCCTGAAGGAGCAGGGGTGGAACGCCCTGCGCGTGCGCCTCTTCGTAGACCCCTCGGCCTCGGGCGACAAGGCCGTGTGCCAGGATCTGGAGTACGTGAAGCAGCTGGGCCGCCGCATCAAGGAGGCGGGCTTCCTGCTGATGCTCGACTTCCACTACAGCGACACCTGGGCCGACCCCGCCAAGCAGTGGACGCCCGCCGCCTGGCTCTCGCTGAGCGATCAGCAGCTCTACACCCAGATCTACGACTATACCAGGGACTGTCTGCAGCAGATGAACGCCGCCGGGGCCTCGCCCGACTTCATTCAGACGGGCAACGAGATTTCCTACGGCATGCTGTGGGGTAAGGAGGGATCGTCGGCCAACCGCTGCTACTCGGGCAACAATGCCAACTGGGACCGCTTCACCACGCTGCTGAAGCAGGCGGGCAGGGCCTGTCGTGAGGTGTGCCCCAGGGCGAAGATCATCCTGCACACCGAGCGGGCCGCGCAGCCCAGCGTGCTGCTGAACTTCTACAACAAGATGAAGGCGGCCGCCGTAGACTACGACATCATTGGCCTGAGCTACTACTCCTACTTCCACGGGAAGCTGGAGGTGCTCGAGACGGCGCTCAGCCAGCTGGAGAGCAACTTCAAGGACAAGACCATACAGATTGTGGAGGCTGGCTACAGCTACAAATGGGCTGTTCCCGGCACTACGGTCGACTACACGGCTACTTACCCCTATTCGAACGAAGGACAGCGTAAGTTCGTGGCCGACCTGATCACGATGCTGAAGAGGCACACACAGGTGCAGGGACTCTTCTGGTGGTATCCCGAGGCCAATGCTCATGGCTGCACGGGCAACCTGAAAGAGGGCTGGTACAACGCTACGCTTTTCGACAACGAGACGGGAAAGGCGCAGGAGGCTCTCTACGAGCTACAGAATTTCAGATAAATCTTTTTTGGGGGCATTCCGGCTACAGACCGCTTGACTGGTGCAGGCGGTCCATGTTGCCGTCCCAGAGCGAGTGCAGGTCGTCCACCTCGTCGGCTGGCGCATAGTCTACCACGCAGAGACATATCTCGCCCGTCAGTTCGCTGTGGCCTATGCGCATCTCCCAGTAGGCATCGTCATCGTCTTCGTCGACCCACCTGAAGCGAATGTGACTGTTTTTCTCGCGCTCTACCACATGTGCGCTCAGCGTGTGGTGGTCGGTCCAAGGCTGTCCCCAGGTGAAGGAGATGATACCATTTTCCTCGTTGACGTCGTCGGCCAGCCATCGGCCCATCCCGTGGTCGGTGCTGATGAGACCCCAAACGATATCGGGCTTTCGTGCTGACAGGGGATACTCAATGTCGAGTCGTTGCTTTTTCATCTGTATTCTTGTATTGGGTTAGTATTAAGTCAGCTTATCGGCTACAAAAGTACAATTTTTTTCGTGAAACGAAAGAATTTTGGCAAAAAATTTTGCAGATTCGAAACTTATTGTTACCTTTGCACCCGCTTAACAGCGATGATGGCGGGATAGCTCAGCTGGTTAGAGCGCATGATTCATAATCATGAGGTCGCCGGTTCAATCCCGGCTCCCGCTACCACGAAGG
>JAFVEE010000152.1 GCA_017478085.1 Prevotella sp. | reverse complement strand
GCGTCCAGGTGCCGTCGCCGTTGTCGGCCAGCAGCTCGTTGCCGGGCTGAATGTCGTTGCCCGTCCAGGTGGTGCTCCACCAGCCAGAGGTGACGCGTATCTGCGGGTTCTCGCCCTTCACGGTGACGTAGAAGGTCTCGGCCTTCATCTTCTCCCACACATCCTGCGGCACGGTGTAGCACTCCTCGCCGGTAGAGTTGCTCTCGGGGGCGAAGCGGTAGTCGCCGCTCCAGCTGATCTCGCCCAGCGAGCCGTCGTTCTTCCAGATGGTGGTCTTCACGGTCTCGTAGTGGCCCTCGTCGGCAGCGGGCTGGTAGGCCAGCTCAGGCAGGGCGATCTTCTGGCCGTCGTAGGTGCGCAGATAGCCCACCCAGGTGCCTTCGAAGATGTTCTTCACGGGCACGCGGAAGATGAGGCTGCTGGTGCCCTTGCGATAGAAGTCCTTGTGGTCGACCAGCTGGGGCTGGCCGTCGGCATCGAGCAGCTCGACGGCGTTGATGAACTCGAGGTCGGAGCCGAACACGGTGATGAGGTCGCCACCGGTGACGCTCTCGCCGGGCTGCAGCGAGAAGCCCGACACCTGGGTGTGGCCAAGGGTGAGCGGCTGGCGCGACTCGGCCACCTTGTCGAGGGTGCGCACGGCAATCTTGCCACCCTCGGTAGCGATGCCAGTGGGGGCGTTCAGCCTGATCATATTGTCGTTCACGGTCTCGAAGTCGGTGACGATGGCTCCACCGGGAAATTCTATCTGATAGACATCGCTGAAGCCAGAGCCGTTGATGGTCATGGGCTGATGGGCTACTACCTTTGTGGGGAAGAATGCCTTGATGGCCAGACCGCCGCCAGCCGCGTCGGTGTCTTCAATATGGCAGGCTGTGCAGAAGATGCCCATGAAGAACATGGCCAGCAGCACGCCCAGATAATTGATTTTTTGCTTCATAGTTCTTAATTCTTAACTATTAATTCTTAACTCTTGATTCTTGACTCAGCCTTACCATCCGGGGTTCTGGGTGAGGTTGGGGTTCTGCTGCAGCTCTGACTGCGGAATGGGGTAGAGGTTGAACTTCTCGTCCCACTGGCGGGTAACGGTAGAGCGGGTGAGCACGAGGCTGGGGCTGATGGTGGCCACCTGGATGGTGCGGAAGTACTGGGCTCCCTTCTTCCAGCGGCGCACGTCCCAGAAGCGGTGGTTCTCGAAGGCCAGCTCTACCAGGCGCTCGCGCTCGTAGCGTGCCACCCAGTCGGCGCCATCCTCGGTGAAGGGCGGCATCTGTATGTCGGCACGACCACGCAGCACGTTGACGGCCTCGTTGGCAGTCATGCCGTAGGTGGCATCGTTGGCACTGCCGGTGGCATTGAACACGGCCTCGGCATAGTCAAGATAGAATTCGCCCAGGCGGAACAGGATCCACGTGTGGCGGCGAGTGGTCTGGTTGTCGGCCGTGGTGACGCAGGAGCCGTCGACATACTTCCTGAGGTAGTAGCCCGTGGGGGTGGCACCGTACTTGGGGGCGGCGTTGAAGCCACCGGCAAAGGTCTCGATGGTCTTCTTCTGGGCACCGTTGCTGGGCCACTCGTCGCCGTTCTTCACCACGGTGAGGGCAAAGCGCGGGTCGAGCCCCTCGTAGGGGTCGGCGAGGCTCAGGTCTACGTCGCCGGGGTGGCGCTGGCCGAAGGTCTGGCCGTCAGCCTGGTACTCATACTGGTCGATGAGGCTCTGGCTGGGGCAGTTGCCCGACGAGCCGTTCTCTACGCCGATGGGGTAGTTGGCCATCTCGAAGGAGTTGCTCTCGCCACGGCCCAGGCCGAAGATGAGCTCGGTGTTGAAGAAGGCATCGTGGCCCCACAGCTTGCCATACTCGCTGAGTTTCAGGCCCCAGAGGGCGGCATTGTCGAGTATGTACTTGCAGGCCTCGGCAGCCTGGGCCCACCGGGCCTTGTCGCCAGTGGGGTTGTGGAGCGGCGAGGCGGCATAGAGCAGCGTGCGGGCCTTGAGGGCAAACACGGCGATGCGCGTGGCGCGGCCCACCTCGGCACCCACCTCGGTGCCGTAGCTGACGGGCAGGTAGGGGGCAATGGCGTCGCACTCGTCGACGATGAACTTCACGATCTGGTCGGCCGGGGTGCGCTCGATGTTGTTGGCCTGGCTATTGGTGAGCGTAGTCGTGACCAGGGGCACGTCGCCGTAGGTCTTGAACAGCTCGAAGTAGAAGTAGGCACGCAGGAAGCGCAGCTCGTAGGGGAAGAGCTCCATCTGGGCCACCCAGTTCTTGTAGTCGCTGTTGTACTGCCAGTCGGAGATGTCGGTCTGGTCGATCTTCTCCAGGTACATGTTCACGTCGGCAATGGCCGTATAGGCCTTTGTCCAGGTGTTGGAGTAGGGGTTGGCAGGGCTCCAGCCGCCGTTCACGTAGTTGTTGACGGCTCCCGTCTCGAGGGCATACTGGGCCTCGTCGGTGGCTCCGGCCAGGAAGTAGGGGCTGTTGGAGTCGAACTCGCCGTTGTACACCTGTGCATAGACATCGAACACCAGGTTCTTGATGCCGTTGGCAAAATAGTTGTAGGTCCACTCCTCGTCGCGGGTTGACTCTTCGGTGTAGTCAAGGTCGGCACAGGCCACAAAGAGGCAAGTGGTGAGGGGCAGAAGGCAAGAGCAGAGTCTCACCGCAACCTTATGGAATATGTTTGTACTCATCATACTTGTTATGCGTTGTTTAGAATTCTACAGAAAGACCAATATTCACACTCTTCAACACGGGGTAGCCGGTGTTGAGATTCTCGGCATCCATGGTGTCGACATTGTCGAAGCTGAGAAGGTTCTGGCCCTGGACGAACACCCTGGCACCCGACACCTTGAGAGGCTCGATGACTTTGGCGGGCAGCTTGTAGTAGAGCTCGCAGTCGCGCAGCTTCAGCCAGCTGATGTTGCGGTACCACGTCGTGGAGTTCTGGGCGTTGTTGGCCACGTTCTCGGTAGACAGGCGGGGATAGGTGGCTGCGGCTCCGGCCACGTCGAAGCAGTTGTCGTAGTATTCCTGAGAGAGGTTGCGGTTGTCGGAGAGGGCTCCCCACACACCGTCGACGTAGCGCAGGTTCTTCACCTGGTGGCTGGCGCCCTGGAAGGTGGCGTTGATGCCGAAGCCCTTGTACTCGGCACCGAGGCTGAAGGCGTAGTTCAGGGCGGGGAAGGCGTTGCCATAGTCCTGGGTCACGTAGTCGTTCTCGTTGATGACGTTGTCGCCGTTGACATCCTTATACTTGATGTCGCCTACCTTCACCTGGCCGAACTGCTGTACGGGGCTGTTGTCGATGTCGGCCTGATCCTGGAAGAAGCCCAGTGCTATGAGGCCACGCTCGGCATCGGCAGGGCCGTCGACCACCGAGAGGTTGGGGTAGGCGGGAGCCTCGATCCACTCCAGGATCTCGCTCTTCACCGTGGAGAACGAGGCACCGGCATTCAGGTTGAGCCCATTCTGGAAGGTGCGGGCATAGCGCAGGCCCAGCTCCAGGCCGTAGCTGGCCACGCGGCCCTTATCGTCGTAGGATGACTGGATGCCCACCACCGAGGAGTTGAGCGAGGCGGCGCTGACCAGAATGTTGCGGCGCTGCTGATAGAACAGGTCGAGCGTGACGTCGAGCTGGTTGGCTATGCGCAGGTCGGTACCCAAGTTGGCCTTGTAGGCGGTCTCCTGGGCAAAGTCATCGGTGGGGAACTGAGTGAGGAAGGCACCCCACGTGCTCTGGAAGTTGTTGCCATACCAGAACTGGCCGTGAGAGGCGTTCCAGGCTGCCAGCCAGAGGCCGGCCTGCGGCACGTAGTCGGTGTGCTGGATGCCGCCCGAAAGGCGCACCTTGCCATAGTTGAGGATGCCGTCGGGGTTGTTGGCATAGATGTAGCCCAGGCCCACGGTGGGCGAGAAGGCCCACTTGGCGGGATAGCTGCGGTTCGAGCCGTTGGCTGCCAGCACCACGTCGGCCATCAGGCGGTTGGCGTGGTCGTAGTGCAGGGCCAGCTGCCAGTTGGCGCGGTACCAGGTGTTGCTCTGGCCGTCGCGAATCTCGCTCTTCATGTTGTAGTTGGCATTGGCGGCCAGGTTGTCGCCATTGTTCAGCTGCACGCCGTACTTGAATCCGGCATTGAAGGTGGCGATGCGCCACTGCGTGTCGACCCAGTCGTTGAATATCAGCTTGTCCTCAACGGTACCCATCACCGTTTCCTGCAGGGCACCGGTGGCATCGTAGTAGTTCCAGCCGTACTGGTAGCCCTTGGAGCGGGTCTCGATGGTGTTCGACGAGTTGTCGTAGGAGGCACCCACGTAGAACTTCAGACCCTCAGCGATGACGTCGAGGTCTTGTTCCAGGGTCATGTTGGCCCATATCTGGCGCTGGTGGGTCTTCATGAAGCCCGTGCCCTGCGACTTGGCCAGGAGGTTGAAGTCGCCGTAGGTCTGGCTGCCGCCCCACACGCCTCCAGCCGTCCTCACGGGGAAGGCCAGTGCAGGCACCTTGTACAGATGCCACCAGGCATCGTTCGAGTTCACGTTGGGCACGCCGTTGGTCTCCATCAGAATGCCCAGGATGTTGGCGCTCACCCGGGTGGTCTTGCTCACCTCGAAGTCTACGTTGGCACGAATGTTGGCCTTCGAATACTTGAGCTGCGAGTTCCAGTCGCCCTGGTCGGGGTTCTTGTAGAGTCCGCGTGCATCGGTATAGTCGAGCTGTGCGTAGTACTGCACCTTGTCGCTGCCGCCGAAGAACGAGAGATAGGCGTTCGACTCGTGGGCGGTCTTCTTGAACACCTCGTCCTTCCAGTTCACGTTGGGATAAACCAGCGGGTCGCTGCCATCCAGGAACTTCTGCAGTTCGGCATCGGTATAGGCGGGGGTGGCACCGTCGTTCAGGCGGGCACGGTTCAGCGCGTTGGCATAGTCGTAGGCGCTCACCATGTCGGCCGTCTCAGGGTCGAACTGGAACTTGTGGGAGGCTCCCACCTTGAAGTGGAACTTCTCGTCCTTCGTGCCGTGCTTGGTCTTCACCAGCAGTACGCCGTTCACGGCCTCATGGCCGTAGAGGGCCACGGCGGCGGCATCCTTCAGCACGGTGACGCTCTCTACCTCCTCGACAGAGAGGCGGTCGATGGGGCGCTCCACACCGTCTACAAGAATCAGGATGTCTTTCTCGCCAGTGGTCTGCACGCCACGAATGTTAAACGATGCGCCACGGCCTTCCTCGCCCTTGAAGCCAGTGTTCTGGAAGGCGTTCAGGCCCAGCAGCTTGCCATAGAGAGCATCGGCCAGGCTGATGGCCGAGGTGCGGCGAAGCTCCTCGGCAGTGATGGTTGTTGCTGCCGCTGTAGTGAGAAATTCTGACTGTTCAACACCATAGCCTAAGTCTACCTTCTGCGACGCCTTGTCGCTCAGCGTCACCTGGGCACTAACCGCCATTGGCGCACCGCAGAGTCCCACCAGGGAATATATAAATAAGTTTCTTATTTTCATAATCTTCAATATTCAATGTTCAATATTCAATGTGCAATGAATTACCATCCAGGATTCTGTGTAAGTCCGTAGCCCTTCTGAATCTCGATGCGAGAGACGGGGTCAAGATACCACTTGTTGGTCCAGTAGCCGGGATCCCACCAGCGGCGGGCACCGTTCACAATCTGGGGCTTCTCGTACTCGAACTTGGGCCAGGGCGTGCTGGGATCCCAGTTGGTCTTGTCGCCGGTCATACGGTTGCCTGCATCGTCCAGACGGTAAATCACGATCTCATGAAGCGGCTTGGTGAAGAGATCCTGGCGCATGCGGCGCACCATGTCGTAGAGGCGGTCGCCACACTCGGCACCAATCTCGCAGTTGCGCTCACGCAGAATCTCGTTGATCAGGTTGTCCTTGTTGGTGGTCAGGTTCAGTTCGGGGTTCATCGCCTCGATGCGGCCCAGGCCCACTCGGCTGCGCACCACGTGCAGGTCGTTCAGGGCACCCGTCAGGTCGCCTGTCTCGGCCTTGGCCTCGGCACGGATGAGGTACATCTCGGCCAGGCGAATGTAGGCACAGCCTATGTACTCATCGTTCATCTTGTCGTTTGTGTAGTCGAGCATCCACTTGAACTTTCTGTAGCCCGATGCCACATCGTCGTTGCCCTCGCTGCCGAACTGGTCGGCGGCTGTGGTCATGGCACCGTGATACCAGGTGTCAATGTAGGTGAAGCCGGCATAGTCGCCCACTACAGCCGAGGGGAACGACGAGCGGGGCACCACCATCGTCTCGTACAGACGGGGGTCGCGGTCGGCAAACATGTCGATGCCCGTGGGGTTATTGCCTGCACCGTAGATGTTGGCATAGGGGAAGTTGCGGCCGTCCTGCATGCCGAAGCACTCCATTAGCTCGTTGGTGGGAGTGGCACCGCCCTGACGATAGCAGTCGATGGCGAAGCCTGCCCAGCCCCAGCCCCAGTGGTTCACTCGCGAGCCATTCACCACCTCGTCGCTCAGGTACTGCGTGGGGTGAACATCGAATATCTTCTCGTGGCGCGACTCGTTGTTGCGATAGCGGTAGGCACGGCGGTAGGCCATACGGTAGCCGCCCTCGTCCTGGGTCTCGGGCTGCACCAGCTGGTAGTAGTCGCCATTGGCGGCATTGTCATCGAAGAAGTCGTTGCAATACTGCAGGCAGCGGTTCCATAGCGAGGGGTCTTTCTTGCCGAACCAGATATGCTCCTCGTTCTCCAGGCCAGTGGGCCTCTTGTCGTAGGTCAGGTAAGGCGCATCGTTGTTGAAGAGCGGCGAGGCGGCAAACATCCACACCTTGGCGCGCAGGGCGCGGGCCGAGGCACGGGTCAGTCGGCCAGACCACTGGCCAATGTCGGCGTTGGGCACATTCCAGATGTAGCCGGGCTCGTCGATGGCGCACTGGATGAGCGAGTCGATGAACTCGACGGTCTGCCAGGCAGTAGAGCGGCCATCGGTGAAGTCTTCGCCCACGGGGTATGCCTTCTTTACGAGGCACAGGCCACCGAAGTTGCGGAAGGCATCGTAGTAGCGGCTGGCCATGATGGTGTAGGCCTCGCCACGCAGACGGCTCTTCTCTGCATCGTCCATATCGGGCACGCGGTCAATGTTCTCGATAATCTGCCAGCACTTGCGCACGGTTTCATAGATTGACACGCGGCCACCGGCATCGCTGGTCAGGCCACCCGTTATCGTAGAGTAGGAGAACTTGCCTTGATAGTTACCGTTCTCCGTGTCCTGGGCATCCTCGGTCAGGCCGCCAGGGTAGTAGCTCTGCTTGGGGCCGCCCCAGCCTACGTAACAGTGATAGGAGTCTGAAAGCACGTCAATGGGCGCTCCGTTCATCATGTTTCCCGAGGTGTAGGTGCAGTACAGCTGTCCGTAGGCACTCCACAGGAAGTTGCGGGTATATTCGGCCTTGGAGAACACCGTGTCGATATTCACGTCGACACCAGGCGCTTTCTCAAGGAAGGCATTACCCACATTGAAATCGTCGACACATGCCGTGAAGATGCCTGTCGACATCCCCAAAGCCAGTATGTAATTTAATAACTTTTTCATAATCTTCAATTTATAGCGGTAGCAAATTGTTCACTATTCACTTTTCCCTTTTCCCTTGATCAGAAGTTTACTTGCAGACCAAAGTTATACACACGCGTCATAGGGTAGCGCACGCCGTAGTCAAGACCTGTGCCGGGAGCCTCGGGGTCGTTGCCCTTGAAGTCGGCAAACGTCAGCAGGTTCTGGCCAGAAGCATAGAAGCGCACGTAGTTCAGCAGCGGCAGGAACTTGGGCTTGTTGAAGGTGTAGCCAATCTCCAGGTTCTTCAGGCGTACATACTTGGAGTCGATGACCCAGGCCCGCGAGTCGCGGTTGTTGTGAACGCGGTTGGTGAACGAGATACGGGGCAGAATGGCTCCGGGGTTGTCCTCGGTCCAGGAGTTGTCGGCCACCCATTGTGCCAGTGCCGAGGTGTTGGTCGAGCCGAACTGGTCGCGGAAGTATCCGTTCAGTGCGCGGCTGGTGTTGTCGGCACCCACCCAGAGCATCGAGAAGTCCAGCCCCTTCCAGTTCAGGCTGGCGTTGATAGACCATGTAATCTCGGGGTTGTCGGTATAGCCCAGGGGCTTCTGGTCGTTCTGGTCGATGATGCCATCGCCATTCAGGTCGACGTAGACGGCGTCGCCATACTTCAGCTCGACCACCTGGTCGGGCATGGGCACGCCGAACTGCTCCTGATAGCGCTGCTCGGTTCCTTCCTGATAGAACTCGAAGAGGTCGTAGCCGAAGCGCTGTCCCACGGACAGGCCGGTGTGCCTCAGATAGTCATACATAGGCGGCACCTCGAGCATCTCCTTCACCTCGTTGCGGGCAAAGGCAATGCTGGGGCTGATGCTGTAGCGCAGGTCGCCAATCTTGTCGGCCCACTTCAAGGTGAGCTCGTAGCCGTGATTCTTCACCCGGCCCTCGTTCACGTAGCTGGCGGGCAGGCTGGTCACGGCAGGCAGCAGCGATGCGTTCGACACGAGAATGTCCTTGCGGTCTTCCCAGAACAGGTCTACATTCACCGTGAGGCGGTCTTTCAGGAAGGCGGCATCCAGACCCACGTTGATCTTCGAGGCCGTTTCCCATGTCACGTTCGGGTTGCCGGCGGTCAGCTCCTTCACGGCCTGCAGCCAGTTGCCGCTCGTGCCGAAGTTGGCACCACGGTCCTGCGGGTTGCCAGTCATAGAGCCAGTGTAGAACTGCCATGCACCGGGCAGGTAGAGGAAGCGTGCACCGTTGGTGTTGTCGTTACCCACCTTACCCCACGATCCGCGCAGCTTCAGGTAGCCCACGTAGTCCTTGATGGGCTCCCAGAACTTCTCGTTCGAGGGAATCCAGCCCACCGAGAACGAGGGGAAGGTGCCGTAGCGCTTGCCCTCGGCAAAGTTCTCAGAACCGTTGTAGCCAATGTTGAAGTCGAGCATATAGCGCGTGTCGTAGTCGTAGGTTACGCGGCCCACCAGTCCTACATAGCCCTTGGGAATCGAGATGTACAGGCTGTTGTCCGAGTCCCAGGGATAGTAAGTCTTGCTCTGGTTGTAGAGCAGCAGTGCGCCCACGTTGTGCTTGCCGAACTTGCGGGCGTAGTTGAAGCTGGCCTCGGCATACCAGTTGCGGTTGCCCCATTTGCTCTCGCCGTAGGGAATAGGCCATGTAATGTTCTCCTTGCGCAGCACCTCCTGCCCGTCGACGAGCGTTGCCACGTAGGTCACGCCCGTGCCAAATCCGTTCTGGCGGTTCTTCTGTGCCGTATAGTCGGTGTTGTACGAACCCTTGATCTTGAAGTCGAGACCCGGTGTCAGGAAGCTCATGTCCAGCTTGTACTGCAAGTCCAGGTTCAGCACGTTGGTGCTCTCGTTCACATAGCCCAGGTCGTAGTAGTTCGACAGGGCGTCGCGGTCGTAGGGTCCCACGATGTTGTTGTCGGCAATGATGTGGCGACCCTGGTCGTCCACGCCAATACCGGCGTAGGGCGTTGCCCCCTGCAGATAGCGGAAGATGAAACCCTCGCCGCCACCCATCGTGGTGCGGTTCTGCACGCGGCCACCCAGCGTGAGCGACAGCTGGCTGTACTTCGACACGTCGATGTCCAGATTGGCACGATAGTTGAAGCGCTTGTACTTGAAGGTCTCATCGTCGTTGTTCGAGAAGGTCTCGAAGAGCGAGTTCTGGTTCAGGAAGCCTGCCGACACGAAGTATCTCATCTTCTCGGTGCCGCCGGTCACGTTCACGTTGACCTGCTCCTGCCATGCGGCGTCCTTCATCATATAGTCTATCCAGTCGGTGTTGGGGAACGTCACGGGCATATCGCCAGTACGGAAGTGCTCCATCACGGCCTGGCTGAAGCGTATGCCAGTGTCGGTGTAGGGCGAGTAGTCGGTAATGTTGGCCGTGCCGGGCCACTGGCTCATGGGCAGGGCGTCGGTGATGGCCGTGTAGTTCCACATCTTGCCGTAGGTGTACGAGTCGGCAAACTCCACGAATTTCGAGATCTGCTGTACGGCAGCACTGGCCGACACGGTCACCGAGGCCTTGCCCGGCGCACCGCGCTTGGTGGTCACCAGGATGACACCGTTGGCACCACGCACACCGAACACAGCTGTGGCCGAGGCGTCCTTCAGTATCGAGATGTCGGCAATCTCGTTGGGGTCGAGCTGTCCGAAGGGGCGCTCCACACCGTCGACGAGCACCAGGGGCTCGGCGCTGTTCAGCGAACCAGTACCACGCACGCGAATCACGGGCTCATCGGCACCGGGCATACCCGAGGGCTGCACCACCGACATGCCGGGCAGCTTGCCTTGCAGGGCGTTGGCCACGCTGGCCACAGGCGCCTTCAGCAGTTCGTCACCGCCCACGGCAGCCACGGCACCGGTGATGGTCACCTTCTTCTGCTGTCCATAGGCAATGACCACCACTTCCTCCAGACTCTGCAGGTCGGGGTGCATGCTTACGGTCATCTTCTTGCTGGCAGCCAGTCGCTGGGTCACGTAGCCAATATAAGAGAACTCGAGCGTAGCTTTCTGCGAGACAGAGGGCAACGCGAACTTACCGTCGAGATCGGTCGTAACGCCAGTACCGCTGCCTACCACCATCACGGAGACACCGATCATGGGTTCGCCTGTCTCATCTTTCACCTGGCCTTCCACCCTGATGCTTTGGGCGAAAGCCACACTGGGCAGCAGACATAGCAATGCCAGCAGCCCCAAGAGATAAGATTTACATTTAATTTCCATATAAAAAACAGGTTTGTTTTTAGGTTGTTTACGATATTAGAATGTGTTAGAATGGTATCTGGTGTGAGATACGCTCCTGGGGGCAGCCCTGGATTGGCTTTTCGTGTTGCTTAGATTCATACGTTTTTGTTAATTGGTTAGTATTGTTTTGTTAGTGGTTTTCGCTGCTTTTAGTCGCTGGTTAGGCAATCTGTGTGCAAAGCTACAATTTTTTTTTGAAACGACATAACATTAATTGCCTTTTTTTAATAAAAAGATGATATTGCCCGCAGCGCGTGCACCGCAGGTAATATCATCTTCGTTAAAATATATGGAGCCACAGGCACTTTTGTGCTACGCGTGGCGTGCTGTTCTGCCTCTTATCAAAGAGAGGCTAAATCGTTGCAGTCATGAAGGTGGCGTTGCCAAAGATGTAGAGAATATTCTCGCAGGCAGGCACCAGGATGGTCTCGCCCTGCCGAATGTGTATGCCGTTGATGTTGGCCTCGCCCCATAGGCACATCACCACCACGAACGAGTCGCAGTGGAAATCGACCTGCTGGGCCACCTGCACCACCACCCGGTGCACCACAAAGTGCGGGCAGTTGATGAGCTGCGAGACCGGCTTCGTCGAGTCGTACGACGTTCGGTACTCGGGCCACACCTGATAATCGATGGCATCCTTAGCCTGCTCTATGTGCAGTTCGCGCGGATTGCCGTGGGCATCCTTGCGGCCAAAGTCGTACACACGATAGGTGATGTCGCTGGTCTCCTGGATTTCGGCCAGGAAGTTGCCTGCGCCGATGGCGTGCAGACGGCCTGCGGGCAGGAAGTAGAGGTCGCCCTCATGGGCCTCGTGGGTGGCAATGACATCCTGAAGCCCACCCCCGGCCCCTCCCCAAGGAAGGGGGGGCGTTAATGATAGTTCTTTCGATTGAGTCCGACCTTCTGACTCCCCTCCCTTGGGGAGGGGTTGGGGGTGGGCTATCTTTTCATACTCATCGGGTGTGATGCTCTTCTTCAGACCTGCATAGATCTTCGAGCCCACATCACTCTTGATGATGTACCACATCTCTGTCTTGCCGGCACAGCCGTGGCGCTGCATGGCCAGTTCGTCGTTAGGATGCACCTGCACGCTGAGGTCCTGGCGCGAGTCGATGAACTTCACCAGCAGCGGGAACTGGTTGCCAAAGCGCTTGTACACCTTCTGCCCTACGAGCAGTCCCTTGTACTTGTCGATGAGCTCCGTGAGCGTCAGGCCCACGTCTACATCGTCTATCAGTCCGCGGTCTATGGCCAGGCTCTCATGGCCGGGCACTCCGCTTATCTCCCAGCTTTCGCCAATGTTGGGCTGGGCCGTTGAGATGCCTTTGAAGGGGGCTATCTGGTAGCCCCCCCAAAGGGTTGTCTTCAGAAAAGGTTTGAACTTGTATGGTTTCATATCTGCCAGATGCTAATAGCTGCTTTACACATTATTTATATAATGACCTTCGTCTTGTGGTATTTCTCGCGAAACTCGGTGGGGTTGCATCCCTTGCGCTTGCGGAACAGACGGTTGAAGTTGCTGAGCGTGTTGAAGCCACAGGTATAGCATATCTCGGACACCGAGTCGGTGGTGTCTACCAGACGTCGGGCGGCATTGCCCAGCCTGACGTCGACGATATACTCGCTGAGCGATTTGCCCGTGCGCAGATGGAAGAAACGGCTGAAGGCCGTGGGTGCCATGCCGACGAGGCGGGCAAGGTCATCGAGTCGTATCTCGCCCTTGTAGTGGGTGTTGATGTAGTTCTTCACCTTCAGCACGCGGCGCGACTCAGTGTCTGCATCGACCTTGGCAAACGACGATGACGACAGTTCGCGGGCACCGTCGAACTTCGACAGCTCGTAGAGAATGTCGAAGAAACGCTGCGCGCCATAGAAGCTGTCGTGGTTGGCCGTCAGCTCCTTCAGCAGGTGGTAGACCGACAGGATGGCCTCGATGGGAAATACCAGGCCGCGCTTTGCCTTCTGCATCATGCGTAGGATGGGCTTGTAGGGATTGGTATGAAACGGCAGTCTTGTGTCCTCGAAGGGAATGTAGAACTGGATGGTGATTTCATGAATGTCCTTGCTCTTGCACTCATGCTGCTCCCATACGTGCTCCAGGTTGCTGCTGGTAATGAGCACCAGGTCCAGGTCGCCTATGACCTCGCTGGAGTCGCCCACCGTGCGAAGGGCACCTGCGCCATTGGCCACAAAGTTCAGTTCCATTACTTCGTGGCAATGAATGGGGTAGTCGAACTCTGGCTTGTGGCGGTCGGCTACATACAGAAACTCGTTTTCTCCCAGAGGGGTAATCTCATGCAGTACTTTTGTTTCCATACCATATGCGCTTACTTGAACGACGGCAGCTGGTCGCGGGTGATGACGTAGGGGCTGCTGAGGGCCTTCCCCCACCAGGTGTCATCCTCCATATTAGAGCCATACCACACCATAAACTGGCCCCAGTGTGCGCCGGCAGCCCACCAGTCGGGCACGCTGGCCGACGATGTGTTGGTGTTCACGTCCTTGCCACACTCGCCCAGGATGACCATCTTGGTGGGGTAGGCGGCCTGAATCTCGCAGAACTCCTGCAGGTTCTGCTGGGTGTTGTAGCCGTAAAGGTCGCGAGCCACGATGTCTACATACTGGTCGCCGGGATACCAGTCGGTGTCCTGGTTGTACTTTGTGGCATCGCCGTTGTAGTTCTGTGTAGTCCACACCCAGATCAGGTTCTTGATGCCCTTCTGCTGGAAGTAGTCGAACATAGTGCGCCACAGCCTCTTGTAGGTGTCGGCCCCGTCGTAGCCCCACCAGAACCACGACTTGGTCCAGTTGGCCTGCTGCTTGTAGGTGGCATGGCCGGCTGCTTCGTGGAAGGGTCGCCAGGTGGCGGCGATGCCAGCGTCCTGCAGCTTCAGCAGGGTGGCCACCACCTTGTCCATCTGTTCGTAGAACCAGCGGTTCTCCCACGTGCCGTCGTTGAAGACGTTGGCCGTCTTGAACGTTGTCTCGGTGTGGGTACAGGTATGCTCGGTGGCTCCTTCGGCCTTGGGCACGTTGAAGTGCCACATCAGGCTTACCAGTCCTCCGGCGTTGACCCACTCCTGCACTGGGGTAATCTTGCTGTAGTCAATCCAGTTGGCAGGCGAGTAGCAGATGTGTATGAAGTCATAGCAGTTCATAGCCGGATATTTGCCCGTGGCCCTGCCAATGCGGTTGGCCTCGTCGTTGTTCCAGTTCACGTTGGCCATCACGCTCGAGATGGTCTTCTGCCCGTACTGGCTTACAAAGTAGTCGTAGAGCTTCTGGGCGGCAGCATTGCCGCTGACCAGCGTGGCGGTGATGTCCGGGTTCACGGGTTCGGGCTTCGCCTTGGTGGTGAAGTGCAGTGTGAAAGCGGGTGCCTGGGCCGTGGCATCGGTGCTGGCAACGACAGAACCGGCCTGCATAGTGAGCGTGTAGCTCTGTCCCTCTTCCAGCGTGAGCGGAATGACGATGCCCTTGGCGTCGTTGGGGTTGCGGGTAGCGGTCAGACTGTTGCCGTTCAGGCTGACGGCGGCTCCCGTGGCCACCTTCACCGTGGCGCTGTAGCCCAGTGCCAGCTGCGTGGTGCTCGTAGCATCGACCTCTTCTCCCTCGGCAATCGACTGCGATGTGAGCTTGACGCTCACCGTGGGTTCCGGCTTCTGGCCAGGGTCATCGTCGTCGCCGTCGTCGCCACAGGCGGTGAGGCATAGCGGGGCAATGGCCAGTGCCATCATTGAAAACAAATGTTTAATGCTCATTTCCTTGTAGTTGATAGGTTATAAGTATAAGATAGAGGCGCAGCGCATGGTGGGCGCTGCGCCTCTTGTTCGCCTTATGGCAGCACGGTAATCTTTGTGATGGTGAGACCATCGCCCTGTATGATAAAGGCTGTCTCACTCCAGCCGTCGCTGGTGGTCCCGGTCACGCAGTCCATCATTTCCTGGGTGAACACGGTCTCCAGCTGCGTCTTTTCGCCTTCCCAGTCGAAGAGCTCGGCATCGGTGATGGGGTTGCCCCAGTTGGGATTGTTCAGCTGGATCTGTCCTGTTCCCTCCTTATAGAAGATGAGCTTCGACACACCTACCTTCAGGCCGAGGTCGGCCAGGCCGGTACGCATGATGCGAATCTTGCCGGTGTTCTCGCTCCACGAAATCTGTATGGGGTAGGAGATGTTGGCAGACTGGTCTTCCCAGTACGAGAAGGAGGCCACGTCTATCTCATCCGACACGAGGGGCACGGTGACCTTCGTCAGCACGAAGTTGGCACCCGTGATGACCAGACCGCCATTGGCCACGAGGTCGTCGAGCACGTTCTGCGGGAAGGCCACGCTCAGCACGCCTTCGTCCTCATCCAGGTCATACTGTCCGGGTATGGGATCGGGCAGATTGCCCCAGCTGTCGCCGTGTCGCAGGCTGATGCAAGCCCATTCGCCAGCTTTTATCTTCCTGTAGTAGAACTTCAGCGTGGTGCCGGCAGCCACACTTGACCAGTCGTAGCCGCCCCAGGCCAGTTCCTGATTGCCGCTCCAGCTTTCGCAAGTGAACTCGCCTGCCCAAATGGTCTGCTCGGGCAGGTCGCTGTGCATGACGAGCTTCTGGGTTACCGAGATGAAGCTGTTCTGCGTGAGCACCATATTGCCGTCGGTCATGCCTTCGGGCACGGTGAAGGTGAGCGTAGTGCTTGTTGCCTTGTAGTTGCTGAACTCACCCACACCAGGCAGCGTGACGCTGGTGATGCGGTCGAAGTTCTCGCCCGTGAGCACAATCTCGTCGCCAACACGCAGGTCAGCATCCTTCGAGATGGCGGTGATGGCCAGCGTGGGCACGTTGACCACATCGCTCGTGATGGAGGCACCGCTGTAGAGCACCAGGGTGATGGCGCCGCTCTTGGTCTCGGTGGGCACGTTGGTAGTAATGGTGTTGTGGTCGTCGCTCACGGTGAAGTCGCTGGTCACGCCGCCGGGGAACATGACCGTCTCAACGGTGTGCAGGTTCGTGCCGCTGATGGTGATCTGCTGGCCAAACTCGGCTGTCGTGGTGCTCACGGCAGTGTAGGTGGCCTGCAGAATCTGGAGTGTGTCTTTGTACTCCATTTCCCACTCGGCACCGTCGTTCAGCTTGATGGTACCCGTCTCGGCAGCCAGGGGCACTCGCAGGCGAATCTCCTTTCGCGAGGTATAGGTGAAGTCCTCGGCAATGACGGGAGCACCCGTTACGCCATTGGTAAACACCACCTCGGCAATGTTATACACGTACTCGCCCTTGATGCTGATCTCGTCGCCAGCCGACAGACCGCTGGTGGGGCTGACCGAAGTAACCTCGATGGGCTCTTCGAAGGTGAGCAGGCTGGTCGAAGTAGCCACGGTGTCGTTGCCCACGAGCAAACGGATCTTGCCGGGCACCGACTCGTCGGGCACGTTCACGTAGATGTTCTGGCCGTCGGCATTGTTGAAGGCGTCACGCTGCACCACGGCATTGCCCGGGAAGGCCACAGCCGTCACGCTTCCCAGTTCGGTGCCCGTGATGCGAATCTCGTTGGTGCGCAGGATGGGTGACGGGCCAAAGCCCACGATGTTGACCCCCGACTGGCTGAACGGGTTGGTGTCCAGGTCGTCTTCGCTGCACCCCGTCAGTGATAGCCCTGTGAGGGCCACCACCAGCAGTGTGAATATATTCTTGAAGTTCTTCATAACGTTCTTTAAATTCATTAAATTCGTTGTATCGTTTATCTCTTACTTGTTGGGCACCACGCGTATGTTGTCAATCTTGATGAACGGGGTGCAGTCAACGCCCTCGGGCAGTGCGCTCTTGTCGTCGTAGCCACCACGCACAATGAACATATTGAAGCTGCCAAAGTCGGCCACGCTGCTCAGCGTGCTGCTGATCTTGTTGCCGTCCCAGTCCCAGATGAAGTCAGAGAGCGGCATGGTGACCGTGGTCCACTTTCCGTCGGTGTGGTACAGCAGGTCCTCGGTGTCCTTCCAGGGCATGTAGAGACCGCGCGACAGCTTGTTGCGCTCGTGGAAGAAGGTGTTGTTGCAGCCGCCCAGCGTGTTGCCGTAGATGTCCTTCACACCGGCATTGCCGTTGCTGATCATCTGCACGCTGCCGAAGAACACCTGCATGGGTGCAGCCGACCAGGCGTAGTCCTTGGGTATGTTCATCTCGAACTTCAGGCTCAGGTTCTCGAAGTCGGTGAAGTCGGCCAGGTCGCTGATGCGCGGGTACTCGGCATAGTTCTCGGGATCGGCCCAGTTGCCAGCCCAGTACTCAAACGAGAAGTCGCCGTCGTTCCATCCGCCATCCGTGCCCATGGCTGCACCGCCGCCCATCACGAGGTAGTTGCCCGAGAGCGAGGTCTCGTCGGCCTGGATCACGCGGTTGTGCCAGCCGTGGTTGCCCAGCACCACGCCCGTCTTCACGTTGGGCGTGTCGAAGTCGAAGAGCATGCCGCGCGTGTCGCGGTACTTGAAGGCACCCTCGGTCTTGCCGTAGATGCTCGTCACGCTCACCTTTTCCTGGGGCATAGAGGCCGGCATGGTGAAGGTGATGCGGTTCTTGGTGATGCTCTTGATGGCCGAGCGGGGCACCTGTGCGGTGCCGAAGTTCACCGTGAGGGGGAAGTCCTCGTAGTCCAGAAAGTAGTCGCCAATGATGGTGACCTGTTCGCCTGCCTCGGCCCATTCGTTCGACATCGAGGCCACGGTGGGAGCCGGGATGATGACGTGGAAGTCGTAGTTCACCGTGTCGTTGCTGTTGTTCACGAAGTAAATCTTGTCGGTCACCAGTTCGGGAATCTCGTTGGGCACCGTCACGATGAGGGTGTGGTCGGTCATATAGCTCGTGTTCAGCACGGCTGGCTGGTCGTTGAAGAGCAGCTGGGTGACGCTGCGCAGGTTGTCGCCCACGATGCAGATGGTAGAGCTCATGGAGGCCGAAGTGATGATCGAGTCCTTCTGGTTCACGCTGACCGGGCGCACGAAGTTGATGGTGGGGCTGCCGTCCTCAATCTCGTAGGCTTCGGGTTCGTCCTTGCACGAGGTGGTGGCCATCGTGGCGAGGGCCAGTGCGGCAAGGCTTAGTCCTTTGAATATCTTGTTGTTATTCATATTGTTATGATGTCTTTAGGGTTAATAGCTATAGGTGTTGCGCACGTCGACGTGTATGGCCTCGGCATTGCTGCCCAGGCGCGGGTTCAGTGCTACGTCCTCGGTGGGGTAGGGCAGGTTGAAGCTGTTCTCGGTGACGTTGGGCCGGGGCGTGCCGCCATTGTCGGGATCGTCGTACTGAATTTCGGTGGGATCCCAGGTCACGCCGCCACTCTCGTAGAAGGTCTTGTAGACGCCGCTGCAGTTCCAGATGGCGTTGCGGCGCTGGCTCTTCAGCTCGGCGATGCACGAGTTCACGTCGTAGTAGGCACGGCGCACGTAGTCGTACCAGCGGTCGCCCTCGCCAGCCAGCTCCAGGCGGCGCTCCTTCCACACATCGTCGAAGCTGAGCGAGGTCTTGGTGACAGCCGACGGGATGGCCCTCTGGCGCACGGCGTTGAAGGCACTGAGTGCGGTCGTGCTGGTGGTCTTGCCCTGCAGCACCTCGGCCTCGGCGTGCACCAGGTACACATCGGCCAGGCGCAGGATGTGGGTGGCCACGGCATAGCTCATACGGGCTGCCGACATGCCGCACTCGTCCTCGTGGTCGGCATTGTTGCCATAGGCGTGCTTCACGTTCTGCACGCCGCAGGGGCCCTGGAACTCGCCTGTAGCGGCAGAGTTATACTCCTTGTCGAAGTAGAACTTCAGGATGTCGAAGCCCTTCTTGCCGTTGCCCAGCTCGTGGTCGCGCCAGAAGTAGGCGTAGGTGTCGCCGGCGCCCATCATCGTGGCCTTGCGGCGGGTGTCAACGTCGAGGCGGTTGTTGGGATTCTCGGTCACGTCGTAGTCGAAGGCATCCTGCAGGTCGGCCGACGGGCCGCCCCAGCCACCCCAGCAGTCGCCGAACTCGTCGAAGCCCTCGGGCATCAGGTCGCTCTGCTGCGTGTTCTGGCAGGTCCACTGTGCACCCACCGTCCAGCGCCAGGCAATGAGGCTCTCGTCTGAAACGTTGTTCGAACCACGGAAGATGTCCTCGTAGTTCTCCAGCAGCAGTCGGCCGCTGTTCTGTATCACGTCGAGCGAGGCGGCGCTGGCCCGCTGCAGGTAGTCGTTGTTCAGCTGGCCGCTCACACCGGCTGCTGTGAGCAGCACCTTGGCATAGAGGCCCTCGGCGCAGTAGTAGTCAATGCGGCCCGTGGTGCTCTTGGTCTTGGGCAGCAGCTCCATAGCCTTCTCCAGCGTCAGCAGGATGTACTCATACACATCGGCCTTCTGCACCTTGCTCACTTCGTTGTAGTTGCCGGCGGTCAGGTTCTCGGAATAGTCGTGAATGATGGGCACGTCGCCGAAGGAGCGCACCAGGAAGAAGTAGGCCATAGCCTTCCACGTGAGGCATTCGCCCATGCACTGGTTCTTCACACTCTCTGACGACGATGCGTCCTTGATCGAGTTATAGAGCGTAGTGGCGTTCGAGATGACGGCCCACAGCGAGTAGCTCATGTTTACCAGGTCCTGGTCGGTGCCGTTCACCGAGAAGTTCATATAGGGCGACGAGCCCCAGTACATGTTGCCCGACATTACCTCGCCAATCTTGATGAAGCCGCGCTGGAAGTCGTACCAGGGCGAGTTGTAGAGGAAGTTCACGCCACGCAAACACGAAGCGTCGTCGGAGTAGTAGTTCTCGGTGGTGTAGTTGTCCTCCACGGGACGGTCGAGGAAGTCCTCGCACGAGGTCAGACCCACAGACAGGAGCATGGCTCCAGCTACGTATTTTATATTCTTGAGTTTCATATATATGATAATTGTCTTATGGTTTAACCTTGGATAGTTAGAACGATACGCTCAGGTTGAACGTGAAGCTGGTGGGCGAGGGATAGCGTCCGTTGTCCAGGCCGAACACGTTGTTCGAAGCGGTAGAGGCACCAATCTCGGGGTCGTAGCCGTCGTAGCCCGTGATGGTGAGCAGGTTGGTGGCATTCAGCGACAGGCGCAGGTTGGTGAGGTGCAGCTTCTCAATGAGGCTCTTGTCGAAGGTGTAGCCCAGCGTCACGGCCTTCAGGCGCACGTAGCTGCCGTCCTCAATGTAGCGGTCGCTCCAGGCGTCGTTGTCGTTCGGGTCGTTGATGGCGGCGCGCGGCATGTCGCTCACGCCCGTGGTCTGCACGTTGGCAATGTTGTTGAACCAGTAGTCGCTGTAAACGCCGTCGACGGGCTGCAGGCGAGTGCGGTCTTTGATGTCGGTGAGCTGGTTGCTCCAGGGCGAGTTCATGTGGGTGAGCTTCATCTTCATGTAGTTGCCCACCTTGTTGCCCACCGAGCCGTTGATAAAGATATTCAGGTCGAAGTTCTTGTAGGCGAAGGTGTTGTTCCAGCCGAAGGTGAACTTGGGCAGGGGCGAGCCGATGTTGGTCTTATCGTTCTCGTCGATGATGCCGTCGCCGTTCACGTCGCGGTACTTCAGGTCGCCCACGTAGGTGGTGTTCTTCGGGTTATACTTCGTGGGGTCGGTACTCCAGGACTTGGTGCCGTCGGCATTCGTCACGATGGGGTTGTTCTGCTGCAGGGTGTTCACCGGCGAGTTCAGAATGTCGTCGAAGTCTTGGTACACACCCTCCACCTCGTAGCCGTAGAAGTTGTAGAGGCTCTCGCCAGGCACGGAGCGGCTCACCACGTCGGTCCACTGGCCGTAGCCGGGCAGTGCGGTCGAGCCGGAGAGGCTCTTCAGCTTGTTCTTGTTGAACGAAATCTGGAAGTCGCTGTTCCACGAGAAGTCCTTGGTGGCGATGGGCTGCGTGTTCAGTGCAATCTCGAAGCCCGTGTTCTCAATGTCGCCATAGTTGCCCCAGGGAGCCTGCAGCTTCGACGACTCGTTGCCGCTGGTACCCATGATCGAGGGCAGGGTGAGCTGCATGAGCATGTCTTTCGACATCTTCTTGTACCAGTCGAGCACCAGACCGATGCGACCGTTCAGGAAGCCCAGGTCCAGACCGATGTTCCACTGCTCCTGCGTCTCCCACTTGATGTCCAGGTTCTTCAGGTTGGCCGGGCGGTAGCTGGTGCCCAGACCGGTTGCCATGACCGACATGGACGAGCCCCACTTGTAGCCGCCGATGCTCGAGTTACCCGTCTGGCCCCAGCCTATGCGCAGCTTGCCGTTGGAGAGCCAGCCCTCGGTGTACTTCTTGATGAACTCCTCGTTAGAGAAGCGCCAGGCGCCTGCGAACGAGTGGAATCCGGCCCAGCGCTTGTTGGGACCGAAGTTCGACGAGCCGTCGTAGCGGAAGGTGTAGGTGGCCAGGTAGCGGTCATCATAATTATAGGTTTCGCGCGTGAAGAACGAAGCCATGGCGCTCGAACCGAAGCCGTAGCCTATCTGGGGCGTGCCCGTGCCCAGTGCGGGCGAGTGCACCTCGTCGTTGGGCAGGTTGTTGTTGAATATCGACACGTAGTCGTACTTCGACTCCCATGCCTCCTGGCCCAGCATGGCGGTGATAGAGTGCTTGCCGAACTGGTTGCTGTAGGTCACGTAGTTCTTCAGCGCCCAGAAGGTGCTCGAGTTCTTCTGCTCGCGGCTGTTATTCGACGAGCGGTTCCACGTGCCCAGGTTCACCATAGGCTCGTAGGTCTCGGCCTTGCTCCAGCTGAAGTCGAAGCCCAGCTCGGTGTGCCAGGTGATGTGGGCTATCGGGGTGATGTCGGCAAAGACGCTGCCGGTGAGCTTCTGGCGGTCCAGCAGAATGTCGTCCATCATGGCCAGGGCAATGGGGTTGGGGCTGGTGAAGCCCTGCTTCGACACGTGGCTGTAGCCGCCGTCAATGTTGTAGATCTGAATGTCGGGGGGCGTGGTGAGCGAATAGTTGATGACGCCCTCGTCGCTATCGGCCAGCTTCAGGTCGTCGCTGGTGTTGGTGAACGACACGTTCAGTCCCAGCTTCAGCCACTTCTTCAGCTGTGCGTCGAGGTTGCTGCGCACCGAGAAGCGCTCGAAGCTCGAACCGATGATGGTACCCTGCTGGTTCATGAAGCCTCCGCTCACGAAGTACTGCACCTTGTCGGTGCCGCCCTGGGCGCTGAGCTGGTGCTGGTGCTGCCAGGCCGTGCGGAAGATGGCATCCTGCCAGTTGGTACCGCGGCCCAGTATCGAGGGGTCGCTATAGGTCTCGTCGGGCTTGGCAATCTCGCCCTGCTGGGCCATATCGTTATAGAACTCGGCAAACTCGCGCAGGTTCAGAATGTCGAGGCGCTTGTTCTGGCGGTTCATCGTGACCGAGCCGTCGTAGGTGAACTTGGCCTCGCCGGCCTTACCGCGCTTGGTGGTGATGAGCACCACGCCGTTGGCACCCTGGGCACCGTAGATGGCGGTGGCCGAGGCGTCCTTCAGAATCTCCATCGACACGATGTCGGCGGGGTTGATGGTCGACAGGGGCGACACCGTCGATACCGAGCCGTTGCCCAGTGCGTCGCCCAGACCCAGTGCGGCACCGCTCTGGTCGCTGCCCTGGAAGATCACGCCGTCGATCACGTAGAGCGGTTCGGCGTTGGCATTGATGGTGGCCTGTCCGCGCACGCGGATGCTCGACGACGAGCCAGGGGCACCCGAGGTCTGCACGGCGGTTACACCCGTCACGCGGCCCTGGAAGCTCTGGTCTATGTTGGTGATGTTCGAGCTCTTCAGCGCCTTGTCGTCGAGGGTCGACGATGCACCGGCCAGGTCGCTCTTCTTCATCGTACCGTAACCCACGACCACCACTTCGTCGAGCATTTTCTTGTCTTCTTCCAGCAGGATGTCGTAGCTGTTCTGCTGGGTCACTTTCACTTCCTTGGTCAGGTAGCCAATGTAGGTAATCACCAGCGTCTGGCCGGGCTGAGCGTTGAGCGAGAACCGACCATCGAAGTCGGTGGCCACGCCGTTGGTCGTGCCTTTCACCACGACGCTGGCACCGATGATTGGGCCTTGAGCGTCACTTACAACACCCGTGATCTTCTTGGCCTGTTGCACTTCCGTGGGCAGCGGAGCGGCTCCACTGCCGGGCGCAGCAAGCATCTGCGGCGAGTAGCTCAGTGCCGATGTAAGGCAGAGGGCCGCGAGCATTGAATTTTTACTGCAATTTAAATTCATACGGTTTGTTAAATTGGTTAGTATTGTTTATAAATGAATGATGTTCTGTGTAAGTTTTCAGTCAGTATGTTGGTAATTTGAGTGCAAAACTACTACTTTTTTTTGAAACTGAATAACTTTTTTTTATCATTTCTTGCCACATTCGTTAAAATAGTGCCATTTTTTCTCTCTGTAGAAACGGAGCCTCCGTTGCCCCGTAACGGGGCCTTTTTTGCGTTGTAACGGGGCCTCCGTTGCGTTGTAATGGAGCCTTCCTTGCGACGTAACGGAGGCTTCGTTGCAAAACGATTGGAAAAAAAGTACCAGATATTATAAAGAAAGTGTTACTCCGTTTCGAAATAAAATCGTAACTTTGCCAACGAAAAAACTGTGAAGACAGACCAATAACTAAAAAACTGACAGCCATTCGTATGAAAAAGACCCTTTTACTACTGCTTCTGCTGGTGGGCACCCTGTGTCTGCACGCCCAGATCAGGGGCAACAACATCGTGGTGACGGTAGAGCCCGATCACCAGGACTGGAACTACCAGGTGGGCCAGACGGCCACGTTCACCGTAGAGGTGCGCCGCTCGGGCACGCTCCTGAGCGATGTGAGCATCGACTACGCCGCCGGGCCCGAGATGTATCAGGACGTGAAGAAGAGCACTACGCTGAAGGACGGCACCCTGCGGCTCACGGGCCGCATGACGCAGCCCGGCTTCTACCGCGTCGACGTGACGGCCCATGTGGGCGGCAAGGACTATCGCGGTGCCTGCGCCGCCGCCTTCTCGCCCGAGCGGCTGCAGCCCTCCACGGTGATGCCCGCCGACTTCAGGGAGTACTGGCAGCAGGCCATAGAGCAGGCCCGCTACACCGCGCTGGAGCCCACCCGGCGGCTGCTGCCCGAACGCTGCACCGAGGATGTGAACGTATATGAGGTGTCGTTCCAGAATATAAAGTGGAACGCGCGTACCTATGGTATATTATGCGTGCCCGTGAAGGAGGGCCGCTACCCCGCACTGCTGCGCGTGCCCGGAGCGGGCGTGCGACCCTACGGGGGCGACGTGTGGACGGCCCGCCAGGGCGTCATCACGCTCGAGATAGGCATTCACGGCATTCCCGTGACCATGGAGCAGGGCGTCTACGACGATCTGGCCAACGGGGCGCTGCAGGGCTACTGTAACTATGGCATGGACAATCGCGACAACAGCTACTACAAGCGCGTGGTGCTGGGCTGCATACGCGCCATTGACTATATAGAGCAGTTCACGCCCTGGAACGGGCAGCAGCTGGGCGTCACGGGCAGCAGCCAGGGTGGCTTCCTCTCGCTGGCCACGGCGGGGCTCGACCGCCGCGTGACGTGCTACGCACCGGTGCATGCCGCCCTGTGCGACCACACCAACTCGCTGCGGGGCGTGGCCTGCGGGTGGCCTCACTATTTCTACAAGGTGAAAGCTATGGAGGCGGCCATCGAGACGTCGCGCTACTACGATGGCGTGAACTTCGCCCGCCTCATCACCGACCAGCAGCGCGGCTGGTTCTCGTTCGGCTATTGCGACGACGTGGTGCCGCCCACCACGGCCTGGGCCACCTACAACGTGGTGACGGGCCCGAAGGAGCTGTCGCTCTATCAGGCCACCTGGCACTTCTGGTTCCAGGAGCAGTGGGACGAGTGGGAGGCCTGGCTGCTGAGGGAGTTAGGTGTTAAGAATTAAGAGTTTAGAGTTAAGAATTAAGAGATATGATGAAGAAAGCATTAATGGGCATGGCCGTGGCAGGAATCGTGCTGACGGCCTGTGGCGGCGGGAAGAAGGCCGCCGAAGCAGAGAAGACTCCGGCTGAGCAGCTGGCTGAGCGACTGGACAGCCTGAGGCAGAAGGGCTATATGTTCGGACACCAGGACGACCCGATGTACGGACTGACCTGGGCCTACCAGAACGACAGCAGCGACGTGAAGAACACCTGCGGCGACTATCCCGCCGTGATGGGATTTGAACTGGGCGGCATAGAGATGGGCGACTCGCTGAGCCTTGACAGCGTGCCCTTCAGCCGCATCACGCAGGAGGTCGTCAGCCACTATGAGCGCGGCGGCATCGTGACGCTGAGCTGGCATCCGCGCAACCCAGTGACCACCACCGAAGAGGGCGGCACATGGCCCGCAGGTACGGCCTGGGACGTGAGCGACAGCACCGTGGTGAAGAGCGTGCTGCCCGGAGGCCAGCAGCACGAGCGGTTCCAGCTGTGGATGCAGCGCATGAGCGACTTCCTGGCCACGCTGAAGACCAGCGACGGACAGCCCGTGCCCATCATCTTCCGTCCGTGGCACGAGAATACGGGCTCCTGGTTCTGGTGGGGCGAGAAGCTCTGCACCGCTGAGGAGTACAAGGCTCTGTGGAACATGCTGCAAGACAAGCTCACGGCCGACGGCTTCAGCAACCTGCTCTGGGCCTACTCGCCCGGCATGGCTGCCGACCTGACCGAGGAGAAATTCCTGAAGCGCTACCCGGGCGACGACCGCGTGCAGCTGGTGGGCATCGACGGCTACCAGTGGGGGTCGAAGGAGGACTTTATGTCGCAGCTGGACCAGAACCTGCAGATGCTGTGCTCCTTTGCCGAGGCCCACGGCAAGATAGCCGCCCTGACGGAGTGCGGGCTGAAGAACCTGACCGACCCCACGTGGTGGGTATCGTCGTTGCAGCCCGTGGCCGGCAAGTACCCCATCAGCTATCTGCTGGTGTGGCGCAACTACAAGAAGGAGTGGTTCGGCCCGTCGCCCTCGCAGCCCGATGCTCCCTACTTCCTCGAGTTCTACAATGACCCCAAGACTTTGTTCCTGAACGAAATAAAATAGAGATATGAGCGATTTCAAAGAAAGAGTAGCAGCCCTGCGCGCCCACCACGAGGAGCTGCTGAGCCGCAAGAACGAGCCCCTGGAATGGGGCCGCTCGGCTTCGCCGCTCTGCTATGCAGAGAACGGCATCTACGAGAAGTACAAGTACCCCATCATCACTGCCGAGCACGTGCCCTTGGAGTGGAAATATGATTTCAATGAGCACGACAACCCCTACCTGATGCAGCGCATCATGTGCAACGCCACGCTCAACTCGGGGGCCCTGAAGTGGAAGGGCCGCTATGTGCTGGTGGTGCGCGTGGAGGGTGCCGACCGCAAGAGCTTCTTTGCCGTGGCCGAGAGCCCCAACGGCATCGATAACTTCCGCTTCTGGCCCGAGCCCATCACCATGCCCGACGATGTGGTTCCTGCCACCAACATCTACGACATGCGCATCACGCAGCATGAGGATGGCTGGATATATGGCGTGTTCTGCGCTGAGCGTCACGACGACTCGCAGCCCGGCAACCTCTCGGCGGCCACGGCCACGGCGGCCATTGCCCGCACGAAGGACCTCGTGAACTGGGAGCGCCTGCCCGACCTGAAGACGCGCAGCCAGCAGCGCAACGTGGTGCTGCATCCAGAGTTCGTCGATGGCCGCTATGCCTTCTACACCCGTCCGCAGGATGGCTTCATCGACACGGGCAGCGGTGGGGGCATCGGCTGGGCCTTGGTCGACGACATCACCCACGCCGAGATCAAGGAGGAGAAAATCATCTATCCCCGCCACTACCACACCATCACCGAGGTGAAGAACGGCGAGGGGCCGCACCCCATCAAGACTCCGAAGGGATGGCTGCATCTGGCCCATGGCGTGCGCGCCACGGCCGACGGCCTGCGCTACGTGCTCTACATGTACATGACTTCGCTCGAAGACCCCACCCGTGTCATCGCCAAGCCTGGCGGCTACTTCCTGGTGCCCGAGGGCAGCGAGTACTTGGGCGACGTGATGAACGTGGCCTTCGCCAACGGATGGATAGCCGATGAGGATGGTAAGGTGTTCATCTACTACGCCACCGCCGATACGCGTATGCACGTTGCCACCTCGACCGTCGAAAAGCTCATTGACTACTGCCTGCATACCCCCGAAGACGGCTTGACCACGTCTGCCTCGGTAGAAACCATCAAGAAACTGATTGAAAAAAATGCCCACCTCCAACCCCTCCCCAAGGGAGGGGAGTCTGTATAGACAATCAATAATGAGGTATAAATATCAAACAGCAGTTTCAAACTTCAACTTGTTGCACGAGTTTGCCGTCAAGAACAGAAATAATCCTACCGATGCTGAACGCATATTGTGGCAGTATTTAAGGGGAGGAAGAACAGGATGGCATTTCAGACAGCAACATGTCGTATTGGATTATATTCCTGATTTCGTCTGCCTTTCCAAACAACTTATCATTGAAATTGATGGTGGTTACCATCTTGTTGGGGAGCAACCTCAAAGGGATGCGGAAAGAACAGAGGAATTAGAAAAGCAGGGATTCAGCGTATTACGATTCACCAATGATGAAGTAATTGGTGATATAGATAACGTCTTAGAAACAATTATGAACAAATTAAATAATGAATAATTCAAATACTAATATGAAGAATAAGGTAACTACTCCCCCCTCCCTTGGGGAGGGGTCGGGGGTGGGCCTTTCCGAAAAAATAGGCTACGCCCTTGGTGACGCAGCCGCTGGTGGCATTACGTGGAAGATTATGTCGATTGCCTTCCCCTTGTTTTTCACCAACGTGTTCGGACTGTCGTTTGCCGACACGGCCACACTGATGCTCATCGCCCGAATGTTCGACGTGGTGACCGACCCGCTTATGGGCAGCCTGGCCGACCGCACCCAGTCGCGCTGGGGCACCTACCGCCCCTGGCTCATCTTCGGAGCCGTGCCCCTGGGCCTCATCTTCGCCCTGCTGCTCTACACCCCCGACCTGGGCATGACCGGCAAGCGCATCTATGCCTACACCCTCTACCTGCTTATGATGGCCACCTACACGGCGGTGAACGTGCCCTACGGCTCGCTGCTGGGCGTGATGACCGACGATGACAACGAGAAGAACCAGTTCAGCAGCTTCCGTATGGTGGGTGCCTACGCCATGGGCTTCATCACCCTGCTGTCGTTCCCCTACCTGCAGAAGATGGTGGGCGGCACCGAGGCACACCAGTATGCCGTGCTGGGAGCAGGCTTCGGTCTGCTGGCCACCTTGGGCACACTGGCCTGTGGCTTCCTGACCAAGGAGCGGCTGAAGCCCGTCCGTGCCGAGAAGTTCTCGATGAAGCAGTTTGCCGACTTGTTCCGTAACAAGCCCTGGATCTACCTGACGCTCATAGGCATCTGCACCAACTTCTTCAACGGCTTCCGCTATGCCGTGGCTGGCTATATGCTGACCTACTGCCTGGGTGGCGAAATCACCGTGAGCGGGCTCATCATCAACTACACCGTGTTCATGACTTTCGGCGAGCTCACCTGTATGATCTTCGGCGGCGTGTCGCCAAAATTCACGGCCTGGATAGGCTCTAAGCGCAAGGCCTTCGTGGTGGCAGCCCTGATTTGTGCCGTGTTCTCGGTGGCCTTCTTCTTCGTGCCTATGGACCCGGCTTACATCTGGGTGATGGTGGCCCTGGTGGTGCTCACCTCGGTGGGCGTGGGCCTCTACTCGCCCCTGCTGTGGTCTATGTATGCCGACGTGGCCGACTGGGCCACCGAAAAGAACGGCACCTCGTCGACGGGCCTCATCTTCTCGTCGGGCACTATGGCCCAGAAGTTCGGCACGGCCATCAGCGGTTCGCTCGTGGCCCTGTTCCTGGGCATTGCCGGTGCCAGTATGACCACCGACGAGATGGGTAACTCGATCGTAGACCCGGCCTCCATCACCGACTCGGTGCTCACGATGATCTGGTCGCTCTTCTCCCTCTTCCCCGCAGTCATCGCCCTGCTGATGGTGCTGCTCATCAAGAAATATCCTATCAAGAAATAACCGAGTATGCGAATAGCAGGCTTGATAGCTGTGCTGCTCTGGGCTGTGCTGCCCCAGTGTACTGCCGACGAGATAGACCTGTCGGGGCCATGGCAGTTTGCCCTTGACCCCGACAGGAGGCTCACCGCTGCATCGGCCCTGACCGATGTGGTGATGCTGCCCGGCACTACCGACACCAACCGGCGGGGCAACTACCAGCCTGCTGGCACCGAGACCACCCATCTCACCCGGCCATACACCTATAAGGGACGAGCCTGGTATAGCAGGGAAGTCAACATTCCCAAGACGTGGCGGCGGCAGACGCTGCACTTGTTCTTAGAGCGCACCAAGACCACCGAGGTCTATGTAGACGGCAGGCTGGTGGGAGGCAGCAACGATGTGTCTACCCCACAGGAGTTCACCCTGGAACGGCTGAAGCCCGGCAGCCACCTGCTGACGGTGATGGTCGACAACGGCAGCGGCGTGCCCGAACAGGTGTATGGCAGCAGCCATGCCTACACCGAGGACACGCAGACCAACTGGAACGGCATCATTGGCAGAATGTCCATTGGTACAGCCCCTCATATTATTCCTCAAACCTCTCCCCAATCCCCTCTGAAAGTAGAAGGCCACCACTTTGTGCAGAACGGTAAGAAGGTGTTCTTACGCGGGCGGCACGATGCCTGTGTGTGGCCGCTGACGGGTCATGTGGCGATGGACGTGGAGTCGTGGCGGCACTATATGAAAGTATGTGCCGACTATGGACTGAACCATGTGCGCTTCCACTCGTGGTGTCCACCAGAGGCTGCCTTCGTGGCCGCCGACGAGGCGGGCATCATCTTGCAGCCCGAGCTGCCCTTCTGGGGCGACTTCAATGAGAAGGACACGCTGCTGATGGACTTCCTGCTGAAGGAGGGCGAGAACATACTGCGCTGGTACGGCCATCATCCCTCGTTCCGAATGTTCGCCCTGGGCAACGAGCTGTGGGGCAGCATCGGGAAGATGGAGGCCTTCGTGGAGCACTTCCGGCAACTGGCCCCCGACAAGCTCTACACCTTTGGCTCGAACTACTATCTGGGCTATCAGGGCGTGAAGCCGGGTATGGACTACTTCACCACCTGTAGGGTGGGGGGCGAGGCCTGGGGCAGCTATAATACCCATACCCGTGGATCATTCTCGTTTGCCGATGCTTTCGACGGGGGCCTGATCAACCACAACCGCCCCAATGCCAAGGACAACTTCGAAGCGGGATGCTCGCTCTCGGAAGTGCCCGTCATCAGCCATGAGACGGCCCAGTTCCAGTCTTATCCCGACTATGCTGAGATAGGCAAGTACCGGGGCGTTCTGCGACCCGATAACCTGGAAGTGTTTCGCAAACGGCTGGCAGAGGCCGGTATGGCCGATCAGGCCGCCGACTTCCACCGGGCCAGTGGCCGCTGGGCCATGCTGCTCTACAAGCAGGACATCGAGATGGACCTGCGCACTGCCAATATGGCGGGATTTCAGTTGCTCGACCTGCAGGACTATCCCGGGCAGGGCTCGGCCTACGTGGGGGTGCTCGATGCCTTCCTTGACTCGAAGGGTCTCATCACGCCCGAGGAGTGGCGGCAGTTCTGTTCGCCAGTGGTGCCCTTGGTGGTGCTCGACCAGTATTGCTTCCAAGCGGGCGATGCGCTGAAAGGTCGCGTGCAAGTGGCCAACTACGGCGGCGAGTCGCTCAGGGGAAAGACGGTGCGGCTGAGCATGGGAAGTCCTTTCGGCTGGCACGACACGAGAAGCATCGACACCGACGAGCAGGGACTGCTGGACCTGGGGGCGTTCTGTTTCGACGAGATGGCACTGGAGCAGCCCGTCGCCACCACGCTGACGCTAAGCATCGTCGGTACACCGTGGAGGAACAGCTGGCAGATATGGGTCTATCCGCAGGAGCAACTGCTGGAGAAGGAGGGCATCGTCATTGCCCGGCAGCTGTCTGATGAGCTTTGCCAGGAGCTGGAGCAAGGGGCGTCGGTGCTGCTTATGCCCGACTCGTCGGCACTCACCGTGGGTGGCCTGTTTACTACCGACTACTGGAACTACCGTATGTTCAAGACCATTTCGGAGAACAACCACAAGCCCGTATCGCCCGGCACGCTGGGCATCCTGTGCAATCCTGACCATGCGCTGTTTCGCGACTTCCCCACCGAGGAGCACACCAACTGGCAGTGGTATCCTGTCATCAGGCATAGTCATCCCTTCATACTCGACGGCCTTTCCCGTGAAACGGACTATCGCCCTGTCGTTCAGGTCATTGACAACATAGAACGGAACCATAGGCTGGGGCTCGTCTTCGAGTTCCAGGTGGGGCGTGGCCGTCTGCTCGTGGTGATGAGCGACCTGGAGAAAGCCGCCCATTATCCTGAGGGCAGGCAGTTCTACCGCAGCGTGCTGCGCTATATGCATTCTGCCGATTTTGCCCCCACAACACAGCTTACTGCCGCCCAACTGAAGAGCCTCTTCACGACCCAGGTGGGCGAGGTGCAGCTGGAAGAACTGAACAATATCTCACCTTATTAAATAACTATGATGAAGAAACAAAACCTTCTGCTCCTGGGGGCTACGATGCTCCTTGGCACTATGCAGGTGAAAGCCTGGCAAGGCGACATCACCGTGCAGACACCCAACACGCAGCTGTTGCTGCACGCCTACGAGGGCGGCGACCTGCGACTGGCCTACTACGGCACAAAGGAGGCCACGCTACAGCAGCTGCGCGATGCCGGGGCCGACCTGAACTTCTCTGCCCTGCCAGCCTTTGGTACGGTTGATGCCGTACATCTGCCTGCCTTGCAGGTGCAGCATGCCGATGGCGACCTGAACCTGGAAATGGAAGTGAAGAACTACGAGACGACGAGCGACGCACGCTCTACGACCCACATCGTCACCATGCAGGACAAACTGCTGCCCGTCACCGTGAAACTGTACTACAAAGCCTACAAGAATGTCGACGTTATCGAGACCTGGACGGAGATTTCCCATCAGGAGAAAAAGGCCATCACGCTGAAACGCTTTGACTCGGGCCATCTGTCCTTCCGTCAGGGCGACGTGTGGCTGACGCACCTGCATGGCAACTGGGCCGCCGAGACCGAGCCTACGCAGGAACGGCTGACCGCCGGGGTGAAGACCATTCGCAATACCGATGGTGCCCGCAACTCGCACCTGGATGCCCCGGAAGTGATGATCTCGCTCGACGGCAAGCCACAGGAACAGACGGGCCGGACGATTGGTGCCGTGCTCTGCTGGAGTGGCAATTTCGAGATTCGCATCAATACCACCGACCGCCAGCAGCACCATCTTTATGCCGGTATCGACCCGATGTCGAGCGAGTATGTCCTGGAGCCGAAGGTGGCTTTCGAGACGCCTCACCTGGCACTGGCCTATTCCACGGAGGGCATGGGGGGCGTGAGCCGCACCTTCCACCGTTGGGCCCGCACCGAGGGAATGCTGCACCGGGGTATGAAGACCGGCGAAATCCTGCTGAACTCGTGGGAGGGCATCTACTTCGACATTACCGAGGAGCGCATCATCAGCATGATGGACGATATTGCCAAGTTTGGCGGCGAGCTCTTCGTGATGGACGATGGCTGGTTTGGCAATAAGTACCCCCGCAAGGACGATACCTCGTCGCTGGGCGACTGGGTGGTAGACAAGCAGAAACTGCCCAACGGCATCAAGGCACTGACCGATGCCGCCAAGCAGCGCAACATCAAGTTCGGCATCTGGATAGAGCCAGAGATGCTCAACACTACCAGCGAGCTGTATGAGCAGCACCCTGACTGGGCCTTGCAGACGAAGGGCAGGCAGCTGAGGCTGGGGCGCGGCGGCACGCAGATCGTGCTCGACCTGACCAACCCCAAGGTGCAGGACTTCGTCTTCGGCGTGGTGGATAACCTGATGACGCAGTACCCCGAAATCTACTACATCAAGTGGGATGCCAATGCCTCGATACAGAACTACGGCTCGCTCTACCTGCCGAAGGACCGGCAGAACAACCTGAGCGTTGACTGGCACCGCGGACTGCTGAAGGTGCTGAAGCGGGTGCGCGAGAAATATCCCGACCTGATTATTCAGGACTGCGCGTCGGGCGGTGGCCGTGCCAACTACGGGCTGTTGCCTTACTTCGACGAGTTCTGGGTGAGCGACAATACCGATGCCCTGCAGCGCGTCTACATTCAGTACGGCACCTCGCTGTTCTTCCCCGCCAATGCCATGGCGCAGCACATCAACCACGTGCCCTACTGGAACACGGGTGGCCGCGTGACTCCCGTGAAGTTCCGTTGCGACGTGGCCATGAGCGGACGTCTGGGCATCGAGCTGCAGCCCAAGCACATGAATGACGAGGAGCGCCAGCAGTGCACGCAGGCCTTCACCGACTATAAGGAGCTGCGCCAGACCATTCAGACGGGCAACCTCTATCGCCTTATTTCGCCCTACAACAGGGGCGGTCTCTCCAGTCTGATGTATGTGAACGATGCCCAGTCGCAGGCCGTGCTCTTCATCTACAAGGTCGACAACTATTGCGATCAGCCCTTGCCCCGCATCCGTCTGGCAGGCTTGCAGCCCGATAGGCAATATACGCTGCAAGAGCGCAATGTGCGCATGGGGCAGAAGCCCTGCTCGCTCAGCGGCAAGCAGTTCTCGGGTCGCTTCCTGATGGAGGTTGGCATCGAGGTGCCTCTGCGCGAGGACTATGCATCACGGGTATTTGAACTGAAATAAGAAATGGCTATGACAAAGGAATTTTTGAAACAAAGCTGTAGGCAGCTTCTTGAAGACAACATTCTGAGCTTCTGGCTCAACAAGATGCAGGACGATGAGTATGGCGGCTTCTATGGTCGGAGGGACGGCCACGACCAGCTGCACCCGGAGGCCGAGAAGGGAGCGGTACTCAACGCCCGCATTCTGTGGTCGTTTGCATCGGCCTACAGGGTCTTGGGCAATCCGGCCTACTTGAAGGCAGCGCTGCGTGCCAAGCAGTACATCTTGCAGCACTTCATCGACAAGGAGCAGGGCGGCGTGTTCTGGTCGGTAGACTATCAGGGACGTCCGCTCGACCGCAAGAAGCAGTCGTATGCCATCGGCTTCACTATCTATGGAATGGCCGAACTGGCCCGTGCTACGGGCGATGAAGAGGCCTTGCAGTGTGCCATCGGTCTCTTCCACGACCTGGAGAACCACGCTTTCGACGAGGTGAACGTGGGCTATATCGAGGCCTTGACTTGCGACTGGCAGCCTATTGCCGACATGCGACTCTCTGACAAGGACGAGAATGGTTCGCGCACTATGAACTCCCATCTGCACATCCTGGAGCCTTACACCAACCTGTACCGTGTGTGGAAGGATGCCCGTTTGGAGCGGCAGCTGCGGGTGCTGATCGATATTTTCACCCAGAAACTGCTGAACCCCAAGACCCACCATCTGGATCTTTTCTTCGACGATGAGTGGCAGGGCCGCCGCGACATTGAGAGCTATGGCCACGACATTGAGGCCGCATGGCTGCTGACCGAGGCCCTCGAGGTGCTGGGCGATGATCAGCTGACGGCCCAGGTGATGCCTGTGGTGAACCAGATAGCCCGCGCTGCCGAAGAGGGCCTGTGCCCCGATGGCTCGATGATTCACGAAAAAAGCGTGGCGACCGTCGATGACGATCGCCACTGGTGGGTGCAGTGCGAGTGTGTGATTGGCGAGATGAACCAGTATCAGCACTTTGCCGATGAAGGGGCTTTGCAGCGGGCGCTGGCCTGCTATCAGTTTATCGAGGACAACCTCGTTGACCGCCAGAATGGCGAATGGCACTGGAGCGTCAGGCCCGATGGCAGCATCAATCTCGATGACGACAAGGCTGGCTTCTGGAAGTGCCCCTACCACAACAGCCGCATGTGCTTAGAGATGCTGGAGCGCCAGTTCTGATTGCGCTACATCAGCACCTCGACCGTGTGCTTGCCGGGCGTTGCTTTCACCACGTTTCCTTCGATGGGCTGACCGTCGACCGTGATGGAAGCGACGCCCTGCTGTTTGCCCTGGGGATTCCTTACGGTGATGGTGAACTCGGCATCGCGCAGCTGTCGCCTTACGGTGAACTCCTTCATCGTCTCTGGCAGGCAGGGCGCAATCTCGATGCCATCGTAGGTGGGACGGATGCCCAGGATGAACTGCGTGATGGTGTACCAGTTCCAGGCTGCGGTGCCCGTGAGCCACGAGTTCTTGCCTTCGCCGGGCTTGGCGGCATCTTTGCCTGCCACCATCTGGCAGTAGACGTAAGGCTCTATCTTGTGCAGCTCCTGGTCCTGAATCCATGCCGGACAGATTTTCGTGTAGTGCTCCCAGGCATCGTTGCCGCGTCCGGCCACGGTCTCGCCAATGATCACCCAGGGGTTGTTATGGCAGAAGATGCCGGCGTTCTCCTTGTAGCCGGCAGGGTACGACGAAATCTCGCCCATCTCTACATGGTAGGTGGTGAAGGCGGGATTGTTGAGCACCATACCATGCGGGCTGTCTAAGTACTGCTTGCAGGAGTCGAGCGCCTTGTCGACCATGCCTTCCTCCTGGCCAATGCCGGCCATTGTGCAGAAGCCTTGCGACTCAATGAAAATCTTGCCCTCCTCGTTCTCCTTGGAACCAATCTTGTTGCCGAAGAAGTCGTAGGCACGCAGATACCACTCGCCATCCCAGCCATGCTGCTTCACGGCCTGCGTCATGGCATCGAGGCATTGCTGGGCGCGAAGGGCCTCGTCGGCTTTGCCTAAGTGCTGGCACAGCTCCACGTATTGCTTGCCGCAGAACACGAACAATCCGGCAATCATCAGGCTCTCGGCCTTGCTGCCCTCGCTCTTGTTCTCGGTGGTCTGGAAACTCTCGTTCGGATCCCACGAGAAGCAGTTCAGGTTCAGACAATCGTTCCAGTCGGCCCGGCCTATCAGTGGCAGACCGTGCGGGCCCAGGTTGTTGACAACGTGGTTGAACGAGATGCGCAGGTGCTCCATGAGCGGCACCTCGGTGCCCGGCTCGTTGTCCCAGGGCACCAGCTCGTCCAGAATGCCGAAGTCGCCCGTTTCCTTGATATAGGCCACGGTGCCGAAGATGAGCCACATGGGGTCATCGTTGAAACCGCCGCCAATGTCGTTGTTGCCGCGCTTTGTGAGTGGCTGGTACTGGTGGTAGCAGCCGCCATCGGGGAACTGGGTCGAGGCAATGTCGATGATGCGCTGCCGTGCACGACTGGGCACCTGATGGACGAAGCCCACGAGGTCCTGGTTGCTGTCACGGAAGCCCATGCCACGGCCCACGCCGCTCTCGAAGAACGAGGCCGAGCGCGAGAAGCAGAACGTAATCATGCACTGGTACTGGTTCCAAATATTGACCATACGGTCCAGCCGTTCGTCGCCGCTCTCCACGGTGAACTTGCTGAGCAGCGTGTCCCACATGGCCCTGAGCTCCTGGAAGGCGGCATCGACGGCCTCGACCGTAGCAAAGCGGGCAATGGTCTGGTGGGCCTTCTCCTTGTTGACGAGCGTCACGTCGGAAGCCTGCGACGAGATAATCTCGCCCCGCTGCTTGCGCTCGATGTCCTCGGCCGAGAACTTCTTGTCTTGTTCGTTCTCCACATAGCCCAGCAGGAAGATGAGGTCTTTCTGCTCTCCGGGCATCAGCTCCACCTCTATATAATGCGAGGCAATGGGGCTCCAGCCGTGGGCCAGCGAGTTGGCGGGCTTGCCTGCCACGACGCATTGCGGGGCTTCGAAGCCGTTGTACAGGCCGATGAACGACTCGCGGTCGGTGTCGTAGCCATCGATGGGCGCATTGGTCAGCGCATAGTAGGCATAGTGGTTGCGGCGCTCCTTGTACTCCGTCTTGTGGTAGATGGTGGAGCCCTCAATCTCAACCTCGCCCGTAGACCAGTTGCGCTGGAAGTTCTCCATGTCGGTGGCAGCATTCCACAGGCACCATTCGGCCAGGCTGAACACCTTCAGCACCTTCTTCTCCTGGGTGGTGTTCCTGAGTGTGAGCTTCTGAACCTCGGCCCAGGTGTTCAGCGGAACGAAGAAGAGCACAGAGGCCTCGATGCCGTTCTTGCACCCCGTGATGCGGGTGTAGTTCATGCCGTGGCGGCACTCATAGTGGTCGAGCGGCGTCTTGCAGGGTTTCCATCCGGGATTCCACACCGTGCCGTTGTCGTTGATGTAGAAGTAGCGGCCTCCCGCATCCATAGGCACGCCGTTGTAGCGGTAGCGGGTGATGCGGCGGAACTTGGCATCCTTGTAGAAGTCGTAGCCGCCGGCAGTATTTGAGATGAGCCCAAAAAAATCCTCGTTTCCCAGGTAGTTAATCCAGGGAAACGGGGTTGCAGGCTCGGTGATGACGTACTCTCGGTGTGCGTCATCAAAGTGACCGTAGTTCTTTTGTGCCATATTTCTTAGTAGGCAAAGAGGGGATAATCCTTCATTTTCTCGTTGACGCGCTGGCGCACCGAGGCGATGACTTGCTCGTTCTCAGGATCGTTGAGCACCTCTTCAATCCAGGCGGCAATCTGCACCATGAGGTCTTCCTTGGCACCACGGGTGGTAATGGCGGGTGTGCCGAGGCGAATGCCGCTGGTCTGGAAGGCCGAACGGCTGTCGAAGGGCACCATATTCTTGTTCACGGTGATGTCGGCAGCCACCAGCGCGTTCTCGGCCACCTTACCGGTGAGGTCGGGGTACTTCGAGCGCAGGTCGACGAGCATCGAGTGGTTGTCGGTGCCGCCACTCACGATGCCGAAGCCGCGCTTGATGAGCTCGTCGGCCAGCACCTTGGCGTTCTTCTGCACCTGCACGGCCCACTCCTTGAACTCGGGCTGCAGAGCCTCGCCGAAGGCCACGGCCTTGGCAGCGATGACGTGCTCCAGCGGACCGCCCTGCTGACCGGGGAACACGGCGCTGTTGAGCAGGGCCGACATCTTCTTCACCTCGCCCTTCGGCGTGGTCAGGCCCCAGGGGTTGTCGAAGTCCTTGCCCATCAGGATGATGCCGCCGCGCGGACCGCGCAGCGTCTTGTGGGTGGTCGAGGTCACGATGTGGGCCCACTTCACGGGGTTCTCCAGCAGACCGGCGGCGATGAGGCCGGCGGGGTGTGCCATATCAATCATGAGCAGAGCGCCCACCTTGTCGGCAATCTCGCGCATGCGCTTGTAGTCCCACTCACGGCTGTAGGCCGAGCCACCGCCAATGATGAGCTTGGGCTTGTGCTCCAGGGCCAGCTGCTCCATCTCGTCGTAGTCCACGCGGCCCGTCTCTTTCGACAGGTTGTAGCCCACGGGCTTGTAGAGAATGCCGGAGGTGTTGACCAGCGAACCGTGCGACAGGTGACCGCCATGAGCCAGGTTCAGGCCCATGAAGGTGTCGCCGGGCTTCAGCACGGCCAGCAGCACGGCGGCGTTGGCCTGGGCACCCGAGTGGGGCTGCACGTTGGCATACTCGGCATCGAACAGCTTGCACACGCGCTCAATGGCCAGTCGCTCCACCTCGTCGACCACCTGGCAGCCGCCGTAGTAGCGCTTGCCGGGATAGCCCTCGGCATACTTGTTCGTGAGGAACGAGCCCATGGCCTCCATCACCTGGTCGCTCACGAAGTTCTCACTGGCAATCAGCTCGATGCCCTTCAACTGGCGCTGATGCTCTTTCTCAATCAACTCGAAAACAGTGTTGTCTCTTTTCATAATCGTGTTATTGGGTTGGTTATTTCAAATAGTCTTCAAAATACTGGGTGATGCGTTCGTGCAGATGCACGCTGTTATGTCCCATCATGTTGTGGCCCTCGCCGGGATAGGCAAAGAAGTCGGGCTGCGTGCCGGCCTCGGCACAGGCCTTCAGGAACGACAGGGCGTGCTGCGGCACGACGGTGGGGTCGTTGTAGCCGATGATGATTTGCAGCTTGCCCTTCAGCTGGCCCGCCTTGCTGACGAGGCTGGTCTTGGCATAGCCCTCGGGGTTCTGCTCGGGCGTGTCCATATAGCGCTCGCCGTACATCACTTCGTACCACTTCCAGTCGATGACTGGGCCACCGGCCACGCCCACCTTGAACACGTCGGGGTAGTTCGTCATGAGCGAGATGGTCATATAGCCGCCGAACGACCAGCCGTGAACGCCCAGCCGGTTCATGTCGACGTAGGGCAGCGTGCGCAGGAAGTCCACGCCCTTCATCTGGTCTTGCATCTCGATCTGGCCCAGCTGTCGGAAGGTGGCCTGCTCGAAGTCGCGGCCCCGGTTCTCAGAGCCCCGGTTGTCGAGAATGAACACGATGTAGCCCTTCTGGGCCATATACGTCTCCCACGAACGGCTCTGCCAGTGCCACGATGCCTCCACATTGTGGGCGTGGGGGCCACCGTAGACGTAGACCACCGTCGGGTAGAGCCCACCCCCTTCCCCTCCCCAAGGGAGGGGCGTTCGGTTACCGTTTTCATCAATGGACAACTTGTCGTAAAGAGCCTTTGGCACAACCATGCGCCAGTATAAGTCGGTCTTGCCGTCAGCGGCCTTGATGGTGCCGCTTAGGTAGCCGGGCTGCTGGAAGCTCTGCCAGGGATCGGGGGCCGTCAGCAGGCGGGCGGTGACGGGAGCCAGCTTCGGGGTGATCGAGATGAGGTCTACGTTGTTGGGTACGGTGGGCGTCTGCCACTTGTCGTAGAGCTTGGTGCCCGAGGCCGAGAGGACGGCGCGGTGCACGCCCTCGCCGTTGTCCAGCGGTGTGCGCTTGCCCGTCTTCACGTCTACGGCATAGATATTGCGCTGTAGGGCGTGCTTCTCTTTCGAGGTGATGACGACCGCCTGCTGCTTCTGGTTGAAGCCCAGCACGTCGGTCACCACCCAGGGACCCTTGGTCAGCTGCTTCAGCTCCTCGCCTTTTATATTAAAGAGGTATAGGTGGTTGTAGCCGTCCTTCTGGCTCTGCATGATGAACTGCAAGTGGTCCCAGGGCAGGAACTGGATGGGGTGCAGGGGCTCCACATACTTGTCGCTCGTTTCGCGATAGAGCTCGGCCAGTCGCTGGCCCGTCGTGGCATCGTAGCTCACTAAGCGGCAGTCGTTCTGGTCGCGGTTCAGTTCGAACATATAGATGGTCTTCGAATCGGGCGAGAAGGCTATGTTGGTGAAGTAGCGGTCGGTGGGGTCGCCAGCCTGCAGGTAGATAGTCTTTTCCGTTGCAATGTCATAGACACCCACGGTCACCTTGTGCGAAGTCATACCGGCCATGGGGTATTTGTCGGGCTCCATCTCGGCAATGCGGGGATCGATGTTCACCTGCGGGTAGTCGGTCACCATCGACTGGTCCATGCGGTAGAAGGCCAGCCGCTGGCCGTCGGGGCTCCAGAACAGGCCCTCGTCGATGCCCCACTCGTTGCGGTGAACGGCCTCGCCATAGACTATCTCGCGCGAGCCGTCGGTGGTGAGCTGCCGCTCGGTGTTGTCGGCAGTGCGCACAAAGAGCTGATTCCCACGGGTATAGGCCACGGCCCTCGACGCCTTGTTCCAGTGGCTGTTCTGCTCGCCCTCGCAGGTCTGCCGCCATGCCACCTGCTTCTTCTTGAAGTCGTAGAGCACGCGCTGCTTCGAGTTTCTGACCAGGGCCAGCGGCTCGTTGGGGTAGGGGTAGCTGGCCCCCATCAGCGAGTGCCATCCTTCGCCCAGGTCCTTCAGCGTGACCACAGCCTGCCGGTTGCCCTTGGCATCGATGGTTCCGCTCTCCTCGGCATCCTGGTACATCAGCTGGTCGCCCCACCACGTCAGGAAGAGGTTCCTGGCCCGCAGGTTGTGGAAGTTCCTGCCGCCGAAGTTCAGGTCTTCAAGGGTGAAAAGCTGGTCTTGTGCTGTCATTGTGATAGACACGAATAGCGATAGTAGCAGTCCTGCGGCGGCACGGAGCGTCAGCAGGCTGTGGGTGTTAATCTTCATCATCGTCGTGATGGTTGAATTTCTTTCCTTTGTTGAATGGCTTCTTGCTGCCGCCTCCCTGGCGGTTGAAGCGCTCGTGGCCGCCACGGTTGCGTCGGTCGTCGTCGCCACCGCGCTTCTCGAAGCGGCGTGGGCGGTCGTCGTCGCGCTTCTCGAAGCGGCGGCCTCTGTCCTCCCTGCGCTCACCGCGTTCGCCTCTTTCCGCTCTGCGCTCCTTCTTCAGCTCGTGGTGGTGGAAGGTGAACGAGCGAATGTCGCTGTCTTCGTTCTCCTCCTGCTCGCTGATGCGCTGCTTGAACTCGCGCTCCTTCTTGAAGCGGTGCTTCTCGGCCATCTGGCGCTTCTCCTCGTCGGTCTTCACCACGCCGCCCTCCTGGCGGAACTGCTTCAGCTTGCCGTCGAACATCTGGTACTTGCGGAACTCGCACTCCAGCGAGCCGTTGTACAGGGGAATCTTGATGGAGGGCTTCAGTCCGATTTGCTCGAAGCACTCCTCGCGATAGCTCAGAATCCAGGCGTCGCCGCCCTGGAACTGGTGCTTCAGCCGCTCGCCTATCATACGGTAGGTGCCCAGCAGGTCGGGTGTCGATATGCGCTCGCCGTAGGGCGGGTTGGTCACAATAATGCTCTTCTCCCTGGGCTGCTGGAAGTCCTTGAAGTCCTGCTGCTCAACGGTGATGTCGGCCGAGAGTCCGGCGGCCTTGATGTTCATGCGTGCCGTGTTTACGGCCTTCATGTCGACGTCGTAGCCATAGATGTGGTGGTTGAACTCGCGCTCCTGCGAGTCGTCGTTGTAGATGCGGTCGAACAGCTCGGCATCGAAGTCGGGCCACTTCTCGAAGGCATACTCCTTGCGGAACAGGCCCGGCGCCATGTTGCGGGCTATGAGGGCTGCCTCGACGAGCAGCGTGCCGCTGCCGCACATAGGGTCGATGAAGTCGGTATCGCCCTGCCAGCCCGTCATCAGGATCATGCCGGCGGCCAGCACCTCGTTGATGGGGGCCTCGACGCTTTCCTGGCGGTAGCCACGGCGGTGCAGCGACTCGCCGCTGCTGTCTAAGCAGAGCGTGCACTCGCTCTTGCCCGGGGCCACGTCGGCTATGTGTATGTGCAGGCGCAGGTCGGGGTTGGCCACCGATATGTTGGGGCGCGTGCCGTGCTGCTCGCGGAACTGATCTACGATGGCGTCCTTCACCTTATAACTCACGAACTTGGAGTGGCGGAACTCTTCCGAGAACACCACGGCATCGACCGCAAAGGTACGGTCGTTGTCCAGATATTCGCTCCAGTCTATCTTCTTGATTTCCTCGTAGACGTCGTCGGCACTCTTGGCCTTGAAGCGCTTGATGGGCTTCAGAATCTTGATGGCTGTGTGCAGCGAGAAATTGGCGCGGTACATCAGCTCCTTGTCGCCCGTAAACGACACCATGCGTCTACCTATTTGTACGTTGTTGGCCCCCAGTCGGGTCAGTTCTTTCGCCAGCACAGGTTCCAGTCCCATGAACGTTTTGGCGATGAGTTCATGCTCGGCGTGAGCATTGCTCGAATCAAATTGTTGTTCCATTTCTTTATGAAATACCTATTTTCGAGTGCAAAATTACGAAAAAGTTAGGAGTTTAGGAGTTAGGAGTCGGGAGTTTTTAGCGCAGAAAACATAAAAAACATTAAAACGGGCACAATAACTCCTAATTCGTGACCCTTAACTCCTAACTTTTGTGTACTTTTGCAGGTGGAGAACATTTTAATCAACACCGTTAACTATGACCTATCTTCTGCTTTATGCCAGCCAGCAGTCATCAACGCTCACCAATTTAATCATCTGGGTGCTGTTGGGCGCTGTCATTGTGCTGCAGGTTATTCTCATTATCTGGCAGCAGAAGCAGGGCAGGCAGCTACAGGGCGAGCTGGCCGAGCTCGACAAGATTCAGAAGCACAACATAGAGTATGAGTTCGTACTCAAGACCATGCGCCTCTCTACCTGGCATATCAAGACCGATACCCGCGAGATTGTTTTCGATACCGACTTCCGCGACAAGAGCGGCACCTATATTCCTGCCATGGGCAAGGAGCTGGTGGCCGCCATGCCCGAGAACGACCGGCAGCGGGTGATGAAGTCGCTCGACGACCTGAGCGCGGGGCTCATAGAGGAGGCTCACGAGGAATACCAGATATTCCTGCCCGGCTCGAAGACACCCTACTGGAGCGAGAGCTACGCCGCCGTTGCCGAGCGCGATGCCGATGGCAAGCCCACCCGCATCGTGGGCACTTCGGCCCGCATCGACGAGCGCAAGGCTATGGAGAGCGCACTGGTAGAGGCCCGCAACCGCGCCGAGGAGAGCGACCGGCTGAAGACGGCCTTCCTGGCCAATATGAGCCACGAGATCCGCACGCCGCTCAACGCCATCATCGGCTTCACCAGCGTGCTGCCCGACGTGGCCGACCCGGCCGAGCGGCAGCAGCTGCTCGACCTGATCCACGAGAACACGCAGAAGCTGCTGCGCATCATCGACGACGTGGTGAACATCTCGAAGATCGAGGCGGGCAAGGAGGAGATGGTGATGACGGAGTTCGACCTGCCGCAGATCATCACCGCCATGGCCGACGAGTACCGCCCGAAGTGCCGTCCTGGCGTGGAGCTGCTGACGAACTATGCCAGCGATATGCAGTTGGTGACCACCGATCTGAACCGCTTCACCGAGGTGGTGAAGCACCTGCTCTCGAATGCCACCAAGTTTACCGACCACGGCCAGGTGACCATAGGCTTCGATGCTCCGCAAGACGGTCGCATCCGTATCAAGGTTTCCGATACGGGCAAGGGCATCGCCAAGGAGCACCTGGAGCAGATCTTCGAGCGTTTCTTCAAGGTCGATGAGTTTATTCCCGGTGCCGGCCTGGGGCTCAGCATCTGCCGGGTGATGGCCTATAGCATGGGCGGCAGCGTAACCGTCCAGTCGCAGTTGGGCGAAGGCTCTACCTTCACCTTCGAAATTCCCATAGCTTAGTACCCTCTTAACGGAGGCTTCATTGTGCCTTTATGGAGGCTTCATTGAACGTCAACGGAGGCTCCGTTGATGCTCAACGGGCACTCCGTTGACGCTCAACGAGGGCTCCGTTAGCATTCAGCGGAACCAGCGTTGAAAAGTTGTAGAACGTTAAATATATCGTTATTCGATAAATTTTTATTGAAAATATTTGGTGGGTAAGCAGAAAATGCCTACTTTTGCATATCGAAATTCAATAAATAACTAAATTTAAACGATAAACGGTATGAAAACAAAATTGAATGTATTCTGTGTGTTAATGATGTTGCTCATGGTTGTAGACGTCATCGTGGCAATGGTGGTAAATGCTAATGACATGGCTCAGGGCTTTTCCGACGGCTGGAAGGATGGAGCGAGTGGTGTTGCGCTTACGGGTGGCGAGGTGTTTGCTATGTTGCTCACCCCTGTGGTCTTAGGCTTTGCGATTGCGGCCATCATCTGTATCGTCAGGTTCATCCTGAACGTCAACCGCGACGAAGTGTTCACCCAGAAAAACGTGAGCCTGCTGCGCTGGTTTGGCATCGATATGATAGTAGCAATGGCGAGCTGCATGCTTATGAATCTGGCAGCCAACTTTTCTGCAGGAGACGAGTGGACTAATATGATTGAAGGCATGATAGGAGGCATCTTTGCACTCATTATGGCCGAGGCCTTCTGCATCGGCATCAAGCTGCAGGAAGAACAGAACTTAACCATTTGAGCCACTATGGGACAGATCGTTGTAAACCTGGATGTAGAGATGGCCAAGCGCAAGATGTCGCTCAGTGAACTGGCTGAGCGCGTAGGCTTGACGCTGGCCAACCTCTCAATCCTGAAGACGGGCAAGGCCAAGGCCGTCCGCTTCACCACTCTCGAGGCCATCTGCCGCGTGCTGGGTTGCCAGCCCGGCGACATTCTGGAGTATCGCGAGTGAGGTAAGTGTGCTGTTTAGTTGCGGAACACCAGGCCCTCGCCAAACTCATCGATGATGATGGGCTTCGTGCGGTCCACCTCGTCGGCCAGCAGACGGCGGCTCAGGTCGTTGAGCACGTACTGCTGAATGGCGCGCTTCACGGGGCGGGCACCCATGTCGGGGTCGTAGCCCTCGCGGGCCAGCCAGCGCACGGCGTGGTCGGTGGCTTCGAGGCGTATGCCCTGCGGCTCCAGCATCTTCTGCACGCGGGTCAGTTGCAGGCGCACCACCTGGGCAATCTCCTGCTCCGACAGCTGCTGGAAGGTGATGATCTCGTCGATACGGTTCAGGAACTCCGGGCGCATCACCATGCGCAGCTGTTCGCGGGTGGCGTTGCTGGTCATAATGATGATGGTGTTCTTGAAGTCGGCGGTGCGGCCCTTGTTGTCGGTCAGCCGCCCATCGTCGAGCACCTGCAGCAAGATGTTGAACACGTCGGGGTGAGCCTTCTCAATCTCGTCGAACAGCACCACGCTGTAGGGCTTGCGGCGCACGGCCTCGGTCAGCTGTCCACCCTCGTCGTAGCCCACGTAGCCCGGAGGTGCACCGATGAGTCGGCTGACGGTGTGCTTCTCCTGATACTCCGACATATCGATGCGGGTTATCATCTGTTCGTCGTTGAAGAGGTACTCGGCCAGCGCCTTGGCCAGCTCGGTCTTGCCCACGCCCGTGGTTCCCATAAAGATGAACGAGGCGATAGGCCGCTTGGGGTCTTGCAGACCTGCTCGCGAGCGGCGCACGGCATCACTCACGGCGGTGATGGCCTCCTCCTGGCCAATGACGCGCTTGTGCAGCTCCTCTTCCAAGTGCAGCAGTTTTTCGCGCTCGCTTTGCATCATGCGGGTCACGGGGATGCCCGTCCAGCGGCTCACCACCTCGGCAATATCGTCGGCGGTGACCTCCTCGCGCACAAGGCGGGAGCCCGACGGAGAACCGCCGGGCACTGTGGCGGCGTTGAGCTGAGACTGGATCTGCTTAATATGGTCTTCAAGGGTTTTCAGCTTTGAGTAGCGTATCTCGGCCACCTTGCCGTAGTCGCCCTCGCGTTCGGCCCGCTCGGCTTCATACTTCAGCTGCTCCATCTGCTGCTTGTCCTGCTGAATCTGGTTCACCAGCTGGCGCTCGCCCTCCCACTTGGCGCGGAACTGCGTCTCCTGTTCCTTCAGTTCGGCTATGTCTTTGTCGAGCTGCAGCAGCTTGGTGTCGGCGGCAGAACCGCTGACCGCACTGCTTTCGCGCTTGATGCTCTCGCGCTCTATCTCCAACTGTGCCAGTCGGCGCGTAATCTCATCGAGCTCCTCGGGCACCGAGTCGCGCTCCATGCGCAGCTTGGCGGCGGCCTCGTCCATCAGGTCGATGGCCTTGTCGGGCAGGAAGCGCTCGCTGATGTAGCGCTCCGATAGCTGCACGGCGGCGATGCAGGCATCGTCCTGTATGCGCACCTTGTGGTGGTTCTCGTAGCGCTCCTTCAGTCCTCGAAGGATGGAGATGGCACTGAGCTCATCGGGCTCGTCGACCATCACCGTCTGGAATCGGCGCTCAAGGGCCTTGTCCTTCTCGAAGTATTTCTGATACTCGTTGAGGGTGGTGGCACCAATGGCGCGCAGCTCGCCACGAGCAAGGGCAGGCTTGAGGATGGTAGCTGCATCCATGGCACCCTCGCCACCTCCGGCTCCAACAAGGGTATGGATCTCGTCGATGAACAGGATGATGCGACCCTCGCTCTTGGTAACCTCGTTAATGACACTCTTAAGTCGCTCCTCGAACTCACCTTTATATTTCGCACCTGCAACAAGTGCGCCCATATCGAGCGAGTAGAGTTGCTTGTCCTTAAGGTTCTCGGGCACATCGCCACGAACGATACGACCGGCCAGTCCCTCAACGATGGCAGTCTTACCAGTACCCGGCTCACCTATAAGAATAGGGTTGTTCTTGGTGCGGCGAGAGAGAATCTGTAGTACGCGACGGATCTCATCATCACGACCGATGACAGGGTCGAGCTTGCCCTGACGAGCCATCTCAACAAGATTCTTGGCGAACTTCTCAAGACTCTGGTAGTTGTCGTCGGCACTCTGCGACTGTACCTTCTGACCCTGACGAAGCTCCTGGATGGCTGACATCATCTCCTTCTCGGTGCAGCCTGCATCCTTCATGATGCGCGATGCTGTAGAGTTGACGCTGAGCAAGGCAAGCAGAATGGGCTCGACGGATACGAACTCATCGCCAAGCTTCTGGGCTGTCTCTTGCGCGCGCACTAGTACATTATTACTATCACCAGAGAGATAAGGCTGACCTGCGCCCTGAACTTTGGGCAGATGCTGTATCTCCTGATCGATGAGCATCTCTATCTGTTGGGCGTTGACTCCCAGCTTCTGAAAGATGAAGGTTGTTACGTCCTTAGCCTTAGAGATAACTCCTTTCAGTATGTGTGCAGGTTCTATCGCCTGCTGGCCGTTCATCTGGGCGGTGTTCACCGCCTCCTGAACCGCCTCCTGTGCTTTGATTGTAAACTTCTCGAAATTCATATTTTGCTCCTTTCTGTTATGTTTCTAATTTTTTTTAGCAACGGACTAAAGGACTTCTTGGACGAGCCAAGCGGCAAAGCCGAGCGTAGGACTTTTTCTTTTAGGATAATCAGTCCTGTTAGTCCTGTAGTCCGTTGCAAAATATCATTCAAAGCTTGTGCCTTGGGGAAATGTTCTGTCAATTTGTCAGGATTTGTGACCAAATGGCATGGAATAACGAAAAAATCCATATAAATAGGGATTGCACAGTCTGCAAATATTGTTTAATTTTGCAGTCGCAAACAAATAGTTGTGATTTTAATGAATAAAAAGATTGTTTTCGTGCTTATGGCACTGGGTGGACAGCTTACAGCAATGGCCACCCCTCTCGGGAGCCTTGATACCGATGCTCTTACTGATTCTAGTAAAGTAGTAGACCTTGACGAGGTAGTTGTTGTATCGCAGCCTAAGGAGCAGGTACGCCTGCGTCTGCAGCCTGTGAGCAGCAATGTTTTCGGCTCAGAGCAGCTGCAGCAGTTGAATGTGCGCGACCTGAGTCAGCTTTCACAGTACGTTCCATCGTTTGTTATGCCAAGCTATGGTTCACGTCTCACATCATCGATGTATGTTCGCGGAATTGGTTCGCGTATCAACAACCCCGCTGTTGGCGTTTACTACGATAACATACCATTGATGTCGAAGTCGGCATTCAATAACCATTTCTATATGCTGGATCGTGTAGACGTGCTGCGTGGTCCCCAGGGTACTCTGTACGGACAGAACACCGAGGGCGGACTGGTGCGTATCTACTCTAAGAACCCAATGAATTATCAGGGAACTGATGTTCGTCTGGGTATCGGTACAGGACTATATAGTAATGTGGAGGTGGCTCACTACCATCGTCCATCAGAGAAGCTCGCTTTCAGCGTGGCTGGTTTCTACAGCGGACTGACGGGCTTTATCGATAACCAGAACTTTGACAAGAAGAACGACCTGACCAACGAGGCAGGTGGAAAGCTCCGTCTGATGTATGCTCCCAACAAGAAGCTCACCTTTGACTGGACTGCTGATTACCAGTATGTGAACCAGAACGGTTTTGGCTATGGTGAATTCCAACCTTTTGAATGGAGTTCGGTAAAGCCTTATACCCTGAAGCCTGATGATCCTTCAACCACCATCATGAACGGTTACAAGCGAAATATGTTTACTACCGGTTTGAACATCAGCTACCAGACCGAGAAACTGCTGTTTACATCGACTACCAGCTACCAGTTTCTTGAGGACCTGATGCTGATGGACCAGGACTATATGGCTGGCGACTATCTGCAGCTTAGTCAGGCTCAGAAGATGAACGCGCTGACTCAGGAGTTTGTGCTGCGTAACCATGACACATCTCGTTGGCAGCATACAACAGGACTGTTCGGCTCATACCAGTGGATGCGCACTGATGCTCCTGTTTACTTTGGTGAGGGTATCACTGCACCTATCGGCAATGCCATTGCAAACGCAATGAAGAACTCGATGATAAAGGGTATGCTGGGCAGATATATGGCTCAGGGTATGACAGCAGAGCAGGCTCAGGCCGCTGCCGAAGCTGCTGTTGCAAAGATGGGTGTTACTATGACTGCCGAGATGGCTGTGCCCGGACTGTATCACACTCCACAGATGAGTCTCGGTCTTTATCACGAGTCGAACATCCTGATTACCGACCGCCTCAAGGCTACCGTTGGTCTGCGTCTGGCTCACGACTGGGCAAAGATTGAGTACGATGCCCTGGCATATATGAACATGACTGGTGGTACAGCTTCGGCTACTGCTACATATCATCTCACATCGCACGTAGCTGACAATCGCTCGAAGAGTTTCACCCAGCTGCTGCCTAAGTTCGCACTCACATATACCTTCGATGAGAACATCGGTAACATCTACGCTCTGGTTTCAAAGGGCTATCGTGCAGGCGGATACAACTTCCAGATGTTCAGCGATATTCTGCAGACCGACCTGAATGCGCATCAGCAGGATGCTATGCGTGGCGACTATGATGTGGAGCACACTGCAGCCGACTATGATGCAATTGAGGAGACAACACAGTACAAGCCCGAGGAGAGCTGGAACTACGAGATAGGTACTCACCTGAACCTGTTTGGCGGTAGCACACACCTCGACCTCTCGCTCTACTACATGCAGATTCGTAACCAGCAGCTGTCAATCATGGAGCCCAACAGCAACTATGGAAGAATCATGGTGAATGCCGGTAAGAGTCACTCATGTGGTGTGGAGGCTACCTTGCGTGGCAAGGCCTTTGACAATGCACTCGACTGGGGGGTAACCTATGCCTTTACCAATGCCAAGTTTGATGAGTACAATGCTAACACAATGAACGTGAGCAGTCATAGTACAGGCTATGTGCCACTAGTTTCTTACAAAGACAACTACGTGCCATTTGTTCCACAGCACACATTCAGTGCCATGGCCGACTATCACTTCGGTAATTT
>JAFVEE010000151.1 GCA_017478085.1 Prevotella sp. | reverse complement strand
TACCCAATAGTCATTGCTGACTATCGCTTCTTGTACTACTTCTCTGTCTATGTAAATCCTTTCAAAGAACTCTTTCTTAGCTGCCTTGCGAGGTTGTTTTCTCGTTTAGCGGGTGCAAAGGTACGACTTTTTTCCGAACCGCCAAAACTTTTCGCGGAAAATTTTCAGGATTTATGCAATTTTCCCGCCGAAGTTGATTTAGGTCAACCGTGCGTCCTCCCTATACCTTTTATATTATTACGCGCGCGAAAGGAATACGGCCCCGGAGCGCGGGGCGGGTGCCGCAACGGCGCTGTATCCCCCGCGCCGCAACGAAGCCTCCGTTGATGTGCAACGGAGCCTCCATCAGGACACAACGGAGCCTCCGTTGCATTTCAACGGGGCCCTCGTTGACCCGTAACGGAGGCTCCGTTGCAAATGAGGTTACGGGATTTGCAGTTTTTTCCTTTGCGCATTGAGGATTTTTTCGTATCTTTGCCGCACAAACAACCAAGAAGAAAAGCATTATGGATACGACGATCATTACCGAGCAAGACCGCAAATTCATGCGCGAGGCCATCAGGCTGGCCAGCGAGAGCGTGCGCCATGGCGGCGGGCCGTTTGGCGCCGTCGTGGTGAAGGACGGCCAGATTGTAGCGGGCAGCAGCAACCGCGTGACCATAGACCTGGACCCCACAGCCCACGCCGAGGTGAACACCATACGCGAGGCTTGCCGCCGGCTGGGCACGTTCGACCTGTCGGGCTGCACCATCTACACCTCGTGCGAGCCCTGCCCCATGTGCCTCGGCGCCATTTACTGGGCCCACATAGACCGCATATACTACGGCAACACGCGCAAGGATGCCCGCGACATCGACTTTGCCGACGACTTCATCTACGAGGAGCTGGACCGCCCGATGGCCGAGCGCACCGTGCCCATCATACCGCTGCTGCGCGACGAAGCCCTTGAGAGCTTCCGCCTGTGGAGTGAGAAAGAAGACAAAACGGAGTATTAGCCCTCCCCCACCCCATCACTCGGGCCAGGGTTCGAACGGCAGATCGAGTTCCACCCACTCGGGCTCGGCGGCCACAGCGACGGGCTCGTCCTTATGGCCAGAAACGCCCAGGCCTATCAGGCGGACGGGGTGCTCGCGCGAGATGTCGACCTGGCGAAGCAGCTGCTTGGCCACGGGCAGAATGTCGTCCTTGGTGCGAAAGAGGTGGTCGGTGGTGAGGCTGCGGGTGATCTGCTGAAAGTCGCTAAACTTCACCTTCAGCGTGAGCGTACGGCCCTCGAAGCCGCTCTTCTCGATGCGCCGCACCAGCTCGAGCACCGTGTGGTAAAGCTCGATGGTAACGGCCGAGGGCTGGTAGATGTCCTGGGCGAAGGTCTGCTCGCAGCTCACCGACTTGCGCTCCCACTCCGAAATGACGGGCCGGGGGTCTATGCCACGGGCAAACTCGTAGAACACGCGCCCCATCTTGCCGAACTCCTGCACCAGGTGGGTCTCGGAACAGCGGCGCAGGTCGGCCCCGGTGAAGATGCCCATGCGGTGCATGTGCTCGGCCGTCTTGTGGCCCACGCCCCAGATGCGGTCTACGTGCAGTTGGTCGATGAACTCCAGGGCGCGCTGCGGGTGCACCACCGTCAGGCCGTCGGGCTTGCGCCAGTCGCTGGCTATCTTGGCCAGGAACTTGCAGTAGCTCACGCCCGCCGAGGCCGCGAGCCCTGTCTGGGCCTTGATGCGCTGCTTGATCTCGCGGGCAATGTCTACGGCCAGCTCGATGCCCGGCTTGTTTTCGGTCACGTCGAGGAAGGCCTCGTCGAGCGACAGCGGCTCTATCAGGTCGGTATAGTCGTGGAAGATTTCGTGAATCTGGGCCGACACCTCTTTATATATATGGAAGCGGGGCGGCACGATGACCAGCTGCGGACAGAGGCGCTTGGCCGTCTGGATGGGCTGTGCCGAGTGGACGCCGAAGCGCCGCGCCTCGTAGCTGGCCGTGCTCACCACGCCACGCGCCGCATCGTGGCCCACCGCCACTGGCAGTCCCTTCAGCTCTGGCTTGTCGCGCTGCTCGACGGCGGCAAAGAACTGATCCATGTCTACGTGTATGATGCGTCGTTCGGTCATCTTGCTTCGAAGGGCAAAAGTACAACTTTTCTATGCAAAACAGATACAACCGACCGTTAAGAATGCTTACTTTGGTTAAAAAAGCGTAAATAACGACAAACCTCGCCGCCCACCTGCCCTCGGTTTGCAATAAATATTGTACCTTTGCAGTCCGATTATTTGGGGAGAGTCTTAGAATCCCCGTGGTTGTCGTGTAAATAGCGACCGTCTTTGGCCGGACGGCGTGGTTTGTGAATCGGCATCCAAAGAGCAAAACTTTATAAAGTACAAAAACTGTTTTTTAGTAAATTAATTTTTGAAATGAACACTTTAAGTTACAAGACCGTCTCGATTAACAAAGAGACAGCCAAGAAGGAGTGGGTCGTGATCGACGCTACCGACCAGGTGGTGGGCCGACTGGCTTCGAAGGTCGCCAAGCTGATTCGCGGTAAGTACAAGCCCAGCTTCACCCCGCACGTAGACTGCGGCGACAACGTCATCATCATCAATGCTGCCAAGGTGAAGTTCACCGGCAAGAAGGAGACCGACAAGGTCTACACCCGTTATACTGGCTATCCCGGCGGCCAGCGCTTCAACACCCCCGAGGATCTGCGCAAGCGCCCCAATGGTGTCGATCGCATCATTCGCCACGCCGTGAAGGGCATGCTGCCCAAAGGCCCCCTCGGCCGCAGCCTGCTGAACAACCTCTACGTGTATGAGGGCACAGAGCACAAGCACGAGGCCCAGCAGCCGAAGGCTATTGATATTAACCAGTATAAATAAAGAGTAGGAAAAAATGGAAGTAATTAACGCAATAGGTCGTCGCAAGAGCTCGGTAGCTCGCGTTTATCTGTCGGAAGGTACCGGCAAGATCACGATCAACAAGAAGGACTTAACCGAATATTTCCCCTCAGCCATTCTGCAGTATGTGGTGAAGCAGCCGCTGAACCTGCTGGAGTGCGCCGAGAAGTACGACATCAAGGCCAACCTCGACGGTGGTGGCTTCACGGGCCAGAGCCAGGCCCTGCGCATGGCAATCGCCCGCGCACTGGTGAAGCTGAACGCTGAGGACAAGAAGGCACTGAAGACCCAGGGATTCCTGACCCGCGACAGCCGCGAGGTGGAGCGCAAGAAGCCCGGTCAGCCGAAGGCACGTCGTCGCTTCCAGTTCAGCAAGCGTTAATCTGCTGAACAGTTTAGTATCTAAACTTACAGGACCAATAGGGCTAATAAGACTAATAGGGCCCATAAGACCAATAAGCCCCATAAGACTAATAGGACCTATAGCTACCCGTAAGCTGATTCTGGACAAAGAATTAAAAAGAAAGTAAACAACCAATTAAAAGCATTTTAAGAAAAAATGGCAAGAACAAATTTTGACATGCTGCTGCAGGCTGGCTGCCACTTTGGCCACCTGAAGCGTAAGTGGTGCCCGGCAATGAAGCCGTATATCTACACTGAGCGCAATGGTATTCACATCATCGACCTGAACAAGACGGTCGTGAAGATCGACGAGGCTGCCGAGGCCCTGAAGAACATTGCCCGCCAGGGTAAGAAAATCCTCTTTGTAGGTACTAAAAAACAGACTAAAGAAGTGATTGCCGAGAAGGCAACCAGCATCAATATGCCTTACGTCATCGAGCGTTGGCCGGGCGGCATGCTCACCAACTTCCCCACCATTCGCAAGGCTGTGAAGAAGATGGCCAACATCGATAAGCTGATGAACGACGGCACGTTTGGCAACCTGTCGAAGCGCGAGCTGCTGCAGGTGACCCGCCAGCGCGCCAAGCTGGAGAAGAACCTGGGCTCTATCGCCGACCTGACCCGTCTGCCCAGCGCCCTGTTCGTGGTCGACGTGATGAAGGAGAACATCGCCGTGCGCGAGGCTAACCGCCTGGGCATTCCCGTGTTCGGCATCGTCGATACCAACAGCGACCCCAAGAACATTGACTTCGTGATTCCCGCCAACGACGACGCCAAGGACAGCGTTGAGGTGATTCTGAACGCCTGCTGCGCCGCCATCGCCGAGGGTCTGGAGGAGCGCAAGGCTGAAAAGGCCGACGAGAAGGCTGCCGAGGCTCAGGCCGAAGGCGAGGCCGAGGAGAAGCGTCCCGCACGCCGTGCACGCAAGGAAGAGGCTCCCGCCGAGGAGGCTGCTCCCGCTGCCGAGGCTGAGGAAGAGGCTCCCGCTGCCGAGTAAAATATTGTGTAAATCGTAAATTCAAAAATCGTAAAGAACAATGGCTATTTCAATTGACGATATCAAAAAGCTGCGTGCTATGACCGGTGCCGGTCTGGCTGATGTGAAGAAGGCTCTGACCGAGGCCGAGGGCGACTTCGACCGCGCCAAGGAACTGCTCCGCGAGCGCGGACTGGCTATTGCTGCCAAGCGCAGCGACCGCGAGACCTCGAACGGCTGCGTGCTGACCAAGGTTGAGAACGGCTTCGCCGCCATCCTCGCCCTGAAGTGCGAGACCGACTTCGTGGCCAACGGTGCCGACTTCATCGCACTGACCCGCTCGATCCTCGACGCTGCTATTGCCAACAAGTGCAAGACGCTCGACGAGGTGAAGGAGCTCGACATCAACGGCCAGAAGGCTCAGGACGCTGTGACCCAGCGCTCGGGCATCACCGGCGAGAAGATGGAGCTGGACGGCTACAACGTGCTGGAAGGCGAGAACATCGAGGTTTACGACCATATGGGCAAGCACACCCTGTGCACCATGGTGCAGCTGAACAAGCTGAACGCCGAGGCTGGCCACAAGCTGGCTATGCAGGTGGCTGCCATGAAGCCCGTGGCCCTGGACGCCCAGAGCGTTGAGCAGAAGGTGCTCGACGAGGAGTACAAGACCGCCGTGGAGAAGACCAAGCTGGAGCAGGTAGAGAAGTTCGTGGAGATGAAGCTGAAGAAGGCTGGCATCAACCCCAACCTCGTTGACAGCGAAGACCACATCGAGAGCAACATCAACAAGAAGTGGCTCACGCAGGAGCAGGCCGACGAGGCTCGCAAGATCATTGCCGATGCTAAGGTGGAGGGCGAGGCCCAGCTGAAGCCCGTGATGATTGAGAACATTGCCAAGGGCCGTGTGCAGAAGTTCCTGAAGGAGAACTGCCTGGTGGACCAGGAGTTCCAGTTCGGCGAGGGCGACAAGGCTACCGTTAGCCAGTGGCTCGCTCAGCAGGACAAGGAGCTGAAGATCGTTGACTTCAAGCGCTTCACGCTCGTAGCCGAGTAAAGAAGTAATTGTCATACTAAAGGGGGCATCTCAACATTGAGGTGCCCCCTTTTCTATGTGATGTGATGCCCGACCGTTAGTCGCTAATGAGGCATTCGCCCGTCATATCCTTAGGCTGCTCCAGCCCCATGATGTGCAGAATAGAGGGAGCCACGTCGGCCAGACGACCGTCTTTCACAGTGGCCGAGTTGTTATTGGTCACGTAGATGAAGGGCACGGGGTTCAGCGAGTGGGCCGTGTTAGGCGTGCCGTCGGGGTTGATGGCGTTGTCGGCATTGCCGTGGTCGGCAATGATGATGGCCTCGTAGTCGTTCTTCTTGGCCGTCTCGATGACCTCACGCACGCAGTTGTCGACGGCCCAAACGGCCTTGGCAATGGCATTGTAGACGCCCGTGTGGCCCACCATGTCGCCATTGGCGAAGTTCACCACGATAAAGTCGTACTGCTGCGTACCTATGGCGGCCACCAGCTTGTCCTTCACCTCATAGGCACTCATCTCGGGCTTCAGGTCGTAGGTGGCCACCTTGGGCGAAGCCACGAGGATGCGGTCCTCATTCTTATAAG
>JAFVEE010000150.1 GCA_017478085.1 Prevotella sp. | reverse complement strand
TTAGCTATTCCGTACCTGTGAATCTCGACACCTCACTGAATGTTCGGATAAGCGAAAGGCGCAGGCCTGAGGTTAGTATATTGTGTCCATTCATATATACAGCCTGAGGTGTGAGCGACTTTTCTTATTCAACATTCAGGCAGTCGAGAGCCTACAGGTGGAATATGCGAAGTAGGCTCACACTTTTTTGTTCGACTCATTTTTTACTAACCTTATAAATAAAAAAATTGTTATGAAGAAAAAGTTCAGTTTTCTGATGGCCATGCTGACCATGCTGTCGGCAGCCGTATGTTTCACAGCATGCAGTAGTGATGATGACGATGACAATAGTGGTGGCGGCAGCGACGCCATCGAAATCAATGGCACCAGCTATCGCATGAGCCGGATTGTTACCTGGGAAGGATCGTGGAAAAGCGGCGAGGGAACATTCTACGTGCCCGTACTGAAACGTGTTGGCAACGCCGATGACGTGCTGCTCTATCAGTTCACCTTCACAAGCAAAGCACAGCCCAAGGTAGGCGATGACTTCAGTAAGATGTCGCTCACGCTAATGCCTCTCGACGAAAATGACGACTACGACCTGATTTACGATGGCGACCTGCCCTACAAGAGCGGTTCTGCCGTAGTGACAAGTCTCGATGACTCCAAGAACTATACCATCACGGTGAAGTTCGACCACCTGACCATGGGCAACGACCACGTCACCTATGTATTCAACGGCACCACCTGGCTCGACTATAATTTCGCCCGTTAAAGCCCGGAACGAAACGCAAATCTTGCAAAAGACAATAAAAAGTCGCTCACAAACTTGTGCGTTTGCGAAAAACTTCTTATATTTGCAATGCCGTTAGCATTAGCGGCAAGGACATAATTGGGAAGCGTTACGCTATTCCGCACCCGTGAATCTCCACAAATCACTTGTGCAGCCGAATAGAGAAACGCCACCCTTGGGTTAGTGTATGCAAAACGCATATACAGCCTAAGGTGTGAGCGACTTTCTTATTCTTGCACAAGGCAGTGGAGAGCCTACGGGTAGAATATGCAAAGTAGGCTCACACTTTCTTTTTGTGCCCAAGAAAAACCTAAAACAACAACTGCCATCCATAGGGCCGGGATGCAACGATATGAGGCTATGTCAAAACTGAAATGTACAGAATGCGGACAGGTGTTCGATGCCGAGCTGTCGAACTGTCCCGAGTGTGGATGCCCTGCCAGCGAGTGCAAACAAGAAGCAGATGATGAGGAAGCTCGTAATGAAAGTAACCATAGCAAGCAGCAAAGCAGTAGTCCACGAAACAGCATTGACCTGAAGAACTGCGCACTGACTGCCGGATACTACCAGCCATGGTATAACATTCTGCAGCCATGGTACATAGAAAACCAGAATCCAAAAGAGCAACACCGTTTCGATGAACTCAATGAGTTCTTGCTGCTCGGGAACCTGGCGTTCAGAGTTATGCTGTGGTGGATCCTATTTTTCTGGATAGTGGCATTGTGTTTCATGACCATTATCCTCATACCCCTGGGTTTCTACGTCATCATCAAGTACTTTCCCTGGGCCGTGGCCCGCTACTGGCCTACGATGCACAAACTGTGGCGCCGAATGAACCAACGCTACTGGATTAGCATGGAGAGTGCAAAGAAAACAAACAATCTGGAAGAACTAAGCTAACTATGGCACTGATAAAATGTCCTGAATGTGGACAAATGGTTTCTGACAAGACTCCGGCCTGCCCCAACTGCGGTTCTCCCTTGCCTGGGCGCGTAGCTGATTCCAAAAAAGACGAGAGCGGTCACTGGGTAGTGGCAGCCATCGTGGGCATCGTGTTTTTGCTGGGGTTGGTGCTACTCATCATGACGAATACGGCAGGAACTGGCAGGTCATCATCGAATACCAGAGCCGACAAGGTTGCAGCCGTGGCTCCGGCAACCACATTCACCACGGTAGACGATGTGCGGCGGAATATTGAGGGCACGGTGTGGACTTACACAGAAATAATTGGCGACGATGACAGCTACGACCGATGGTGCAGGCTGAGATTTGACGAAGGGCGGTTGCTGTTCTATGAGGTCAGCCCATCGAAAGGAGAATGGGGGGAGCCGCACGTGTGTGACTATGAAGTAGAAGAAGCACGGTATTCCAATACAGGCGAGCGATATATAAGGATTTGCTGGCATGGCCCGCTGGTGAATTACAGCTTTGTACCCGAGACGGCATCGCTCTATTGGCAAAGTAGTCGCGGGTCTAAGTTTGGCGCCTATCTGAAGCAGGGCGACTGTTTTCCTTGGAACTAACAACAACTAACAATATGGCACTGATAAAATGTAGTGAATGCGGGCAGGTAATGTCGGACAAGGCTCCGACCTGCCCCAATTGTGGAAATCCAAACATGGCGGCTACTCGTCATGGAGGAAACGAAAGTATAGGTTTGGTGGCAAAGGTGTTGCTATCGGCAATGGCCATTGCAGTAGTGGCTGGACTGGGGTACTGGTTTGCAATCAGTACTCATACGCCGTCTGAGGCATCCTTACAAAACGAGGAACAGGACGCTACGGAAATGCAGGCCCAGGCTGCTGCGGAAAACCAGGAAAGCCAAACGGGTGACGCCGCCGCTGAAGCTGGCAATGAGAGCCGGGCGGCAGAACCCCAAGCGAGAGAGGCACGGAATGAAGTGCGTGATGGGTTCAAGGAGAAGGGTTGGCGCTATGTATGCAGCCATCTGAAAAGTCCCAGCACAGCACAGCTGGTTGCTTATCTACCTCCTACGGACGAGAAAATGGCGGTATTCGCCCAGAAAGTAGACCTGCCAGGGCTGAACGTTGCCGTGTTCAGCGTAGATGCACAAAACAGCTTTGGGGCAACTATCCGACAGACGTTTATGGTATTCTTTAAAAACATGACACCCATGCACATGGAGGATGCCGAGAGTTTAAGAGGTGAGTTCAGCCTAATGCGGACAACGTTAAAAGTAAACGGTTACGACGACATATAATTGCAAAAGACATTTATGGCACTGATAGCATGTAGAAATTGCGGACACCAGATTAGCGACAAGGCTACGGTATGTCCGAAATGCGGCACTCCAACCAAAGAAGAGCCGGAGAAAGAATATGTGAGGCAGCAGGACAGCAAGGCCAATGAAGAGGTGATGTATCTCACTGCGGTGAGCTGTCTGAACGAAGGGCGTCTGGAAGAAGCCCGCGACTACGTGGTGGGCTTACTGGCTCAGAAACCAGGCGAACCCCGCTACGCTGAATTGCAGGAGCAACTCAACGAAGCCCTGACCCGCCAAGAAGAGGAGCTGGCCGAAATGGCAAGAAGGCGAAGCAGAAACATCTGGATAGCTGCGAGCATCGCTTTGTTGCTATTGTTGGCTGGTGGTGGCTATTGGTACTATGAACGCTCCCAACTGCAGAACGAACAGGAACTGTGGAACCAGATACAAGAAACCGACGAGCAAGCCTTGCTGGAGAACTACCTGCAACGCTATCCTGATGGCGAGCACAGGGCGCAGGCCGAGGAGCGGCTAAGCTACGTGCGCCAGCAGGCCAGCGAGTGGCAGAAGATTGCCGAGCTGGGCAACGCCGACGAGCTGGAGAAATTCTTCAAGAAGTACGAGACGGGACGCTACCATGATTTGGCAGTGGCTGCATACGATGACCTGCTTTGGAATGAAGCTACCAAAATGGAAACACTGGAAGGCTACACCCACTATATGCAGTGTTGTCCACAAGGCAGCCACTATGCTGAAGCCAAGGAGCTGGCCGGCCGTCTGGAAAAGATACAGATGAGCGATGACGAAGCCGCTACGATGAGCAGCACAGTGCAGCAGTTCTTCTATGCAATGGCGCGGGGCGACGAGGATGAAATGCTGGCCTTGGTGGCGCCACAGCTCGACTCGTTCTTAGGGAAGAATGAGGCAACGAAGGTCGACGTGATGGCCTATATGCGCCGTGTGCATGCCGACGATGTGTTCTCTGTAGACCTAACGATGGGCGATGTAGAGGTGACGAAGTCGGTCGACAAAGACGACGAGCCCGTCTACTCGGCCACATTCTCGTTCGACCAACGCATCAGTCGCGAAGATACCAGCCTTGAGACCTTCGCCTCCTATAAAGGAACGGCCAGACTGAGTGGTCAGGGAAAAATCACATCGCTTTCGTTGAACAAGACAGCCCACTACTAAGAAGATGAAGAAAGCCACTATTTCACTCCTTCTCTTTTTCGGCTTCCAAGCTATCTGGGCACAGGAGCCGCTTTTTCTCGGCGACAACTACTACCACAAGCGCATGGTCAAGGTGTTTGAGGCCCTGAAGGAGCACCGGCCCGATAAGGCGGCCAGCTACTGGCAGGACATAGAGCACAAGGCAGCCAAAGACAAGACGATAGACGGTTCGCGCCCGGTGAAGATGCTGCTCTACCCCGTGTGGCAGCTATCGGAGTGCATGATGATGAACCAGCGCGACGGAAGGGGAAAGCAGGGCGACCAGCTGTTGCTTTATAACCCGTGGTCTGCTTATGCCTTGCTGCATACGATCTACGCAAGCGGCACGGACCTCAGAAACGCCAACCTTTTCCTGACGCACAAGGACATCGAGCTACAGGTGGCCGACATTAAAAAGAGCATCGAGGACAACCTGCTGGACTCCGTGCGCAGGGCAAGTACGGAGGAGGGCTACGACCGCCTGCTGGGCATGCTGTTCGACAGCCGTGAAGCCCTGACCAATCTGCTGCGCAAGGAGCGCGAGCAGGTGGCTTTCGACGCGCTCTGCCAGACCAATAGTTTGAAGGAGAGCCAGCGATATTTGGATAAATACGCGCAGGAAGCCACCCCCTGGCACAAAAGCATCATGACCCGTCGGCGCGACAGCCTGGCCTTCTGCGGCATGGCCACGACGGCAGCGGCCTGCGCCGACTATCTGCGTCGCTACCCGGAGTCTTATCTGCGCGACAGCGTGACGTGGCTGCTGCACGAACGTGCGTTCTGTGAAATGCCGCATACCGAGCAGGCCTGCAATGACTACCTCGCTGCCTATCCAGCCTCGCATCGCAGGCTGGAGGTGGAGGGCTGCCGCGTGGACTATGCGTTTGACGAGGCAAGGAAGGCCGACACGATGGAGGGCTACGAGCGGTTTCTGGGTAACTACAGGAACTCGAAATATCAGGACGAGGCCGTGGGGCTGCTGCAGCAGACTGCACGACGGAAGTTCTGGCGGGCCGACGTAGACATGGCCGAACTGGCGAGGTATAGGCAAGGTGGTGCCTACAGGGTGGAAAGCGTCTGCCAGCTCTACGACAACCTACTGTTGCTGCCTACCAGTTCTATGATGATGGGTTATGGAACCGTGAGTGGAAGGATCGTTACCGTGACAGCCATCGGCGGCACGGAGCACACCGAGGAAATGGTGTTCGACCGCCACCACCTGCTCGTCAGCCGATACGACAGCAGAACCGGCAAGCTCACGGAGTACCGCTATGGCTTCGACAACGAGCACGGCTTCCAGCTTGTAAGCCGCATTGATGGGAACACGGGCGGCGAGGTGCGCTATCAGTTGCGATACAACAACGAGGGGCGGCTGTGCGAGGTGGGTTGCACCGACGGACGGCGCATGGTGTACACGCTCACCACGGCGGGTGCGCCCGCCACGATAGCCAACTATGAAAGGGGAAGAATTGCCAAGACCGACACCTACGAGCACACGACGGCACGCTGGATGGTCATCGGCTCGACACGGCCGGGCGGTGTAAGCATTGCCTATACCTACAACGACCACGGCGACGTGGCGACGATGAGCAAGATGCATGGCGGCGTGGTGATGGAGCAGACCCGCTACGAGTATGATTATGGCAGCAGCGAGGGCTGGACGCACATGAACCAGTATAACGGAACCACGCTGCTGCTTACCAAGAGCAGGCAGTACGACAGATAGGAGACGCTGCTTAGTCCTCGCTCATATCGGCCACCATCTTGCGGTACTGGGTGTAGATGCGCTGGCGCGAGACGTAGCCCTGCAGGCGGCCCTCCTCGCCGAGCACGGGCAGCCAGTCGGCATGGGTGCGGTCGAAGGTCTGCATCACCTCGGTCATCGTGGCCTGGCGCGAAAGGGTGGCGGGCGGCTCCTGCATGAGCTGCGCGGCGGTGAAGTGGTGGTAGAGCTCGATGCGGAACACCACGTGGCGTATCTTGGTGATGTCGACCTCGCCCAGAAGCGTTCCGGCGGCATCGAGCACGGGCAGCACCGACGAGCGCGAGCGGCTGATCTTGTGGACAATGCTGCCCAGCTCCATATCGGGCTCCACGGCCTGATAATCGCGCTCCAGGCAGGAATCGAGCTGCATAAGCGTGAGCACGGCGTGGTCGGTGTGGTGGGTGATGAGACGGCCCTCCTTGGCCAGGCGGGCACCGTAGATGCCGTGGGGCTCGAAGATGATGATGGTGAGGTAGCTGCTCACCGAGACGATCATAAGCGGCAGGAACAGGCTGTAGCCGCTGGTCAGCTCGGCTATGAGGAACACGCCCGTGAGCGGGGCATGCATAACGCCCGACATCACCCCGGCCATGCCCATCAGGGCGAAGTTCTTCTCGGGCACGTAGACGCCCACCACGTCGTGCAGGTTCCACAGGCGGGCGAAGAGGAAGCCCGACAGGCAGCCTATGAACAGCGAGGGGGCGAAGGTGCCGCCGCAGCCGCCACCGCCGTTGGTGGCGCTGGTGGCGAAGACCTTGGTGAGGATGACCAGCGCTATGTAGGGCAGCAGCATGGCGGCCTGGCCCGCGAAGGGCGAATTGTTCAGAATCTGGTTCCACTGGGCTTCGCCCTGGCCGTTGAGCAGCAGGTTGATGCTGTGGTAGCCCTCGCCGTAGAGGGCGGGGAAGAGGAAGATGAGCAGGCTGAGCACGGCACCGCCCAGCACGAGGCGCACGTGGGGTTTGTCGTGGAAGCGTGCGAAGATGCCCTCGGCCCAGCTCATGGTGCGTATGAAGTAGAGGCTGACCAGGCCGCAGAACACGCCCAGCAGGATGCAGGCGGGCACGCGCTGCACCGTCCACCCCTGGTCGAGGTGGAAGGAGAACAGGGCGGCATCGCCGCTGAAGATGTAGGTGAAGCAGGTGGCGGTGACGCAGCTGACGAGGATGGGCATGAGCGAGGCCATCGTGAGGTCGATCATAAGCACCTCGATGGTGAAGACGAGCCCAGCTATCGGCGCCTTGAAGATGCCTGCTATGGCTCCGGCGGCGCCGCAGCCTATGAGCAGCATGAGCGTGTGGCTGTCGAGCCGGAACAGCTTTCCCAGGTTCGAGCCGATGGCCGAGCCGGTGAGCACGATGGGGGCCTCGGCACCCACGGAGCCGCCGAAGCCGATGGTGATGGCCGAGGCGATGACGCTGGACCAGGTGTTGTGCGGCTTCAGGCGCGACTTGTTCGACGAGATGGCGTAGAGTATGCGGGTGATGCCGTGGGAGATGTTGTCCTTCACCACATAGCGCACGAAGAGCGAGGTGAGGTAGATGCCCACCACAGGGTAGACGAGGTAGAGCCAGTTGTAGCTGCTGGCGTCGAACTGGCTGGTGAGCACCTGCACGATCTGGTTGATGATCCAGTGCAGCACGAAGGCGGCCACGGCGGCGAAGAGGCCCACGAAGAAGGCCAGCACGAGCACGAACATCTTCTCGCTGACGTGCTCCTGCCGCCAGGCGTTCAGCCGCGAGAACCAGCCGTGCTGCTCTATGTCGTTGAGGGTTGTTTCCATAATCGCTATATCAGTCCAAATTTCTGCAGGGCCTGCTGCACGCCGTCATCGTCGACGGTGGTGGTGATGTGGTCGGCGGCCAGCATCACGTCGGGCAGGGCATTGCCCATAGCCACGCCGATGCCTGCCTCGCGAATCATAGTGAGGTCGTTGCCGCCGTCGCCAAAGGCCACGACGTGCTGCATATCGAGCCCCAGGTGGCGGGCCATAAGGTGCAGGGCAGCGCCCTTGTCGGTGCCCCGGGCGGTGATGTCGGTGAAGGCGGGGTGCCAGCGGCCTGAGATGCAGCCCGGCAGGCGGGGCATGAGCTGCCGCTCGTGGTCTATATCGAAGAAGGGCGAGAACTGCAGGATGGGCTCTGAGAGGGCTACGTCGATGTTCATACACGAGGGGTCGAGACCCTCTACGGCCAGCTGCTGGATGAACACCTGGTCGAAGTCGGGATGGGCGTTGTAGACGGCAAACTGCGTCTGGCTGGCCACCACGCAGGAATAGTCGTAGCGGCGGGCATCCTGGAGCATCACCTCTACGTCGGCCTGGGCGATGGCGTTGCAGCACACCACCTCGCTGCCCACGAAGCAGTAGGCGCCGTTGGTGGTGATGTAGCCGTCGACCAGATGCTCTATGGCCCCCACGTTGGTCAGTATCTGCACGGGCCGCCCCGTGGCTATGAACACCTGGTGGCCACGGGCCTTGGCCCGGGTGAGCGCCTCGATGGTCGAGGCCGGTATCTGGTGGGTCTCGAAGCTCACCAGCGTGCCATCGATGTCGAAGAACAGGGCGTAGCGTTCATTTCTCATTCCTCATTCCTCATTTCCTGATGATTTCCACCTGGCCGTCGGGGCGCAGGCGAATGATGCTGCTGGGCTGGTGGGGCTTATGCTCCTGTCGGCGGGCGAAGCACACGTAGTCTACGGCCTCCAGGATGCGGGGGTCTATGTCGCGGTAGTTCTGCGCGGCGGGCTCGCCGCTGATGTTGGCCGAGGTAGAGACGATGGCCTTCTGGAAGCGGTAGCACAGCTCGTGGGAGAAGGGCTCTCGGGTGATGCGTATGCCTATGGACCCGTCGGGGGCAATGAGGTTGGGTGCCAGATTGACGGCCCCGTCCAGAATGAGCGTGGTGGGTCGCTCGCTGGCGCAGTCTATGAGCTGCCAGGCCACGTCGGGCACGTTTCTCACATAGCGCTGCAGGCGGGCATCGCTGTCGACGAGGCAGATGAGCGCCTTCGAGTCGTCGCGCTGCTTGATGTCGTACACTCGGCTGACGGCCTCGGCATTGGTGGCGTCGCAGCCTATTCCCCACACCGTGTCGGTGGGATAGAGTATCACCCCACCCCGCCGCATCGTCTCCACGGCATTCTTAATATCCTGTTCCTGTGTCATAATTATTTAGTCATTGAAAATTCGCATCCGCAGTACTGCTGATTGTAGAAGCCGTACTCGCGCAGCAGCTGCTGGCGCCGCTCCTGCAAGCCGTCCTTGCGCCAGTTCTGCGCCCAGAACTCGGTGCCGGGCACGGCCTGCTCGGCAGCCCTTCCGGCCCGCTCTATCTGCTCAAGGCTCTTCCACCGGCTGGAGGCCAGCGTGGTGGCGAAGTAGCGCAGCCCCCGGCGGCGGGCTTCCTGAGCCGTGGCCACGAGCCGCGCCGTGAAGCACCGCTCGCAGCGGCGGCCCCGCTCGGGCTCATCCTCCAGGCCGCACATCTGCGCAAGCCACTGGTCGTGGTCGTAGTCGCCGTCAATCCACTGCAGCCCCAGGCTCGCGGCATGTCGCTTGCTTTCCTCCTTGCGAATGTTGTATTCCTCACGGGGGAAAATATTGGGATTGTAGTAGTAGATGGTGGGGTGCAGGCCGTGGGCCAGCATCCACTCTACGATGGCCGACGAGCAGGGGGCGCAGCAGGCGTGTAGCAGCAGCCGCCCGTCGCTCAGCCCCTCGGGCACGATGATGGCACTCTTCTTCTGCTTCATCACTGGGGGTTAGAACTCTGATGTGAAGTGGAACTGAATGTGCTTGAAGTCCTGCTGGGCCATCGACAGCACATAGCCCGAGTCGGCCAGGAACACGTCGCGGCCTTCCTTGTCCTTGGCCATATACTGGTACTTGCGCTTCTTGAAGGCTTCCAGCTCCTGCTCGTCGTCGCTGCTTATCCAGCAGGCCTTATAGAGGTGCACGGGCTCCCAGCGGCAGCGGGCGTTATACTCGTTCTCCAAACGATACTGAATGACCTCGAACTGCAGCTGGCCCACGGTGCCTATGATCTTGCGACCGTTGAACTGGTTCACGAACAGCTGGGCCACGCCCTCGTCCATCAGCTGGTCTATGCCCTTCTGCAGCTGCTTGGCCTTCATCGGGTCGTCGTTCTCGATATACTTGAACAGCTCTGGCGAGAACGATGGCAGCCCACGGAAGTGCAGCTTCTCGCCCTCGGTCAGCGTGTCGCCAATCTTGAAGATGCCGCCCGTGTCGGGCAGGCCCACGATGTCGCCGGGCCAGGCCTCGTCGATGGTGCTCTTGCGCTGAGCCATAAACTGCGTAGGCGAGGTGAAACGCAGCGTCTTGCCCTGCCGCACGTGCAGGTAGGGCTGGTTGCGCTGGAACTTGCCAGAGCACACCTTGCAGAAGGCGATGCACGAGCGGTGGTTGGGGTCTATGTTGGCCGTGATCTTGAAGATGAAGCCGGTGAACTTCGGCTCCTCGGGCTGCACGTCGCGCTCCTCGGCCTTCGTGGGGCGGGGGCTGGGGGCTATCTCCACGAAGCAGTTCAGCAGCTCCTGCACGCCGAAGTTGTTCAGCGCCGAGCCGAAGAACACGGGGGCCACCTCGGCCTCGCGGTAGGTAGCTACCTCGAAGTTGGGGTAGACGCCGTCTATCAGCTCCAGGTCGTCGCGCAGCTTCTGGGCGTCCTGTTCGCCAATGCGGGCATCGAGCTCGGCAGAACCGAGCTCCACACTCACCTTCTCGGTGACGCGCTGCTTGTCGGGGGTGAAGAGGTCCAGCTTCTGCTCGTAGATGTTGTACACGCCCTTGAACTTGGCGCCCTGGTTGATGGGCCAGGAGAGGGGGCGCACCTTGATCTCCAGCTCCTGCTCCAGCTCGTCGAGCAGGTCGAAGGGGTCGCGGCCCTCGCGGTCCATCTTGTTGATGAAGATGATGACGGGCGTCTTCCTCATTCGGCACACGGTCATCAGCTTGCGGGTCTGCGTCTCCACGCCCTTGGCCCCGTCGACCACGATGATGGCCGAGTCTACGGCGGTGAGCGTGCGGAAGGTGTCTTCGGCAAAGTCCTGGTGGCCAGGGGTGTCGAGGATGTTCACCTTGTACTCCACGTCCTTCCCATCGGGGGTGTAGTCGAACTCCATCACCGAGGTCGAGACCGAGATGCCGCGCTGCTTCTCGATGTCCATCCAGTCGCTGGTGGCCGTCTTCTTGATCTTGTTGTTTTTCACTGCACCGGCCACCTGTATCTGCCCGCCGAAAAGCAGGAACTTCTCGGTCAGCGTGGTCTTACCGGCATCGGGGTGCGATATAATCGCAAACGTTCTTCTACGTTCTATCTCTTGATTCATCTCTTTCTTTTTTGGCGTTCAGGCGGGCACGCCCCAAACATCGCTCATTGTTCGTTTTCTAATATGGGCTGCAAAATTACGAAAAAAACTTGTAAAAAAAGACGTTTTGGGGGAAGATTCTTTAAAACTGAGCGTCCTTTTAGGCAGAACGAATGCAGTATGAGCTTTAAAAAAAGATGAATGTGTAGTTGAAACGAATTGGTATACAACCGATATACCAATGGTATCTCTATCGTATCCCAATGGTATACAGGCTATATACCAACCCAATAAAGGCTCGATTAGAACTTAGTAAGGCACGGCTTCGAGTTCGAACACGTCCTCCATACGGTCGTACACCACTTTCCCCTCGTAGCCATATCGACGGAACACCGCTTCAATGTGTCGCTGCTGTTCTGGAATCAGCGGCCACTCACCCCGCAGATACTTATAGTAGCCTCGCTTATTGCCGAGATAGGCCGTCAACTCCTTGCGCATCGGCGTGAAGTCGCGCTTCATCACATCGTCGTAACTGCGGCTGAATCCGTAGGCCACCCGCACCGGCTCAGCCGACTGGTACAGTTCGCAGCGGTCACCCTTAATAGCTTGCGGCACCACGCAGAGGTGATAGCGCAGCGTCTCTGGCGACTGCTGCCCGGCTTTATAGCGCAAGCACTCGCCACACGACGGGCAGTTCCCGTTGAAGCAAATAGGGCTGTGACGATCCACGTCCTTGAAGTCGATGTTTGGCATATCCTTAACTTCCTGAATTATTGCAATTGGATGTTAAACGAAAAGACGTTATGGTCGTCCACCTTGTCGAAGTGGAACTCGCCAAGCATGATAATATCCATGCCGATAATGACGTCATAGTCGGAATAGTCGCTGCCAAGGGCTTCTACATTGATGACGGCATCGCCGGAAGGCAGAACGACGTGAACCGTATACACATCAGCTTCCGACTCGCCATTAATGCCTGACAGTTCCATCCGTCCCGTCGGTTTCAGATGAAGAGCCTCGATGATTCGCGACGACAGGAACGTAAACTGACTGCCAGTATCCCACATAGCCTCGTCGGAATGACAACGCATACCACTAACAGAACAGATGTCACACCCTGTGAGTATGACATCCGTTAATTCTTCAAAAGTCTTAGTATAAACCGGCATCGAAATCCTCCTTACTTACTACTTTATATGGTTTCCTGACCCAGTTAGCTTTCCTCCTGATGCGGGGCGTTCCCATGAAAGCCCGCTCACGATGCTTCTGCTCGCCCTCATACAGAATCTTTCCGTCCTTGTCGATTACTTTCATTGCTTTGCTCCTTTCTTTATAGTTTGCACTGCAAAATTACGAAAATTTATTAGCAATTGTATCCTCCTAAACCACTTTTCTGCTAAAATCACATAAAATTTAGCACTTTTTTATATAAGGCGGTGGTTGAACGACAAATTTTGACTACTTTTGTAACTGCAATCCTGAGTATGGCGAAGGTCTGCGTATTCTTCGCATAGAATAGCAAAATAAATACGTATTATGGCAAGAAGATTATCATCCCAACATTTGGAGAAGTATCTGGAAGGCGGTATGTATTATAAGTTCCTCCAGTATGTCAAGGCCGACAAGGAATTGGCATTTGAAATCAGAGTGAAAGACGAGGTGATGTTATATTGTCAAAAAAGCCGTATTCTCACAATAGCGCACAGGATGCATTCTCCGGACAAAATCACGATGCTTGACTCTCATTATTACACTAAAAGGAAAGACGGGCTGAAACTGACCATGAGGCTTGAGGATTCATCTGATTTGAACGACATGCAGAAGGTGAGACAATACTTTGAAGATGCTAAGGCTCTGTGTAAATCGTACAAGTCAAACGATGAGTTTATCGTTCAACAGCAATTCAAGGCTGAGCATAACTCATTCGGCGGGGAGTTTCTTGCCATTGATATGGAGTGGGCGCCCGACCAAGCAAAGATTCCTGTTGAATATCGGTTGTCAAAGACAAAAATTGATTTGCTTGTAGTCAGCAACAAGCCCAATGAGGAAGGGAAACATGACATTTATCTTGCAGAGGTAAAATGCGGATTGGGTGCTGTCGGCAGTAAGTCTGGAATTGGTGACCATGTAAGAATGTCGCAGGCCATCATCAATAATGTATATGTCAGACAGAATCTTCTTCAGGACGTTATGAGTATCATACGCCAGAAAACGCAGTTAGGCTTATTTGAAGGTTCGCCTATAAGATACAATTTCACAGAACGTCCAAAGATGATGTTCATTCTTGCCAATTCGTCTGAATACGATAAGCTTACTTTCGATAGAATCATCAATAATCTGGGAGAGGTGGGACGTAGTATTAAGGTAGAATATATTGCATTCTCCAAAGGGACACAACCTGCAAAGGCAAGCTATGGGGGTGACAGCGAGTACAGAAAAGCGTGTCGCCAGCATCAGGCTTGGTTCAGGGAAAATGTTTTGAAATTAGCGATGGGGCGCAATCGTTCAACACATCAAGGCGTAAACGAGACGGCAGAGGAGTTTGAGCATCGGCGTAGGACAGAGACCGATACCGCAGTCCTCACGAATGGCGATGCCGCCCGACTGATGAACTTTGTTCCGGAATACCACGAGGAAATCAGAAAGGCTCTTATAGAGCGCAGGGGCAGAATACCCATTAACGACTTTGGCCTGATGAACAATATGCTGCGAAGTGAGCACATTCCTTGGAATATTTTCGTTCCAATGATGACCGACCTGACTGCTGCAGCCAACTGTTTCGCGGAAATTCTTCCTCATAGGGACATCAAGACAATTCGCAAATGGATAATTGAATATGCCCCAAATACGATTAACGACAGGTCTGCTTTTGACGCTTATATTGAATATGAAACGTCAACGATGAAATCTGGGGCGATAGGAATAGAGGTAAAATACACCGAAGAAGGCTATCCCGTAGGAAACAAAGAATTTGAAATGATGCAGAATCCTTCGTCTGCCTATTCCGTTACTACCCGCAACAGCGAGTGTTTCATCAATAACGACCCATTGCAGTTCAACAATCCAGACTTCATCCAGTTATGGAGGAATCACATTCTTGGATTGGCTATGCTGCAACAGGGTAAGGTTGATTATTTCGATTCTCTTACGCTATATCCAGAGGGGAACGTCCATTTTCATTCCTCTGACACCTATGTAGGAGTTATAGAAGCTTATGAAGAGTTACTAACGGTTAAAGGTAAAGAAACATTTCACGCTATCACATACGAGGATTTATTCAATATCCTCAGAAAGAATTATACAACCGACAGAAATAAATCATGGATGGAATATTTGGAAACAAGATATATCAACACGAGTCACTAAAATTTAGGGTATATGAAGATTTAGCGATACACCTTGTTTGGGCAAACGAGAATGCGCTATACTTAAACAAACAATTAACGACGACGAATCTGAGTGGGACACCTTTTGGCAAACATAATTATTAGTGGCTATAAAAAGCGGGAACCACGCCGACATTCTCGGTCTCGGTTCCCGCTCTTTCTTTTCCACTTCTTTCTTATAAGTACATACGTTTAAACTCTGCAAGCGTCAATATTTGGCAATGGCCAAACTGGTGCAGGTCGGTGAGGTCTTTATCCCCCGTGACAAGAATGTCGGCATCGGCAACACGAGCCAACTCTAACAGATAGTCGTCCTTCGGGTCGCGGCATCGGGCGGGAATGTCGCCCAAGGGATAGTCCTCGCTGCGGGCACGAAGGAACGCAAGCAGCCGCTCGCAGGCCTCAGGTGCAAAATAGCGGGCAAACTTGGGACGGGATGCCACGGCCATTATCTCCTGCTGAAGTATATCGGTCATAACAATGCTCACCGTGCCGTCGGTCAGGATTCTGCGGACGGCAGGCGAGGCTCTCAGTCCAATAAGGAACGAAATCCACAGGTTTGTGTCGATGATGACTTTAACGTGTCTGTCGGGCATCGTAGAGTTCCTCCCTTACAAGTTCGCACTCACGGTCAATGTCCTCTTGCGAAATCTGGTCGGTGTTGAACATTGAGAGCAGTTCGTCCACCTCGGCCTCAAACACGCGAGGTTTCTCTGAAACGCGAGAGGGCATTTCCTCCTTGCGGAATGCCCAGCCCATCGAGCGAAGCATCTGCTCGAACCAGCCAACCTGGCCTGTGGGAATCTGTACAGTCATTGTTGTCATACGTCTGTCCCTTTCTGTATTCATTAAAACGTTTCTCGGGCACAAAGGTACGAAAAGTTTTTGAATCGTTGTACGTTTAGAGCAAAAAAGTGTTATAATTAGACAAAGAGTGGGAACCCGCGCCGACATCCTCGGCCTCGGTCATTCCCGCTCTTCGTTCGCCTACCCGTAGCCTTTCCCGCTCTTTGCGGTTAGTTTCTGTCTTCTATTACAAAGACAAAAGCAACAGCTTGACACACTCAGCCAACGACTCCTCCCAATAAGGAATCTCAAGGCCGTAGGCCTGCTTGATCTTGGTCTTATCGAGCACTGAGTAGTGCGGACGGGTGGCGGGAGTGGGATACTCGGCGGTGTGCAGGGGACGGACGTGGCAGGAGTGGATGTCGGCGAGGCGGTGGATG
>JAFVEE010000149.1 GCA_017478085.1 Prevotella sp. | reverse complement strand
GAACCCCGAAGCCACCGCTGAGTTCATCGACCAGAATGGCTTCCTGCACTCCGGCGACCTCGGCGTGAAGGACTAGCAGGGATCCTACCGCAGCACCGGCCGCAACAAGGACATGATTATCCGCGGCGGCGAGAACATCTACCCCCGCGAGATCGAGGAGTTCCTCTACCACATGCCCGGCATCAAGGACGTGCAGGTGGCCGCCGTGCCGTCGAAGAAGTATGGCGAGGCCGTGGGAGCCTTCATCATCCTGCAGCCCGGCGTGAAGATGCTGCCCGAGGACGTGCAGGAGTTCTGTCGTGGCAAGATAGCCCGCTACAAGATTCCCAAGTACGTCTTCTTCATCGACCAGTTCCCCCTTACCGGCAGCGGCAAGATTCAGAAGTTCAAGCTCAAGGAGATGAGCCTCGACCTCTGCCGCCAGCAGGGCATCGAGGTCATCTGACCTTTAATTATGTCGAAAAAGAGGGATTTCATCAATGTGGGGGCGTTGGCCCCCACATTATTATTGCATACGCACGCGCGCATACTACTTGACCTTGCGGCCTTTTAATGATGCAAAAAACTTGCCGCAGCCTGCCGTTGTCTCAGGAAAAATGCTTACCTTTGCACTTTGAAGAACCGAAACATACGCAAAACGATTCAGAAGGCTGACAAGAAGCAGTCTGCCGAAAAGTAGACAATGGTATCGAACAATAAACAGGCAGCAGCACGCCGGTTCGTGGAAACATGGAAGGGACGTGGGTACGAGAAGGGTGAGACACAATCTTTCTGGTATCAGTTGCTGCATGATATATTCGATATTGAGGTTCCTGCAAACTTCATCCAATTTGAACTTCCCGTTCATTTATCAGATGGAAGGTCGGGTAGCAGGACTTCATGACAGAATAGGCAAAGCACTTGACATGCTGTATCAAATTGTATAAACGAAACAAGATTCAGATAATGAATGAGACTTATTTGAAGCAGCTACTCTCCTTAGATAACCGTGATACGGCCATTGTTGTCGGGCTGTATCTATCCAAGTTCAACCAGGAGGCACTCGACGCCTTCGAGTTCTCCGGATTCCATCAAGCCTACAATGTACTTGGCTATTCTTTGGGAGTCAAGCCAAAATCTATCAACAATTATCGCGACGAGTTCGATTCCCTTTTTCCTAATGGCCGAAAGGGCTGGCGAAGAAAACTGAAACCGCAGAGCAAGACCATTTTTGACTTGACAAAAGAGTTGTCATTTGATGAACTTACCTTTATCATCAAGACCCACTTGTCTCATAGCGAGGTGAATCTCGAAGACTTACAGATACCGATAACCTCCTTTCAAAATAAGCACGAGTTCTCAGCCAGTAGGTTAATCACAGGCAAGGCGGCAGAAGAGTATTTCGTTATGGCTTATCCGACAATAGAAATATTCAGTGGGTTTGACATTTCGGATAAGACGAATCATGGCTGCGGTTACGACTTCAAATTGTCAAAGGGCATGAGCAGATACTACGTGGAAGTAAAGGGAATGAACGATAGGAGCGGAAATATCCTTATGACAGACAAGGAACACAGGGTGGCACAAGAATTACAGAGCAGATATTGTTTATTCGTGGTGCGCGATTTCCGCAGCACGCCTTTCCACGATTACTACTTTGATCCTCTTCATTGCGGACAGATTGACTTCAAGAAGCAGGAGCGACAAGTCGTCCAAACGAGCTATGCGGGAATATTCATATAAAACAATACCCACTAACTTGACCTTGCGGCCAGAGGTTAGCGGGATTCATCGATGCAAAGATAGATATTTTTTTGATATAATCCAAATTTTTATAGAGAATTTTAATGATATATCGCGATTTTGAGCATTTTATGTCGCAAAAGCGACTCAACAGATACCTCCAGGCTTGTAATGGCGACAAACGGAAGGCCATGACACTCTATCGGTACAACCTGCGGTTGGCCCAAGAACTGCTGACAATCGTCAGTTGCTTCGAAGTGTCATTGCGCAATGCCATTGACGGTATTCTTATTCCTCAGTTTGGTAACGAGTGGCTCAAAGATTCCGTGTCGCCTGGAGGGATGTTTACCCTTCCAATACTCCACAAAACCAATAGGACGATAACAGATGCACTTCGGAAACTTCGTTCGCAACACACGTATTCGCATTCGAAACTGCTCGCACAGATGGATTTCGGCATGTGGAAGTATATGTACTCTCCTGTGCAATACGCATTGACGAACCAAAGTTTGCTTGATGCGTTTCCATTCAAACAGCGCTCCACCCCACAGTTGCATATTAACCAATCATACATCTTCAACGAACTTGATAAAATCAATACGTTGCGAAACCGTATTGCACATCATGAGCCTTTGTGCTTCCCTACTGGGCAGGCTGTCATCGATACGGCATATGTCAGAAGAGAGTATCAGAAGATTCTGACCCTATTTCAATGGATGGGCATTGACGGAAGGTCAATGCTCTATGGCTTAGACCATGTTTTGAAGGTTTGCGATAATATAGATAGATTATGATAACGTAAATATAGGTTTTAAAAAGATTGCAATACAATGAAGATTTTCTTTTCAAAAGCAGCTATAGCTTTTAGCGAGTGGTTTTCAAAAAGCCGTTTTAAGGATCAGTCATATTTGTGCTGTGCCATTATCTTATTGATACTTGGCATTATCCTTTCGGGGTTGTTTCTTTCAAAAATATATGAAGTGCCCGTCTATTATACCGAATATCAGGTGCTTCATGAGGGGCACATGGAAGATGGCGAACTGCATTTTTATCTTATCAGAGACTATGACAGGCAGAAGGAAGCTGACGACAACATTCTTACCCCATTGAACGAAGAAAGAGGAAAACGAGGTGGTCTTATCGTTGAAGGATTCTTTCAAGATAAAGACAAAGAATTAACAACCCATTCAACATGGTTTAATGAATCATCAGAACTACAAAATAAAATCGCTGCAATACTTGACACTGCTCGCTACGACTACAATGATGGCGAGAGAGTCTATGTTATGGTGACAGGCACGGATAGACAAGCGGTGTATATTGGTAAGCATGACACAGAAAAATCAAAAGAAGTACAAAACATAAAAGATAAGTGGCTTTCGCCATACTATCATAATGGAATTTACGCGACACACAACATTCATAACCAATACCTTCATAAAAATGTATGGAGCATACCTGTAGACTCTATGTTCCGTTACGACAGTTATAGGCAAAACCACTTCTCGTTTTGTGGTGAGACCTTTCTCTTTGCATCTATAAATGATTCGGTGATCCCTGTTCATACGGTTGCTATGGGGAACCGTTATGAAAAGCCGAACCCCCTGGTAGATGCAGAAGATGTATCGAAACTAGTGGAGATAATCAGGCTTCCTATGGCTACGGCCCAGTTTGTAAAAAGCCTTACCATTGATTACCGGTGTCCCACTGAATTTGGCCACCTCAACCCAGAGCCTGACGAAAAGACCATAAGTTCCATCAGATATTATGACCAGAAAAAAATCGGCAAAATTGCGTGGGATGGCTTGAAGGTTCATGCCAAGTTTCCTGATATGGAGAATATTCAGGAAATCAGATTGTTTGCTTTGACAACAATTCTAACACTGCTCATAACAGCATTCTTCACATGCATATATAAGCTCTTTGCTGATAACGTCTTTGCCTTTTACAAAAAGCATACCAAGGCTTGTTGGTGGTTATTGATTGCTCTTGTCATTGTAGTGTTAGCCTATGCTTTATCATTCGATTATTATACTAATGTTGACTATAAGAATATAAATTACGAAACCTTCAGCAATGGGCATGAATGGGAAAGATGAGCGCATCTGTTTCATAAGTTATAGAAAGGATTTTTGTTAAACATGAGGGTTGTGCGTTGCTGGTTGCCGACTTCCAACAAAGCAAAGGTACGACATTCGCCAGCGAGTTTTCCCCGCTGCTACTCTCTGCGGCTTCTTATGCCTCCGTGCTGCTTACACATCGATGCAGAACTTGCGACAGAGTCACTTCACGACGTTGGGCGGCAGTACCCATTTAGTAAACAGTATCTTTACTCATTGCAAACAGCATCTTTGCCTTGGGTAAACGGTATGTTTGCTATTTCTAACAGGAGGGGGTGGGGGCGTAAAGGGCTGTGGGGGAGATGAAGCCTCACACCTCATATTGTAGTCCCCCTTACAGGGGGACGGAAATATGAAGGTGGATGGAGGCTTCAGAAGGGGGCTGGCTGATGGAAGGTGTGGCGGTCGCGCTCCACCTGGGCGATGACCAAGTCCTACGCTCTTTTTATTGCAACTGCCGGGAAATGAAAAAGCGCTGGGTCTTGGAGAAGTACAGCAGCACGCCAAGGGCGTTGATGGCTGCGACCGTCCAGAAGGCGGCGGAGTAGCCGAGCAGTTCGGCCACCACACCGCCAATGAGGATGCCCAGGCCCATGCCGATGTCCCAGGAGATGAGAATGGTGGAGTTGGCCGTGCCACGCTCGTTGTGATGGGCCAGCGAGATCATCATGTTCTGGAAGGCGGGCCACAGATGGCCATTGCCCAGGCCGATGAGCAGGGCCGAGCCGTAATAGCCAATGGAGGTGGCGAGGGGCGACTGGTAGGAGGTGAGCGCCGGCAGGGCGATGAAAATGCTGTAGCCCACCAGCGAGATGACCATGCCCTCGGCCGCATTGTGGGTGAGGCGTCCCTGCCGCAGGGCCCTGCCTCCCTGTAGTCGTGAGAGTATCAGGCCCAGGCTGCACAGCATGAACCATGTGCCCGTTCCGCTGGTGATGCCCAGCACTTCCTTGCCGTAAATGGCCAGATAGTTGCTCAGCACGCCAAAGCAGAACCCGAAGAACACCATGTTGGCCCCCAGGAGCCAGCCGCGCAGCAGGAAGAAACGGTCGAGGGAGAGGGTGGCCGGTTTCTCACTTTTCACTTTTCCCTCTACTCTTTCAATCTTGACCGTTGCATCGGTCAGCAGTCCGGCCAGGGCCACGATGAGGGCTATCCAGAACAGCAGCTCGAAGCTGCGCGTCTGATGATAGATGAACAGGCCTATCGTGGGGGCAATGGCCATGGCCAGGTTGTTGCTCAGGCCGTAATAGCCTATGCCCTCGTTGCGGCGCGAGGAGGGCAGCACGTCGATGGCCACGGTGCTGTTGGCCACGGTCAGCGCCCCGAAGGGCCCGCCATGGAGTGTGCGCACGATGGTGAACAGCAGCAGGGTGGAGGCCGCCAGATAGCCTGCGAAGAAGATGGCGAAGGCGGTGTAGCAGAAGAGCAGCACCGTCTTGCGGTCGAACGAGTCGACGATGTAGCCGCTGAAGGGGCGCAGCAGCAGGGCGGTGATGGTATAGCCCGACAACACCAGGCCGATGACATCCTTGGTGGCCCCGAATGTCTCGCTGAGGTACAGGGGGAGCAAGGGTGTCAAAACATAAAAGGCGAAGAATAGCGAGAAGTTCGCTATCATCACCTTTATGTAGTTGGCGTTCCAGAGTCGTTCGGTCATTTAGTCGGCTGCCTCGAACTCGCGCAGGAAGCGCGTGTCGTTCTCGGAGAACATGCGCAGGTCGCTCACGCGGTACTTCAGGTTCGTAATGCGCTCAACGCCCATGCCGAAGGCATAGCCGCTGTAGATCTTGGAGTCGATGCCGCACTGCTCGAGCACGTTCGGGTCGACCATGCCGCAGCCCAGGATCTCGACCCAGCCCGTGTGCTTGCAGAAGCCGCAGCCCTCGCCGCCACAGATGAAGCACGAGATGTCCATCTCGGCCGATGGCTCGGTGAAGGGGAAGTAGCTGGGGCGCAGGCGGATCTTCGTGTCGGGGCCGAACATCTCCTGGGCGAACGAGAGCAGCACCTGCTTGAGGTCGGTGAACGACACGTTCTTCTCGATCTAAAGGCCCTCGACCTGGTGGAAGTAGCAGTGGGCTCGGGCGGTGATGGCCTCGTTGCGATAGACGCGGTACGGGCAGATGACGCGGATGGGGGCCGTGAGCTTGCCGTCCTCGGTGTGCATCTGCTCCATGACACGGGCCTGCACGCTGCTGGTGTGCGAGCGCAGCAGGATGTTCTTCGTCACGTCGCCACCGGCATGCTGGCTCACGAAGAAGGTGTCCTGCATGTCGCGGGCGGGATGGTCGGCGGCAAAGTTCATCTTGGTGAAGATGTGCAGGTCGTCTTCCACCTCGGGGCCGTCGGCCAGCACGAAGCCCATGCGGCTGAAGATGTCGATGATCTCGTTGGTGACGATGGTCAGCGGGTGGCGCGTGCCCAGCTCTATGGGGTAGGGGGTGCGCGTCAGGTCGATGGCCTCGTCGCCGCCTTCCTGCGTCTGGCACTCTTCACGTAGTTGGTTGATGCGCTCGGTGGCCAGTGTCTTCAGCTCGTTGATCTTCATGCCCACGGTCTTCTTCTCGTCGGCAGCCACATTGCGGAAATCGTTCATCAGGGCCGTAATCTCGCCCTTCTTGCTGAGGTACTTCAGTCTGAGCTGTTCTACCTCCTCGGCGTTCTTAGCACTGAGTGTCTGTACTTCTTTCAGAAGTTGGTCTATCTTGTCAAGAATCATATTAATGAATGTATAAAGTCAATTTGTTCTGAGGGTAGGTGTGTGCGGGGCTTTTAGGCGTTGTACTCCTGCCAGCTCTTGATCTTGATGTCCTGCTCCTTCAGGGCGGTGAAGGCCTCGATGAAGGCCTTGGCCAGGCGCACGTTGGTCATGAGCGGAATGTTGTGGTCGATGGCGCCACGGCGAATGCGGTAGCCGTTGGTCAGCTCGCGCTTGGTGTGGTTCTTCGGCACGTTGATGATGAGGTCGAACTGGTGGGCGGCAATCATGTCCATCACGTTCTCGACGGCAGAACCGTCGAGCGTTGTTTCCTCGTCGGGCCAGGCCACGGCCGTGGCCTCTACGCCGTTGTCGTTGAAGAACTTCGCCGTGCCGTCGGTGGCATAGAGCTGGTAGCCTTTCTTCACCAGCTGCTTGGCGGGCTCTAAAAGGCTCACCTTGCCCTTGGCACCACCACTGCTGATGAGGATGGCGCGGCCCTCCTGCGGCAGACGGTAGCCGGTGGCGATGAGGGCATTGAGCAGGGCCTCGTTCAGGTCGTCGCCCAGGCAGCCCACCTCGCCGGTAGAGCTCATGTCGACGCCCAGCACGGGGTCGGCATTCTGCAGGCGGGCAAACGAGAACTGGCTGGCCTTCACGCCGATGCGGTCGATGTCGAACTCGCTCTTGTCGGGGCGCGAGTAGGGGGCGTCGAGCATAATCTTCGTGGCGGTCTCGATGAAGTTGCGCTTCAGAATCTTCGACACGAAGGGGAAGGAGCGCGAGGCACGCAGGTTGCACTCGATGACCTTCACCTCGCGGTTCTTGGCCAGGAACTGAATGTTGAACGGACCCGAGATGTTCAGCTCGGCAGCTATCTTGCGGGCAATCTTCTTGATCTGGCGAATGGTCGAGAAGTAGATGTGCTGGGCGGGGAACACCATTGTGGCATCGCCGCTGTGCACACCGGCATACTCCACGTGCTCTGAGATGGCGTACTCCACCACCTCGCCCTTGTCGGCCACGGCGTCGAACTCTATCTCCTTTGTCTCGGTCATAAACTTCGAGATGACCACGGGGAACTCCTTCGACACCTCGGTAGCCATGTTGAGGAAGCGGTGCAGCTCCTCATCGTCGTAGCACACGTTCATGGCAGCACCGCTAAGTACGTAGCTTGGACGCACCAGCACGGGGTAGCCCACCTCGTCGACGAACTGCTTCACGTCGTCGAACGAGGTCAGCGCACGCCAGGCGGGCTGGTCGATGCCCAGCTTGTCGAGCATGGCCGAGAACTTGTCGCGGTTCTCAGCACGGTCGATGTCCACGGGGCTGGTGCCCAGTACGGGCACGCCCTGGCGGTGCAGCTTCATAGCCAGGTTGTTGGGAATCTGGCCGCCCACCGAGACGATGACACCGCGCGGCGACTCCAGGTCGATGACGTCGAGCACGCGCTCCAGCGAGAGCTCGTCGAAGTAGAGGCGGTCGCACATATCGTAGTCGGTCGACACGGTCTCGGGGTTGTAGTTGATCATAATCGACTTGTAGCCCAGCTTGCGTGCCGTGTTGATGGCATTCACCGAACACCAGTCGAACTCTACGCTCGAGCCGATGCGGTAGGCACCCGAGCCAAGCACCACCACTGACTTCTCGTTGTTGTAGTAGTTAATGTCGTGGGCCGTCTTGTACTGCTCGCCCTCGGCCTTGCCAAAGGCAGGCACGTGGGTGTAGGTGAAGTAGAGGTAGTTGGTCAGCTCCGGATGCTCGCTGGCCACGGTGGGGATGCGCTTCACCGAGGGCAGGATGCCGCGCTGCTTGCGGTAGGGGCGCACGTCGAGGTTCTCCTTCTCCATATTTCCGTTCTGGGGCTTCAGCAAGAAGCGGGCAATCTGGAAATCGCTGAAACCGCAACGCTTCACCTCTAAAAGGAACTCGTCGGGAATCTCTTCCAACTTATTGTATTCCTGTAACTTATGCTTCAGGTCTACGATGTGCTTCAAGCGCTCCAGGAACCACACGTCAATCTTCGTCAGCTCTTCAATGCGCTCCACGGTGTAGCCCTCTTCCAGAGCCTGGGCAATGGCAAAGATGCGCAGGTCGGTGGGGTTGGCCAGCTCCTTGTCCAGATCTTCAAAGCGGGTGTGGTCGTTGCCCACGAAGCCGTGCATGCCCTGGCCAATCATACGCAGGCCCTTCTGTATCATCTCCTCGAACGAACGGCCTATCGACATAATCTCGCCCACCGACTTCATCGACGAGCCGATGAGGCGACTCACGCCGGCAAACTTCGTCAGGTCCCAACGAGGAATCTTGCAGATCATATAGTCGAGCTGCGGAGCCACGTAGGCGCTTGATGTGGTGCCCATCTCGCCAATCTGGTCGAGCGTGTAGCCTAAGGCAATCTTGGCAGCCACGAAAGCCAGGGGATAGCCGGTGGCCTTCGATGCCAGGGCGCTGGAGCGCGACAGGCGGGCGTTGATCTCGATGATGCGGTAGTCGTTGGTCACGGCGTTGAAGGCAAACTGGATGTTGCACTCGCCCACGATGCCCAGATGGCGCACGCAGCGGATGGTGATGTCCTGCAGCATCTTCACCTGCTCCTCACGAAGCGAGCAGGTGGGAGCCACTACGATACTCTCGCCGGTGTGAATGCCTAAGGGGTCGAAGTTCTCCATCGAGGCCACGGTGAAGCAATGGTCGTTGGCATCGCGAATGCACTCGAACTCTATCTCTTTCCAGCCTTTAAGGCTCTCTTCCACAAGTATTTGCGGGGCAAACGTGAAAGCACTTTCTGCCAGTTCGCGGAAGGCTTTCTCGTCGGGGCAGATGCCGCTGCCTAAGCCACCTAAGGCGTAGGCCGAGCGAATCATGATGGGGAAGCCGATCTCGCGGGCAGCCTTCAGCGCGTCGTCCATATTCTCAACGGCGTGGCTCACGGGGGTCTTCAGGCTGATCTCGTCGAGTTTCTTCACGAAGAGGTCGCGGTCCTCGGTGTTCATGATGGCTTCGACACTGGTGCCCAGCACTTCGACGCCATACTCCTTGAGCACGCCCGTCTGGTAGAGCTCGGTGCCGCAGTTCAGTGCCGTCTGGCCACCAAAGGCCAGCAGGATGCCGTCGGGACGCTCCTTCTTGATGATCTCGGTGACGAAGTGGGTGGTCACGGGCTGGAAGTAGACCTTGTCGGCAATGCCTTCCGAAGTCTGGATGGTGGCGATGTTGGGGTTCACGAGCACGCTCTTGATGCCCTCTTCGCGCAGGGCCTTCAGTGCCTGCGAGCCGCTGTAGTCGAACTCGCCTGCCTGTCCGATTTTCAAGGCACCGCTGCCCAGCACCAGCACCTTCTGTAGTTTCTTGTTTGCCATATTTTTTAGAGTGTTTAGTTCCATTTGGTGTGCAAAGATAGTTATTTTTGTGCAAAAAGACCGTTAAATGAGTGTTATTTTACTCTAACGGGCTATTTTCTTTTGATGGAGAAGAAGCCCAGGCGGTGATTACGGCCCTTCCGCCCGATGGACCGCAGCTGGTAGATGCCACCCGGCAGGGTGCTCACGTCGATGAGCGAGTCGCGGTAGTAGCGGTAGCCCACCTCGCGGCCCGTCAGGTCTTCGATGATCACGTAGTCGGCATCGAGGGTCGAGGGCTTGGGGGGCAGGGCCACGCTGTTGCCCCGCACGCAGGTAAGCTTGGGTCGCACATACTTGGGACCTGCGTAGAGCAGCAGCTGGGCGGCAGGGCCTTCCTGGCCGTAGCGGTCCTGTATGGTCACGGCATAGTTCAGCCGCGTGCCGGCCGGCATTCGCAGACGGGTATCCTGCACCCGGGTGGCCAGCAGGTTCTCAGCTTTGGTAATGTCAACGGGGAAGTCGGGCGAACCGTACACATTATATATATATAATAAGGGTGTAGGTTGTGAAGCCTTCCACGAGAGCGTTCCCTTCTCGAAGGTCAGCTCCTGGGGAGCCGGGGGTGGGGTGGGTGAGGCCCAGGTCATGGGCGGAATCAGTGCTGGCGTGGCATCGAACCGCTGCCCCAGGTCATATACTCCCTTGGTGTTGTCAGTGAAGAACTTGGAGCGGAAGTAGCAGTGGCCCAGTCCTATCTGGCGCAGCACGTTCAGCTGGCGGTCGATGACGTCGAGCGTCCACCTGCCTTCCCGCGGATCCAGGAAGTAGATGCCCAGGCCGGGACACACGATGCGCCCATAGGAACGCTCCTGCCAGTCGATGGCGAAGGGGAAGAACTGGTTGTCGCGGAAGTACATCATCGGGAACAGGGCATCCATCAGTCCCTCGCGCAGCCATTGCTGGGCATCCTGACACACGGCGGTACGGGCATTCCACCCCCCGGAGCGGTAGCGGCTCAGGTCGTCGTGCTTGCCAATGGGCGAGCACGAGAGCATGACCCAGGGCTTGATGCGCTTCACCTCGCGTGAGATGGTTCTGACGATACGGGTGATGTTGGCCCGTGCCTGAGCCCGCGAGCCTTTGATCTTCCAGGTCTCGGGGTAGCGTATGTAGTCAAGGTGAATGCCGTCGACATCGTAGTTCTCAACAATCTCGCGGCAGAAACGGGCCAGATAGTCGCCCGTGGCTGCCTGTTCGGGGTCCATATAGCCCTCGTCCTTGATCTTCTTGATGAGCTTGGGGTATTTCTTGCGCAGCTGCTGGCAGCCTGTCGTGTTCCACTTTCCTACGGGGATGGTCACCACCCAGGCGTGCAGTTGCATGCCCCGCTTGTGGCACTCGTCGATGCAGAAGCGCAGCGGGTCGTAGTTAGCGGCCCTTCCCGGAGTGCCCGTGATGCAGCCGTCCCATGGTTCCAAGGCCGAGGGGTATATGGTCGTGGCCCGCACACGGGTCTGCAAAAGCACGGTGTTGATGCCGGCCCGGCGCAGTTGGTCGAGCGTCTGCCGCAGTTCCTCCTTCTGCGGCTCGGCATAGTAGGAGTGGGGCCAGTCTATGCCCCCGATGGTGGTGAGCCATACGGCCCGCATCTCGAATTTGGGTGAAGATTGGGCTGACGCACATATAGTCAGCAGCCAGAAAACAAGAATATGAAAAGTCCTGAAAGTCACTTTTAAATATTTTTTGCGTGCAAAGTTACATTTTTTTTTCCATATATCAAATAAAAGCGTTACTTTTGCAATGCAAAAAATAACATAAGGTCAAAAAATTATGGTAACATTTGTGCTGAGCCTGGTGGCTCTTGTGTTGGGCTATGTGCTCTATGGGCGTTTCATAGAGCGCGTTTTCGGCCCGGATGATCGTGTCACTCCTGCAGTGGCCAAAAGCGATGGCGTAGACTACATCGTGCTTCCCTCCTGGAAAATCTTTATGATTCAGTTCCTGAACATTGCGGGCACAGGCCCCATCTTCGGTGCCATTATGGGTGCCAAGTTCGGCCCGGCGGCCTATCTGTGGATTGTGCTGGGCTGCATCTTTGCCGGTGCCGTTCACGACTATCTGAGTGGTATGCTCTCCATGCGCAACGATGGTGCTGGCCAGCCCGAGCTGATAGGCCGCTATCTGGGTCAGCCCACGAAGAAGGTGATGCTCGTATTCTCGGTGTTCCTGCTGATGATGGTGGGAGCCGTGTTCGTGTATAGCCCTGCCCTCATCCTGGGCAAGATGTGCAGCGACGACCTGCTGTGGGTCTACATCTGGTGCGGCATCATCTTCGTCTACTACATTATCGCCACCATGCTGCCCATCGACAAGATTATCGGCAAGATATACCCCCTCTTTGCCATCTCGATGCTCTTTATGGCCGTGGCGCTGATGGTGGTGCTCTTCGTGAAATGGCCCTCGCTGCCCGAGCTGTACAATGGCTTTGAGGGCGAAGGCTTCACCACGCCCATCTTCCCGGCCCTCTTCATTACCATTGCCTGCGGTGCCATCAGTGGCTTCCACGCTACGCAGACACCGCTGATGGCCCGCTGCGTGAAGAGCGAGAAGATGGGTCGCCCTATGTTCTACGGAGCTATGATCACCGAGGGCCTGGTAGCACTCATCTGGGCCACGGTGTCCATGTACTTCTTCTACGGTGGGGCCGCCCAGGAACTGGGACAGCCGCTCACGCTGCAGGCTCCCGAGGTGGTGACCGCCGTCAGCCAGGGCTGGTTGGGCACGTTTGGCGGTCTGCTGGCACTCTTAGGCGTGGTGGCAGCCCCCATCACCAGTGGCGATACGGCCCTGCGCTCGGCCCGTCTGATCATTGCCGAGTTCATACACTTGGAGCAGAAGAGCATTTTGAAGCGCATGTGGATCTGCATCCCGCTCTTCGGTGCCACCCTGCTGTTGCTGTTCTATAACATTGAGAACCCCGATGGCTTCAACGTCATCTGGAGCTATTTCGGCTGGGCTAACCAGACGCTCGCCGTCTTCACCCTCTGGGCCATCACGGTCTATCTGGTGCGCGAGAAGAAGCCCTTCTGGGTCACCCTGCTGCCCGCCCTCTTTATGACGGTAGTGTGCTCGTCGTTCCTGATGATCTCGCCCAATGCCTTCGGCTTCGAGATGAGCGTGGGCTACATCGTCGGAATGGCCGCTCTGCTCATTGCCGTGGCCTGGTTCTGCGTGTGGTATAGGAAAGAGAATAAGTAAATATTTACAATAAAGGATATGAGAAAGAAACTATTCATGATGCTCATGGCGCTGACGATGTCGGTTGCCTCGTTTGCCCAGTTCGAGCAGGGCAAGGTCTATGCCAGTGCCGGGCTGTCGGGGCTGGACTTGAACTTCAATAGCAACGAGAAGTGGAAACTCGACCTGATGGGAAAGGTGGGCTATCTGTTTGAGGACAACTGGATGGTGACCGCCCAGGGCGAGTTTGACTATCGCAAGTACGAGCCCAACTACTTCTCGCTGGGCGCCGGACTGCGCTACTACATCCTGCAGAACGGCCTGTTCATCGGTGCCGGGGCCAACTACGTGCACCACACTGACGGCGAGGGCTGCCGGGTCGACGACTTCATGCCCACCGTGCAGCTGGGCTATGCCTTCTTCATCAGCCGCACCGTGACCATCGAGCCCGAGCTCTACTACAACCAAAGTCTCAAGAGCCATAGCGACTACAGCGGCTTCGGTCTGCGCATAGGCTTTGGCATCTATCTTAACACTAAGTAAAAATCCTTACACGAATATGCTGAGTACAGAAGAACTTGTTGACAGGCTCATTGACCTGTCGTTTGCCGAGGACATCGGCGATGGCGACCATACCACGCTCTGCTGCATCCCCGAGGATGCTATGGGCCGTTCGCACCTGCTGATCAAGGAAGACGGCATCCTGGCCGGAGTAGAGATTGCCAAGGAAGTGTTCCGCCGCTTCGACCCCGATATGCAGGTCGAGGTGCTGATGGGCGACGGCTCGCGCGTGAAGAAAGGCGACATCGCGATGGTGGTGTCGGGACGCATCCGCTCGCTGCTGCAGACCGAGCGCCTGATGCTGAACATTATGCAGCGTATGAGCGGCATTGCCACGATGACCGACCGCTACGTGAAGCGCTTAGAGGGCACGGGCACCCGTGTGCTCGACACCCGCAAGACCACACCGGGCATGCGTATGCTGGAGAAGCAGGCCGTGAAGATTGGCGGCGGCTGCAACCACCGCATTGGCTTGTTCGATATGATCCTGCTGAAGGACAACCACGTAGACTTTGCCGGGGGCATCGTCAATGCCATCGACCGCTGCCACGCCTATCTGAAGGAGAAGGGGCTCGATTTGAAGATTGAAATCGAGGTGCGCTCGTTCGACGAGCTGCAGCAGGTGCTCGACCACGGCGGCGTAGACCGCATTATGCTCGACAATTTCTCCGTGCCCGACACGAAGAAGGCCGTCGACATCATAGCCCATCGCTACGAGACCGAGTCATCGGGCGGCATCACCTTCGACACCATCCGCGACTATGCCGAACAGGGCGTCGATTTCATCTCCGTGGGCGCGCTGACCCACAGCGTCAAAGGACTTGATATGAGTTTCAAAGCCTGCTAATGAATTAGGCAATATCCTAATTTTGCTTAATATTTGCAGGGTTTTCTTGGCGTTCTAATAAAAAATGACTAATTTCGGGCCGCAAAACTGAATACCTATAACCTAAAATTATAAACAACATGAAAGTTTATCAGACAAACGAGATTAAAAACATTGCATTGCTTGGCAGTGCGGGTAGCGGCAAGACCACTCTTGCCGAGGCAATGGTCTACGAGGCAGGCATCATCAAGCGCCGTGGCACCGTAGAGGGCAAGAACACCATGAGTGACTACTTCCCCGTGGAGCAGGAATATGGCTACAGCGTGTTCTCGACCGTGTTCCATGTGGAGTGGAACAACAAGAAGCTGAACATCATCGACTGCCCGGGCAGCGACGACTTCGTGGGCGGTGCCATCACGGCCCTGAACGTCACCGACCAGGCCGTCATCCTCGTAAACGGCCAGTATGGCCCCGAGGTGGGCACGATGAATGCCTTCCGCAATACCGACAAGCTGAAGAAGCCCGTCATCTTCCTCGTTAACCAGCTGGATCGCGACAACTGCGACTTCGACCAGATCCTGGGTCAGCTGCGCGAGGTCTACGGCCCCAACTGCGTGCCCGTACAGTATCCTATTGCCACGGGTGCCGGCTTCAATGCCGTGATCGACGTGCTGATGATGAAGAAGTACTCGTGGAAGCCCGAGGGTGGTGCTCCCATCATCGAGGATATTCCCGCCGACCAGATTGATAAGGCCAAGGAGATGAAGGCTGCTCTGGTTGAGGCTGCCGCCGCAGGCGACGATGCCCTGATGGAGAAGTTCTTCGAGGAGGAAGACCTGACCGAGGACGAGATGCGCGAAGGCATTCGCAAAGGCCTCGTCACCCGCAGCATCTTCCCCGTGTTCTGCGTTTGCGCTGGTAAGGATATGGGCGTGCGCCGCCTGATGGAGTTCCTGGGCAATGTGGTTCCCTTCGTCAGCGAGATGCCCCAGGTGCAGAACACCGCAGGCCAGGACATCGCTCCCGATGCCGCAGGCCCCACTTCGCTCTATTTCTTCAAGACCGGTATCGAGCCCCACATTGGTGAGGTGAGCTACTACAATGTGATGAGCCGTACGGTGAAAAGCGGCGACGACCTGACCAATGCCCACCGTGGCTCGAAGGAGCGCATCGGTACGCTCTATGCTTGCGCCGGTGCCAACCGTGTGCAGGTTGACCAGCTGGTGGCAGGCGACATTGGCTGCACCGTGAAGCTGAAGGACGTGAAGACGGGCAACACCCTCAATGGCAAGGACATCGAGTGGAAGTTCAACTTCATCAAATATCCCAACTCCAAGTTCTCGCGTGCCATCAAGGCTATCAACGAGAGCGAGACCGAGAAGATGATGGCCGCCCTGAACAAGATGCGCCAGGAAGATCCCACCTGGGTGGTTGAGCAGTCTAAGGAGCTGCGCCAGATCATCGTTCACGGTCAGGGTGAGTTCCACCTGCGCACGCTGAAGTGGCGTTTGGAGAACAACGAGAAGATTCAGATTGAATACCAGGAGCCCAAGATTCCTTATCGTGAGACCATCTCGAAGATGGCCCGCGCCGACTATCGCCACAAGAAGCAGTCGGGTGGTTCTGGCCAGTTCGGTGAGGTTCACCTCATCATCGAGCCCTATACCGAGGGCATGGAGGATCCCGTGAGCTTCATGATTGGCAACCAGGAGTTCAAGATGAACATCAAGGGCAAGGAAGAGATCGACCTGGAGTGGGGCGGCAAGCTCGTCTTCTTCAACTCGGTGGTCGGCGGTGCTATCGACCTGCGCTTCATGCCCGCCATCCTGAACGGGATCATGCAGCGCATGGAGCAGGGCCCGCTCACCGGCTCGTATGCCCGCGACGTG
>JAFVEE010000148.1 GCA_017478085.1 Prevotella sp. | reverse complement strand
CGTCGACGACTGTGACCCCGTCTGGACGGCCAACCGCATCAGCCGCGGCTCCATGGACTATCCCACTGGCTTCGGTAAGGACTGGGAGTACCTGCGCCGCTGGCCCTTCCCCCACAAGTGGCCCGGCAATGCCGACATCAACAGCTTCCTCACCTCGCCCGACCGCGCCTACTTCAACTTCGAGCAGGAGGAAACCATCGGCCAGATGAACTGGGAACTGTTCAAGGGCTCGCCCGTGTATAAATATCATAGCTATGAGTGGGACTACGACGAAGGCAGCATTGGCCGGCGCCTGTCGTGCGACGAGTGGCGCGAGAGCCAGGCCTGGCAGGCTTTCTCGGCCTACGAGTGCATTCGCAAGATGCGCTGGCTCGACTACGACGGCCTCAGCTGGTGCTGCATGTGGGGTGGCGGCAACATGGGCACCTACCAGAAGCCCCTCGTCGACGCCCTGGGCCACAAGAAGCTGGCCTTCTATGCCCACCGCATGGGCTTTCAGCAGGTGCTGGCCGGCTCGAAGGATGTGGACATGGTCTACGGGCCCGATGACCATAGCACGGTGACCGTGCTGAACCTGGGCGACGAGCAGCGCGCCAGCGTCACCGTCACCGTGCGCAACACCCGTGGCAGGCAGGTGCACCGTCAGGTGTTTAGGAATGTCACCCTGCCGCAGGGGCGCACCGCCACCGACGTCGGCCAGCTGGCACTGCCGGGGCTGCCCGATGGCTACTATTTCTTTGAATATCAGGTAAACAAGCAATAGGTATCATTGCGAATCAAGTAACCAACAGGCATGAAACAGAAAGCAACTATTCTTACCCTTCTGCTGCTTATGGGCGGCCTCGCCGGCAGCGCACAGACACCGCTGAGCTATGGTTTCGACCATCCGCAAGACACAGCACGCACCAAGGTGTGGTGGTTCTTTGGCGAGACGGAGACCACCCGTGAGGGCATCACCGCCGACCTGGAGGCCTTCAAGCAGCAGGGCGTGGGCGGCGTGGTGTACTACGACCAGGTGCACGGCAACGGCCAGGGTGCCGACAAGGTGTTTGACCAGCACTGGTGGCAGTCGCTCATCTTTGCCTCGCAGGAGGCCAAGCGTCTGGGCCTGAGCTTCGAGGTCAACATAGGCAATGGCTATGTGGCCGGTGGCAAGTGGATTACGCCCGACAAGAGTATGCAGCGGGTGGTGATGATAGAAAGTCTCGTAAGCCCCACACCTGGCAGCCCCACCCCCTGCAGCCCCACCCCCGACCCCTCCCGCGGGGGGGCGGGGGGTAAATACCTCGGCAATGATGGGCAGACAGCAAAAGTAATCACTCCCCTCCCCTCCGCGGGAGGGGTCGGGGGTGGGGCTTCTGGGGGTGGGGCTTTAAGGGGCTGGCATGAAGATGTCGCTGTGCTGGCCGTGCCCTACCACGAGGAAATACTGGGCGATTCCAAGTTGCTGAATATCAAGGCTGTAGGCAAGGAAGACTCCCTGCTGGTCTTCGACTTCGGCAAGGCCTTCACGGCACGCAGCATCACCTATGGGGCCACACCGCAGGGCAAGGCTCGCACCTCGTCGATGCAGGTGCCGCCTTTCGCCCCAAGAACAGAAATGAGAAAAGGGGAAGGCACCCAGTGGGGGTTCTTTGGCTGCGGCTTCCGCGAGCTGCCCAGCATCGGCGTGCTCGAGGTGAGCGACGACGGTATGATATATAATAAGGTGTGCGACCTGCGTCCCAAATATCAGAACCTGGGTGGCATTCGCCAGCAGACCGTCAGCTTTCCTACCACCCGTGGCCGCTATTTCCGTGTGCGGCTCACCACCAGCGAGAAAGTGAAGCTGTCAGATGTTGTCGTGTCGGCCCGCGCCCGTGTGGATGCCTGGGAGGAGAAGGCCAGTCTGGTGTCAGAGTTCATCGAGGCTGACCATACACCTATTTATAATAAAGAGGAGATGATCTGTGCCGACAGCATGATAGACCTGACCGGCAAGATGGCCCCCGACGGCACGCTCACGTGGCCCGATGCCCCTGCAGGCCAGTGGCTGGTGATGCGCTTCGTGGCTGTCTCTACTGGTGGTCATACCAAGCACGGTCGGGCCGAGGCCTTAGGCTTAGAGTGCGACAAGCTCTCAGTAGAGGGTGCCCGCCTGCACTGGCAGTGCTACACCAAGCCCGTCATCGACAGCATACGTGCCCATGGCGGCGCCCTCGAGGGCATCTGCATGGATAGCCACGAGGCCGGTCCGCAGAACTGGACGCACGACATGCCGCAGCAGTTCAAAAGACTGCGGGGCTACGACCTGAAGAAATTCTTGCCCACGATAGCGGGAGGAATGCTTGTTGGTTTACGCTCCCAACTTGTACTTGGCGACTTCCGTCGCACCATTAGCGACCTTATTACCGAGAACTACTACGGCGAGTTCAACCGTCTGTGCCACGATGAGAACCTTGTGCTTACGGCCCAGGCCATCGGCGGTGCGCTGTGTATGGCAGGCGATGCCATCGAGGTGAAGAAATTGGTGGACAAGCCGCAGGGTGAGTTCTGGGGGTACCAGACCGAAGGCAACTACGACATCAAGGAGTGCTCCAGTGCTGCCCACGTCTATGGCAAGCAGATTGCCTCTGGCGAGGCTTTTACTGACATCACCTACAAGCACTCGCTGGCCGACATCAAGAACCTGGCCGACTATGCCTACTGCTTCGGCATCAACGAGTTTGTGGTGTGTGCCGTGGCCTACCAGAAGTCCTCCAACTCATTCCCTAACAGCCCCACAGAAGGTCGGGAGGGGGCACTCTTCCTTAACACTGCCAACGGGCGGCAGTATGTGCTGAACCGTCTGAACACGCTGTGGCCACTGAGCCGCCCGTTCTGGGACTACCAGGCCCGCTGCTCATGGATGCTGCGCCAGGGACGGCCCGTGGCTCCCTTCTGCCTCTACCTGGGCGACGATGTGCCCAAGCGTATTCTCTCACACCTGCTGCCCGACATTCCGCAAGGCTACGACTTCGATGCCTTCACCACCGACGTGCTGCTGAACCGCCTGACGGTGAGCAACGGTCGCCTTGTGTTGCCCGACGGCGTGAGCTATTCAATGATGCTATTGCCCGCCGACGAACAGCTCACCCCCGCCGTCCGCCTGAAGGTGAACGCGCTGGTGGCCGCAGGGGCCAAGGTGTGGGATCCGAATAGCGGACAGTCGCTGGCCGACGCCCTCAGCAGGGCAGGGCTGCAGCCCGACGTCAGCGCGCCTGCCAACATGCGCCTGTACTACTGCCACCGCCGCATCAAGGACAATAGCCCGCAGACCGACATCTATTTCCTGAACAACCACAGCGACGAGGCCGTCAGCGGCAACTTCACCTTCAATGCCAGTGCCCAGAGCGCCGAGCTGTGGCATCCCGTCACGGGTCAGCGCACCCCGCTGGCCGCCACCGCCACTGCCGACGGGCGCACAGCCGTCAGCCTGGCCTTTGCTCCGCGCGAATCTTATTTCGTGGTTTTAGGCAGCAAGCAAGCGCAGACGAATCTGAACAACTTCCTGGGAAGCCGGCCCAAGACCGTGGCAACGATTCCCGTTACAGGCCAGTGGACCGTGACCTTCGACCCCTCGGTGGGAGGCCCCTCAGAGCCGGTTACCTTCGGCGCACTCAACGACTGGACGCAGAACAGCGACCCGCGCATCAAGTACTACTCGGGCACGGCTGCCTACACCAACACGTTTGTACTCGACAAGAAAGACCGACAGGCCCACTATAGCTTGGTCATTGGTCAGCCCGGTAGCGTGGCCCAGGTCTTTGTCAACGGCAAGGAGGCAGGCACGGTATGGTGCTCACCCTGGCAGGTCGACATCACCCCCTATATTAAGAAAGGCAGGAACCAGCTGGAGATTCGCGTGGCCAACACCCTATGGAACCGTCTGGTGGGCGATGCCAACCGCCCCGAGGCCGAACGCATCATGCAGCAGACCACCCCGCTGGCCAAGCCTGCCGACAAGCTGGTGCCCTCGGGCATCGTGGGCCCAGTCGTCATCATTTGCAACAAATAACTGAAAACTAAATATGAAGGCAAAAAGAACATTTTCAATGCTATTAGGGCTTATGCTGGCAATCGCCGGGTGGTCCGAGGGAGAGAGAGTAAGCCAGTTGTTCAACTTCGACTGGAAGTTCAAACTGGGTGAGGTGGCTGGTGCCGAGAGTACCTCACTCGACGACAGCGACTGGCGCTCGCTGGATTTGCCCCACGACTTCCAGATAGAGATGCCGTGGAACGAAAAGGCCAACCGCAGCCGTGGCTTCAAGGATATGGCCACGGGCTGGTATCGCAAGACCTTCGATGCCGACCGCAGTTGGAAGCGGAAGGGCCAGCGCGTCATTCTGGACTTCGAGGGCATCATGCTGCACGGCGATGCCTACCTGAACGGCACCAAGATAGGCGGCACCGACTATGGCTACTTAGGCTTCGAGGCCGACATCACCCGGCTGCTGAAGTACGACCAGAAGAACGTGCTGGCCGTGCACTGCTCTACGGGCGATGACAAGAACTCGCGCTGGTACACGGGTGGCGGCCTCTTCCGCGACATACATCTTATATTAAAGGACTCGGTGTCGATAGCCCGCCACGGCATCTATATCAGTACTCCGCAAGTAAGCAGACAGCAGGCCAAGGTGAGCGTGCAGGTAGAGGTAGAGGGCATCAAGAACAAGAAGTACGACCTGATGATTGAGGCCCGCATACTCGACCCACAAGGCCAGCAGGTGGGCGAGACCCGTGTGGCCGCCCCTCAGGACAACAAGCAGCCCACGGTAGAGGTGCAACTGCCCCAGGTGACCATCGATGCCCCGCAGCTGTGGTGGTGCGAGCAGCCAAGCCTTTACACCGCCGAGGTGTCGCTGGTGCTCGATGGCCGCGTCATCGACAAGCTCTCTGAGCGTTTCGGCATCCGCACGGTAGAGTTCTCGAAGGAGTTCGGCTTTCGGCTGAACGGCAAGAAGATCTTCCTGCAAGGTGCTGCCGACCACCACGACCTGGGGGCCGTGGGCGCCGCTGCCTACGAAGCAGGCATCAGCCGTATGATGGATAGGCTGAAGGAGTTCGGCTTCAACCATATTCGCACCTCGCACAACCCCTATAGCGAGGCTTTCCTGCGGCTGGCCGACGAGAAGGGTATCCTCATCGTCGACGAGCTCTACGACAAGTGGAGCAACACACTGGCCTGGGCAGGCCGCCGACCTTGGACGGAGATGTGGTGGGAGAACCTGATGGAATGGGTGAAGCGCGACCGCAACCACCCCTCGGTCATTATGTGGAGCCTTGGCAACGAGCTGCAGTTCCAGGAGGAGCGCTGCGGATTTCCCACCCGCGACTGGGGCGTGACCACCTACGACATCATGAACACGCTGGTGAAGCGCCTGGACCCCACGCGCAAGACCACCGTGGCCATGTACCCCGCCCGTGCAGGCGGCATTGTGAAGCACAGCGCCGAATACAGGATCGAGGAGAACATCGTGCCGCCCGAACTGGCCCAGCACACCGAGGTGGCCAGCTTCAACTACTGCTGGGAAGACTACCAGAAGTACCTGCAGAAGGCCCCCGATATGATTATCTACCAGAGCGAGGCCACCACCAACGAGCTGTCGGCACCCTTCTTCGGGATGGACCGCGAGCGCATGGTGGGCCTGGCCTACTGGGGAGCCATAGAGTACTGGGGTGAGTCGAACATCTGGCCCAAGAAGGGCTGGGACTACTCCTTCTTCCGCCACTCGCTGGAACCCAACTCGCAGGCCTACCTCATCAAGAGCATCTTCAAGCCCGAAGAGCCGCTGGTGCACATAGGCATTGCCGGAAAGGTCGACACGCTGTGGTGGAACGACATCGTGGTAGGCCAGACGCGCGTCTCTTCCCACTGGAACCAAATCGTTGATTCCAAATCCCCTCAAACAAAGTACACCGTCTATACCTACACCAACGGCGACGAGGTGGAACTATTCGTGAACAACAAGAGCCAGGGCGTGAAGAAGAACAACGACCCGAAGAAGCCTAACGTCATCACTTGGAAGGGCATCAGCTACGAGCCGGGCACCATAAGGGCCGTGGCCCGCAAGGCTGACAAGGAGTATGCCCAGCACCAGATAGAGACGGCAGGCAAGGCCGTGCGCCTCATCATCAAGACCGAACGGCCTACCGGCGTGAAGGACAGCGACTGGAAGGCCGACGGCATGGACTTGCAGTACCTGAAGGTGTATGCCGTCGACAGCAAGGGCCGCGTGGTGCCCACCCACGAGGGCACGGTGACGTTCAGCGTAGAGGGTGCCGCCCGCCTGATAGCCGTAGACAATGGCGACCATTCGAGCGACGGCCTGTTCGCTGGCAACGAGAAGCAGCTTTACGAGGGCTTCGCCATGGGCATCGTGCGCAGCGACCGCACGGCTGGCAAGGTCAGGATATCGGTGAGCAGCCCCGGGCTGAAACCCGCCACGCTGACCACGGCCACCCTCCCATAAAAGCCACGAGCGTACACAAATTTACCCCTTTTTGCACAAAAAGACCCTGTTTGCAAGCTGGCAGCATCGTACTTTTGCAGCAAAGACAGCGATGAAAACAACATTATTATAAACTTAAAACAAAACGACAATGAAAAAGAGACTACTACTCTTGCAACTCCTGGCCCTCTGCTGCGCAGTGGGCGCCTGGGCCGACAACTTTGTCTATACCCACACCGCCAAATACAAGGTGACGGGCGACAACCTGGTGACCAACCCCAACTTCCAGCAGGGAACAACGGGCATGGAAGGCTGGCAGAACGAACTGGGCGAAGAGCCCTCCAGGGCCTTCTGGACGGTAGAACCCGGCGTAGGCCCTCAGGGCGAAGATGCCGTGATGAGCATCGACGGCAGCGGCGGCGACGGCTCGGCCTTCATTCAGGTGTTCGACAAAGTAACGAGCGGTGGCTGGTACATCTTCTCGTGCTGGATGAAAAGCGAGACCGAGGGCAACACCACCACGACCGCTGGCAGTGCCAACTATTTAGACCTGTTTGCCAATACCACCGGCGCACTGGTGAAGGCCGACGGCGACACGCAGGCTGCTGCTGCCGAATCGTTTGGCACTGAATGGCGCCAGGTGGCGTTTGCCGTACAGCTGAATGATGGCGACAAGCTGGTGTTTACTGCCCAGCGCCTGGCCACGGGCACCCTGCTGGCCGGCTTCGAGCTGCATGCCGCCGAGGAGGTCTACGACACCCGCGTGGCCCAGCGCTTGGCCGACTATGTTGAGCAGCTGCTGGCCGACGAGAACCTGCCCGAAGGCCGGGAAGACTTGCAGGGAGCCCTGGAGGGCGTGCTGAAGCCTGCACTACAGGAGGCACAGACCGATGCCAGTGCCATCGATGCCGACCTGATAGACTCGTTTACCGAGTATGCCCTGAACGCATTCCTCGACCTGAACGGTGCCAACCTCGTAGGCACGACGCTGACCGACTGGAGCACCTGGAGCAAGGCAAACTACAACAATATGTCCACGCGCAACACCTGGACCTTCGAAGGTGGCCGCTGGGGCTTCACTGGCAATGAAGACTATCTGGAGTTCAAGGCTGGCGACGGCTTCATTGCCTCGGCTGGCATTCAGACCAACTACACGCTCGACGTGGGCGTACGCACTGCCGCAGGCTCGCTAAGCAGTCTGCCCGCCGGCAAGTACTTCTTCTCGATCGAGGCACAGGCCGTGGCCGCTGCCAACCGTTCTAACCCCTACGGCGCCAACCACAACGTGGCCATCGTGGGCCCGATGATCTATGTGGGCAATGACTCTACCACGCTCGAGAACGACACCATTAGCGGCTACTACTGGAAGACCTATTACAAGATAGCCGAGGTGAAGGAAGGCGAGGAAATCAAGATGGGCTTCCACTTCCCCGTGGTCGATGGCAAGGTGGGGGGCCGCTTCAGCCTGCGCAACCCGCAGGTGCGCCAGCTGGGCGTGAGCGTCGACGATGCCGAGTTCAACCGCCTGCTCGATGCCTTCCTGGTGCAGCAGAGCGTGCTGAAGAGCCGTCTGGAAAACTACCCCGAGGAACTGAAGGACTATCCCTGGGAGCAGGATTCGCTGAGCCGGGCTATTGCCACCGCACAACCCGTCTACGAGGCTTCGCTGCTCATCGTCGATGCCGAGGGCAACATCCTGGACAAGGGCCAGGTGAACGACGAGCAGACGCAGCTGATGCTCGACCAGGTGAACGCCCTGGGACGTGCCCGCAACTATATCCTCAGCCAGAACGCCCCCATACAGGAGCTGAAGGATGCCATCGAGGCTGCCCGCGAGTCGCTCAGCAACCCGCTTAATGCCAATGCCGCTGCCGACAAGCGCAGTGCCCTGCAGGCCGCCGTCAGCGAGGGCCAAGCACTCGTAGACGGAATCTCGGCCACCAATCAGGGTGCTGAGTTCACCGCCGCCACCGAAAAGATCAAGCAGGCACAGGAGCAGTTCGAGTCCACCTCGGCCAACCGTGCCAACCCCGCTGAGATTCTGATTGCCAACGCCGACTTCAGCGACTTCTCGGCTGGCAACAACGTGCAGCCTGCCAGTGGCGAGACCGCCGTCGACTCGAAGAGCTGGCACTGGGCCATCGGTGCCTCGACCACCCGCTGGGAGATTCGTGACAACGAGACGCTCGACCAGGGCCATGGTGCCAGCGTGTGGCGCGGCACTACCGTGGGACTCGACGGCAAGGTAAGCCAGACCTTCGAGCTGACCTACGAGGGACTCTATGAGTATCGTGCACAGGCGTTTATCTCTGAAGAGCGCATCAATGAACTGGTGGCCGCTGCACAGATCATCTACGAGGGCGGCAACGAGGAAGAGGGCTCGCTGGGCACTGCCGTAGACACGCTCTACACACCCAACATACGCCTGTTCTTCGGTACGAACGGCGCCCCCGACTCGGTCACCGTGTCGAAGTGCTACATGGGCGTGAAGAACGATGGAACCTACTTCACCCGCCTGTCGGGCAGCACGGAGTATCCGGGACAGGTCTATGCCTACTACTCGGTGTTCTTCCAGAAGTCGGGCACAGCCCCCACCACCGTTGAGCTGGGCTTCGAGGCCCTTGAGAACACCGCCACCGCCGGTGCCAACGGCTTCGGCTTCGGCAACAACAGGGTGTTCTTCCTGGGCAATGCCGACCAGTACCTGGCCGACACCAAGGCCGACGTGCAGACTGCCGTGGCCGCCGCCAGGGAGCTGGCCGCCAACAACCCCGACAGCTACTGGACGGTGAAGCTGAACCGCTACATCAAGAATGCCGAGGAAGGCACCACGGCCAAGGAGCTGCAGAACGCTCTCTGGGGCATCAGCGAGGTGTCGTCGCGCCTGCAGGGTGTGGTGAGTGCCGTGCAGGGCGTGTTTGCCGAGGAGCCTGCACGCCGCAGCGTGGAGGGTGTCTACACCCTGACGGGCGTGAAGGTAGCCAACGATGCCACGGGCCTGAAGCCCGGCCTCTACATCATCAATGGCAAGAAGTACGCCATTCGATAGTAGAAACACAATAGTTTTCTGATAGATAGTTTTCCCAAGGGGGTGTGCCAATAAGCATGTCTAATGGTATATGACGCTTATACCGATGGAATAAAGCCTTTATACCGATGGTATACGACTTATATACCGATGGTATACAGCTTAAATACCAAAGACACCTGCATTTTGACACATCCCCTTCCTTTATCTACAAATTTACCCCTTTTTACACAAAAATGTCCTATGCAGATATCAGATTATAGCTAATTTTGCAGCAGCAAACGACTAAAAACTATCACGACAATATGATGAAGAAGACCTACAACTGCATGCTGTCGCTGGCACTGGGATGCGCCCTGGCGGCAGCCACACCGACCAGCGCTCAGGGCGGCTGGGAGAAACTGAACCGTGGCGTGGTGGCCATCAAAGATGGCAGCAGCACCTTCGTGAGCTGGCGGCTGATGGACACCGATGCCAAGGGCACCACCTTCGACCTGCTGCGCGACGGCGCGGTGATTCAGCGCGACCTCACCGTGACCAATGCGAAGGTGACGGGCGGCACTGATGCCAGCCAGTACTCTGTGGCCGTGAAGGTGGGCGGGCAGACCGTAGAGACCAGCGAGGCCACCACCCGCTGGGCCGACATCTACAAGAAAATCCAGCTGAACCGCCCTGCCTCGCAGCCGGGCTACCACTACTTCCCTAATGACTGCTCGGTGGGCGACCTGGACGGCAACGGCGACTACGAGCTGGTGGTGAAGTGGGAGCCCTCGAACTATCAGGACAACTCTCAGAGCGGCCAGACGGGCAACGTCTATCTGGATGCCTACAGGCTCGACGGCACCCAGCTGTGGCGCATTGACCTGGGCCCCAACATCAGGGCCGGGGCCCACTACACGCAGTTCCTGGTCTACGACTTCAACGGCGACGGGCGGGCCGAGCTCGTCTGCAAGACGGCACAGGGCACCACCGACGGGCAGGGCAATTACGTCAGCAAGGCGGCCACCGACAGCAAGATCCTGCAGGCCAGCAACTCGCTGAAGTATGCCAACAGCAAGGGCTACGTACTGAGCGGTGCCGAATACCTCACCGTGTTCGAGGGCACCACGGGCCGCGCCCTGCACACCGTGTGGTATAACCCCAACCGTGGCTGCACCACGGGCGAGGTGAAGGCGCCCTCGGGCAGCGAGCTGAAAAGCCTCTGGGGCGATGACTACGGCAACCGCTGCGACCGCTTCCTGGCGGGCGTGGCCCATCTGGACGGGGCCGGCAAGCCCGCCTCGGCCGTGATGTGCCGCGGTTACTACACCCGTGCCTACCTGTGGGCCGTAGACTTCGACGGTGAGCACCTCAGCACCCGCTGGCTGCACGCCTCGGTGAGCCCCACGGTGGTCGAGATGACCGATGCCAGCGGCAACAAGACCCAGAAGACCTACTCCACCAACACTTCGGGCATCAGCAGCGGCACCAACGACGTGCATTTCTACTGCACGGCCTACGGCCAGGGCTGCCACTCGCTCGCCGTGGGCGATGTCGACGGCGACGGCTGCGACGAGATCATCTTCGGCTCGGCTGCCATCGACCACGACGGCCAGCTGCTGCACACCACGGGCCTGGGCCACGGCGATGCCCTGCACCTGAGCGACCTGATGCCCGACCGACCGGGGCTGGAGGTGATGATGGTGCACGAGGAGGCTCCCTTCGGATGGAGCGTGCGCGATGCCTGCACCGGCCAGCTGATCATTCACCACACCGGGGCCGAGGACACGGGGCGCGGCCTGGCCGCCGACATACTGGCCGACCACCGAGGCTTTGAATACTGGCACAGCGACGACTTCAATACCAACCAGAACATATACAGCAGCAACGACGAGGTGGCTGGCCACTACACGAAGGACCACCCCTTCTACAACTTCCGCGTCTACTGGGACGGCACGGCACAGGACAACCTCTTCGACAAGGGTGCCGTGAACGATGGCAAGTGGAGCCGCCTGCTCACCTGCGGCAACTACCAGAACGCCGCCACCCACGGGTCGAAGGCCACGCCACAGCTCATAGCCGACATTCTGGGCGACTGGCGCGAGGAAATACTGCTCTTCGACAAGAGCGACTCTACCAGTCTGGTGCTCTTCTCTTCCACCAAGGAAACGAAGCTGCCCGTGCCCACACTGATGAGCGACCACATCTACCGCATGTCGGTGGCCTGGCAGAACGTGGGCTACAACCAGCCGCCCCACCTGGGCTACTACCTGCCCGACCTGGTGGCCTCACGCTTCGAGGTCGTTGGCCTGGGGCAGAAGGAGCAGACCGTGGCGGTGGGACAGCCCATCAGCGACATCGTGTGCAAGGCCCGCAACTGCACCCGCGCCACGCTCTACTATGTCTACCTGAACGGCGAGCGCATCAAGAGCTACGGCACGCCCGACGGCTTCACCTTCACCTGGAACACGGCCGACAAGACCTACACCCTGAGCGGCACGCCTACGGAAGTGGGCGACTACGAGTTCATCATACGCTCGAGCGGCGACCTGAGCGGCACGGCCATCACCGACACCATCCGCATCCACGTTACCACACCTTCTGGCATCGCAGAAATAGTAAATAGCAAATCAGTAAATAGTAAATACTATGACCTGCAGGGCCGTAGGGTGGAGCAGCCCCGACGGGGCATGGTCTACCTGATGCGGCGCGGACAGAAATACCAAAAAGTCATAGCGCAATGAAAAAAGTAGTTTTCTTCATTATAGTAGTTTTGATGACGGTCTGGGCACAACAAGCTGGTGCCCAGACCTATAGAAGCATTCGCCCAGGAGAGCAATGGCTCGACACGCGGGGCAAGCCTATACATGCCCACAGCCCGCAGATCTTCTGGCAGGATGGCGTCTACTACTGGTACGGCGAGAACAAGGAGCACACCACGATGGGCTCGAACGTATGGACGTGGGGCATACGTGCCTACCGCTCTACCGACTTCTATAACTGGGAAGACCTGGGGCTCATCATCGAGCCCGACACCGTGAACCCGCTGTCGCCGCTGCACTACTCGCAGACGCTCGACCGCCCTCACATATTATATAATAAGAACACGCGCAAATGGGTATGCTGGATCAAGTCGATGGACACCGACGGCTACTTCGTCATCCTGCAGGCCGACCGCTTCACGGGGCCCTACACGCTGGTGAAGAGCCTGAAGCCTGAGGGCTTCGGCGTGGGCGACTTCGACCTATGGGCCGACCCCGCCACGGGCCGCGGCTACGTGTGGTTCGAACGGCCCCACTGGGAACTCATCTGCGCCGAGCTCACCCCCGACTACCTGGGCACCAACGGCAAGTATAGCGAGCACTTCGTAGGCCTGCGGCCGCCCTACACCCGCGAGGCACCGTCGCACTTCGTCTATGCCGGCCGCCACTACATGTTCACCAGCGGCACCACGGGCTACGTGCCCAACTCCTCGCGAGTGTGCGTCTTCGACGATCCGCACGGCGAGTACACCGACTTGGGCAGCCCCCACATCGACGATAAGTGGCAGGACTCGTTCTCGTCGCAGATAGCCAGCGTCATACAGATTCCTGTCATCCAGCTCAACAACGCCACCTCTCCCCTCTCCCCTCTAACCTCTCCCCTCTATATTGCCCTGGCCGACCGCTGGTTGCCCTCGATGGCCAACAGCGACGTCTCGATGCGCACCGTCAGGGCCTACGAGAGCCGCTATAAGGAGCACAAGCCCTTCGACCGCGACTTCTCTACCCCGCAGGTAAAGGACAAGACGGCATCGCGCCGCACCAAGTGGGACACGACGGAAGATTCGCGCTATGTGTTCCTGCCCGTCACGTTCGACGAGAGCGGCAAGCCCACCATAGAGTGGAAGGACGAATGGAGGGCCCCCCTATTGTCCCCCGAGGGGGCCATCGCCCCCATCACCGCTCCCTTTCCCATGCCCCAGCTGCAACGGCCTGTTTTCAAGGACAAGAAGATGGAAGTAAGGATGAACAGCAAGGGCACGTCGACCCGCGCCATTCAGCACGCCATCGACAAGATGGCCCGCCAGGGTGGCGGCACGGTGGTGGTGCCCGCTGGCCGCTGGCTGTCGGGACGCATCGAGCTGAAGTCGGGCGTTGAGCTGCACCTGAGCGAGGGCTGCGAGCTGCACTTCAGCGGCCTGATCAAGGACTATCTGCCCGTGGTCTTCACCCGCGACGAGGGCATCGAGCTCTATTCGCTCGGAGCCTTCATCTATGCCAACGGCGCCCGCAACATTGCCCTCACGGGCCAGGGCCGCATCGTGGGGCCTTCGACCGACTGCGAGATCTACCAGGTGAACAAGGAGCGGGCACTCAATATCGAGAAGATCGTGATGCCCGATATGCCCTTGGCCCAGCGCATCTACGACGGATCCCGCCATCAGGGCGAGGTCTTCCTGCCCAAGAGCGTGGCTCCCATCAACTGCCAGAACGTGCTCATCGAGGGCATCACCATCGACCAGGGACTCTACTGGAACGTGGTGCCCCAGTACTGCGACAGCGTCATCATACGTGGCGTCACGGTCAACAGCTTCGGCCACGGCCGCACAGACGGCATCGACATCGAGTCGAGCCGCAACGTGCTCGTGGAGTACTGCTCGCTGGACTGCCAGGACGACTGCTACACCATGAAGAGCGGGCGGGGCGAGGACGGCCTGCGCGTGAACCGCCCCACCGAGAACGTGGTGCTGCGCCACTGCCTGGCCCTGCGCGGTGCGGGCGGCATCGTCTGCGGCACCGAGCTGGCGGGCGGCGTGCGCAATGTCTATATGCACGACTGCGTGTTCGATGGCACCGACCAGGCCTTCCGCTTCAAGACGCTGCGCGCCCGTGGCGGCGGGCTGGAGAACATCGTCGTAGAGCGCGTAAGAGCTCGCGTGAAGGACTACGCCTTCTACTGCGACATGCTGGGCTCCATCAAGTGGGGCGGCGACCTGGCCAGGCGTTTCCCCATACCCGAAAGACTGCCCACCGGCACCCCCTGTTTCCGCAACATCAGTATCAGCCATGTCGAGGTGGAGGGATGCCGCAAGCTCATACATGCAATAGGTCTGCCCGAGGAACCCCTGCGCAACGTGCTGTTGCACGACATCAGGGGCAGGGCACACGAGTTTATGCGGCTGCGCGATGTCAGCTCGTTTGTGCTCAGCAAGGTCGACGTGACAGTCGACGATGACAGCCAGCTCACCGAGGGGTGTGAGGGTGTAGAGCTCGTAGACACTAGGGTGAGCAAGGCGGCAGCGACGGAATAGGCCCCCGGCGAAAGCAGGTTTTTGCGCTCTTTTTTCATTTATTTGCCAAGAAAGGGCAATAATTGGCGGGAATTTTGTAATTTTGCGGCAAATTATAAAAATAATTCAAGTTTCGCAAGTTATGAAAACAACGCGTAGCAACGGCCTGAAAGGCCAGGAAGCACTCAGCCCAGGGCATCGCCCTGGGTACACGGAGGTGGGTAAATACGCCCTGAAAGGGCAAAAGCGCACCTACCGTCTTG
>JAFVEE010000147.1 GCA_017478085.1 Prevotella sp. | reverse complement strand
GGTCGTTCATTTTCATTGCTGATGTGGATTAGAGGGTTGTGGGGGAGATGAAGCCTCACACCTCATATTGTAGTCCCCCTTACAGGGGGACGGAAATATGATGGTGGATGGAGGCTTCAGAAGGGGGCCCGTTGCGCATTGCCTTTTCCCCGGTATGTGCCAGCTCGGCATCCAGCTGGCTGAATATGTCATTCTTCATAACCTTGCATTTTTTTGTTGTTGATACTCTGATTCTACGTGAACATGTTCACCTGCAAAGTTACGAAGAAGTCATAAAAAGAACCCCCTATATAGGAGCTATAGCCACTCCTATATAGGGGGAAATCCGTTGTCGCTGATGATTGTCTGTCAGTCCTGGAACACGGCATCGATGTCCTTATGGCGTGTGGGCAGCACCCCCGTGTCCTGGGCGTGCTTCTTCTCCTGTGCCAGGTTGCGTATGTTCCAAAGATCCTGAAACGGCTTCCACTTCACGCCCACCAGCTGCAGCTTCTCGGCAAACAGCTCGGCAATGTACCACGTCTGCTGGCGGGTGGTTGTCTGCAGCAGCATGCAGTTCTCGTCCACGAAGCCCGCATCGCGCAGCCGCTGCCAGTAATTCTGTGCCACGGCAGTAGCCAGCATGTCGGGAACGGCGATGCCCGTAGCAGCCTTGCCCTTGGCGGCCTCCGCACCGGCAAACTCCCGATAGCGCACATTCTCGCCCTCCATCACAATCTCGCGGTCGTCATCGGGCATATCCTTAGCCCGGCGCTCCGTATACAGGGCGTTTGCGCCCCGAAGAGTAATCCTCCTGCTCATAGTTAGTATGCTTTTTTTAAGATTTCGTTATAGGTTGTATTGTCGCCTGTTATGTTGACCGTGCGGTTGTCAACGATCAGCTGATGTCCCTGCTGTCGTTCCCTCTCAGTCAAAAAGATCTCCTGCACTGCTATGTACGTTTCATTCCACCCGTCTATACGCCTGAACATAGAGTCCAGGACGTCGAACCGTTCTATAGCCTTGTCAAGTCCACGCAGTTTGATGTCGCGCAAGACCGATTCGACCACCTTTTCCTTGGTGATCAGCAGCTCTCCCGGTATGGCGAGGCTTAGCCTTATGTCCTGCGTCTGCATCATAGCAGTAAAAATTGTATCGGTTATTGTTTCTCCCAGCGTCCAAATACGTCTGATAATCCCTGCTCGTTGAAATACCGACAGGCCCGTTGCCTGCCCCCGCAATCAGAATATCTCCGAGAAAAACAACCCGTATGTCACCGCCGACGACCCCGCTGGCCGCCCTGCCGTTACTGGCCGTGCGTGCCGCTATTGCGATTCTGGGTGTCATCGTCAGCATCATCATCTTTTTACCTTCTCAATACTTGAACTTGTGTTATTCCGCGTGCAAAGTTACTACATATTTTCCGAATAACAATACATTTCCCCAATATTTTTTTCGCGCACACAAATCTTGCACACTTCACGGGAAAAGTGTCTAATCGAAAAAACGGTTAAATCTTTACCTCTTTTTGCAGTTTTTTATAAATTAAGTAAGGCGAATTGCGAAAATTTGTGTAATTTTGCCATACTGTTTATGAAGGAATAAACGAAAGTGGTGAAGGCAATGAATGGAAAATTGGCGAAAACCATAGGGACGCAAGAAAAATGGTGAACAAGAATGCAGACATAACAGCTTCGGTCAGTGAGAGCCAGATGGCTTACAAGACAGAATTCGAGAACATCTACGGCATCATCTCGTTTCATAAGAAACGGGCTATGAAGACTGTTCACAACGAGTCGCTGCTGATGCTCTGGCAGGTTGGCGGCTATGTGTCTGCCCGCCTGAAGCAATCTGCATGGGGCGGTGGCGTGGTTCGCATGTTGGCCGACTATATCCGCACCCGCAGCCCGAAGGCGAAAGGCTGGAGTTATCGCACGCTGTACAAGATGGTCCAGTTTTACGATACCTATTCCACTTCTTCGTTCAAAGCCTTAGTGGAGCACTACGGCATGCAGCATTATCTGTCTACAACACCCGGCAGCCATGGCTTAGAATTTGTGCCAGTCGAAATGGCACAAATGAATGGAAACGCAATTGTGCCGTTTGAAATGGCACAAATTCCCTCTGTACTTCTGGCTACTGGCTGGACAAATCACCAAATTATTCTTAATAGGTGTAAAACCGACGAACAGCGGCTTTTCTACATTCTATATGCAGGGAGTGAGAGCTTGGAAAATAAGGAACTCGTCCGTATGATTAGTACGGATGCCATGAGTTCAGTTCTGGGAAGCAAGGATGTTCAATCCGAAGTACTGAAAAGCCAGTATCCTCAGGCAGGCGTGTTGTTCAAAGACACCGTCTATCTGGAGATGTTCGGGCTGCCCGTGCGCTACAAAGAGTCAAAGCGCCGCAAGGAGATAGTGGCACACATGAAGGATTTCATTCTGGAGATGGGTAAGGACTTCCTGTTCATCGATGACGAGCATCGTCTGAAAGTAGGCGGCAAGACCTTCAAGGTAGATCTGCTTTTCTATCACCGCCAGTTGCAATGTATGGTGGCCATAGAATTGAAGACCACGGAGTTCCACCCCAAGGATCTGGGGCAGTTGGAGTTCTATCTGGAAGCACTCGACCAAGAGGAACGCCGCTCCAATGAGAATCCCAGCATTGGCATCATCCTCTGCCGGGATGCCGACATGGAGGTCGTTCGTTTTGCCCTCAACCGCAGCATGTCGCCTACGATGGTAGCGCAGTATAAGGAGCAGTTGCAAGTGGGGAGTGTACTTCAGCGCAGTCTCGTGGAGTTCTGCAACTTCCTGAGCGAAGGTGGCAAAAAGCATAACCAGATAAAACAGAATATATCGTAAACAGTGTTACCGACGATGAGATAACCTGCTTTGGCAGGGTGTTCGACCCCAAGATTCACCCACAGGCCATTTACGGCTACTACATTTTTAAGCGAGCCGAAAAAAAGGTGTTCGGCTCGCTCTATCAAGATTGGGTGAGGCACGGGAAGAAGGACTCCTGGAAGCACGTGCAGGAATGAGCCTTCCTACAGCTTCTCGCCGTAGCACAGGTCGCCGCAGTCGCCGAAGCCGGGCACGATGTACTTGTGCTCGTTCATGCCGGGATCGATGGCGGCACACCACAGCGTCACGTCGTCGGCCACGTTCTGGCCTAAGAACTCAACGCCCTCAGGGGTGCCTATCACACTGGCGATATGCACCTTCGAGGGCTTTCCCGTCTCTAACAGAGCCTGATAGGCAGCCACCATCGAGCCGCCCGTGGCCAACATGGGGTCGACGATGATGAGCGTCTTGCCCTTCACCGAGGGGGCGGCCATGTACTCCGTGTGGATGCCCACCTCGGTGTGCTCGCGGTTGGTGTACATGCGGTAGGCTGAGACGAAGCCGTTCTCGGCATGGTCGAACACGCGCAGGAAGCCCTCGTGGAAGGGCAGACCGGCACGCAGCACCGTGGCCAGCAGCACGTCGTCCTTGGGCAGCGGTATGTCGAGCGTGCCCAGCGGGGTGGTCACCGTCTTGGGGCGGTAGTCCAGGGTCTTCGACAGCTCGAAGGCCATCACCTCGCCTATGCGCTGAATGTTGTTACGGAACAGCAGTCGGTTCTGCTGGTACTTCTTGTCGCGAATCTCGGCCATAAACTGGTTCATCACCGAGTTCTGTTCACTAAGGTTGATTACTTTCATAACACTTGTGGATAGTAGTTTCTTACAGACTGCAAAGGTAGGAAATATCTGCAACATTTGCAATACAGCAGCCCGAAAAAAGTGCAAAAAGGAGGCAGTGCGCAATATTTCGCTCGCGTGCAGCGTTAAATAGGTATAAGTAAGTACTGAACTATGAAAAAGATCACCGTTATCCTGGCAGGCATAGCCACTGCCATGCTGGGCGCCTGCACGCAGCAGACCGCCCCTGGGCCCATTGCTGCCGACGCAGAGCTGGAGCAGCGCATTGAGCAGACACTGAAGAAGATGTCGCTCGAGGAGAAAATTGGTCAGATGACCGAGCTGAGCATCGACGTGCTGGGCACGGGGGCTGGCGACGAGTTCCAGTTCGACGAGCAGAAGCTGCACGACGCCATCGCCGTCTACAAGGTGGGCTCGGTGCTCAACACACCCGGCCCCGTGGCCGTGTCGCCCCAGCGCTGGCGCGAGATCATCGGTCGCATACAGGAGCTGTCGATGAAGGAGATCGGCATTCCCTGCATCTACGGCCTCGACCAGAACCACGGCGTGACCTACACCCTGGGCGGCACGCTCTTCCCCCAGAACATCAACATGGGTGCCTCGTTCAATAGCGAACTGGCCCAGGAGGCCGGACGCATCACCGCCTACGAGACCCGCGCCGCCGACTGCCCCTGGACCTACTCGCCCACCGTAGACCTGAGCCGCGACCCCCGCTGGCCCCGCGTGTGGGAGAACTTCGGCGAAGACCCGCTGGTGAACGCCGTCATGGGCAGCGCCCTTGTGCGCGGCTTCCAGGGCGACGACCCCAACCACGTGGACCAGTACCACATAGCCGCCTGCATGAAGCACTACCTGGGCTACGGCATGCCCCGCACCGGCAAGGACCGCACCCCGGCCTATATGCCCGAGAACGAGCTGCGCGAGAAGTGCTTCGCCCCCTACAAGGCCATGGTAGAGGCCGGCGCCCTGTCGGTGATGATCAACTCGGGCTCGGTAAACGGACAGCCCGTGCACGCCAGCCATAAGTTCATCACCGAGTGGCTGAAGGAGGGACTGAACTGGGACGGCATGGTCATCACCGACTGGGCCGACATCAACAACCTGTTCCAGCGCGAGCATGTGGCCGCCGACAAGAAGGAGGCCATCTGCCTGGCTATCAACGCCGGCATCGATATGTCGATGGACCCCTATGACCTGGGCTTCTGCACACTGCTCAAGGAACTGGTCGACGAGGGCAAGGTGAGCCAGGAGCGCATAGACGATGCCGTGCGCCGCGTGCTGCGACTGAAGTACCGCCTGGGCCTGTTCGACCAGCCCAACACGGGCAGCGACCAGGACTACCCCGACTTCGGCTCCGACAAGCATGCCGCCGTGGCCCTGCAGGCCGCCGAGGAGAGCATGGTGCTGCTGAAGAACCAAGGCAACCTCTTGCCGCTCACCTCTCACCCCTCACCTCTTAAATTACTGGTCACCGGCCCCAACGCCAACCAGATGCGCTGTCTGAACGGCGGCTGGAGCTACACCTGGCAGGGCCATCTGGCCGACCGCTTCGCCGGGGAGTACAACACCATCTACGAGGCCCTGTGCAACCGCTTCGGCAGCGACAAGGTGGTGCTGGAGCAGGGTGTGACCTACGTGGCCGAGGGCAGCTACTACGAGGAGAACGCCCCCGAGATAGAGAAAGCCGTGCGTGCCGCTCAAGGGGTCGACGTGATCATCTGCTGCATAGGCGAGAACTCTTACACCGAGACGCCCGGCAACCTCAACGACCTGGCCCTCTCTGAGAACCAGCGCAACCTGGTGAAGGCCCTGGCCCGGACGGGCAAGCCCATCGTGCTCGTGCTGAACGAGGGCCGCCCGCGCCTCGTCAGCGACATTGAGCCGCTGGCACAGGCCGTGGTCGACGTGCTGCTGCCCGGCAACTACGGCGGCGATGCCCTGGCACGCCTGCTGGCCGGCGACGTGAACTTCTCGGCCCGCATGCCCTACACCTACCCGCGCCACCAGGCCGAGCTGACCACCTACGACTACCGCGTGAGCGAGGAGACCGACCGCATGGAGGGTGCCTACGACTACGATGCCGTGGTCTCGGTGCAGTGGCCCTTCGGCTACGGCCTGAGCTACACCACCTTCGAGTATAGCAACTTCAAGTGCGACAAGGAGTCGTTCGGTCCCGACGACACGCTCACCTTCACCGTCGACGTGACGAACACCGGCAGCCGCGCCGGTCGCGAGGCCGTGCTGCTCTTCTCGCGCGACATGGTGGCCAGCCTGGTTCCCGAGAACCGCCGCCTGCGTGCCTTCCATAAGACTGCCCTGCTTGAGCCGGGGGGCAAGGAGACCGTCACGCTCTGCATTCCTGCCCGCGACCTGGCCTTCGTCGACACCGACGGCCACTGGCTGCTGGAGGCCGGCACCTTCCGCATGCAGGCCGGCAAGCAGACCCTCGAAATAAACTGCGAAACCACCAGGAAGTGGTAGCTACGCGCCAGCGGCTAAAAAACAACGGAGGCCCCGTTGCTGCGCAACCGAGGCTCCATTCCCCAACAACGAGGGCTCCATTGTGTTGTAATGGAGCCCTCGTTGTGATGTAACGCGGCCTCCGTTGAAATGGGGTGTGCTTTTTGCTATTTTCGGGTAGCAAAACGACGGGTGGCGACTTTGATTTTTGATTGTTTAACCTAAAAAACGCTTAATTCCAACGAATAATTCGTAATTCTCAATTCTCAATTCTTATTTATTTTGTACCTTTGCACCCGTAAAAAGATTCAGTATCAACAAATTAAATAAAAAAGAGTACAAATGGCAAAGTTAGATTTGACAAAGTATGGCATCACGGGCAGCACCGTGATTGCTCACAATCCGTCGTATGAGTTCCTTTTCGAAGAGGAGACCAAGGCCTCGCTGACTGGCTATGACAAGGGCCAGAACACCGAGCTGAACGCCGTGAACGTGATGACCGGCATCTACACCGGCCGTTCGCCTAAGGACAAGTATATCGTAGACGATGCCCAGAGCCATGACAAGGTGTGGTGGACCACCGAGGAATATAAGAACGACAACCACCCCATGAGCGAAGAGGTGTGGAAGACCGTGAAGGAGCTCGCCGTGAAGGAGCTCTCTGGCAAGGACCTCTACGTGGTCGACGCTTTCTGCGGTGCCAACGAGGCTACCCGTCTGGCCGTGCGCTTCATCGTGGAGGTGGCTTGGCAGGCTCACTTCGTGAAGAACATGTTCATCCAGCCCACCGCTGAGGAGCTGGAGAAGTTCGAGCCCAACTTCGTGATCTACAACGCTTCGAAGGCCAAGGTCGAGAACTACAAGGAGCTGGGTCTGAACTCGGAGACTTGCGTGGCCTTCAACACCACCAGCCGCGAGCAGGTCATCATCAACACCTGGTACGGTGGCGAGATGAAG
>JAFVEE010000018.1 GCA_017478085.1 Prevotella sp. | reverse complement strand
TTCTGGCGACCCAGCTTGCGAGTAGAACCAGAGATCTCGCTGCGTTCCTTTGACTTGGCAGTGCCCTGACGCTGGTTGGCCAGATACTGCTTCACGTCGAGATAAATCACGTGGTCATTAGGCTCAATGCCAAAGATAGCCCCATTCAGAGCCTCCTTTCTTCCGGTATCCTGCCCGTTGATGTACAATACGCTAACTTCCATTGCTTACTTCTCGTTTAAAACCGTTGAACCATTGCATCCAGCGCAGCTGCCCTTGATGAGCAGAAGATTGTGCTCTGGAATCACCTTTAACACCTTCAGGTTCTGCGTCGTCACGCGGTCGCCACCCATCTGGCCGCCCATGCGCATTCCCTTGAACAGCTTTGCGGGGTAAGAACAGGCACCGATAGAACCCGGCTTGCGCAGACGGTCGTCCTGACCGTGAGTGCTCTGGCCTACGCCACCGAAGCCATGACGCTTCACAACGCCCTGGAAGCCCTTACCTTTCGAGGTACCTACAACGTCTACGAACTCTGCATCAGCGAAAAGCTCTACGGTGAGCGTGTCACCCAGGTTGTAGTCCTCGTCAAACTTGAACTCGGCCAAGTGGGCCTTCGGTGTTGTGCCGGCCTTCTTGAACACACCCATCATGGGCTTCGTCGTGTTCTTCTCCTTAGCCTCGCCAAAACCGAGCTGGAGGGCCTTGTAGCCATCCTTCTCGACTGTCTTGACCTGTGTCACAACACAAGGACCAACTTCGATAACAGTGCACGGTACATTCTTACCGTCGGCACTGAAAACGGATGTCATTCCGATTTTTTTTCCAATCAATCCTGGCATTTCAGTTTTTGAATTTAAATAATAAAATGTGTAAGTTTATATTGTTTCTTTTTAAGTGTAGCCCAACTGGAAATCACATAACACACACTTAAAAAAGTAGCTATCACTTCTTCATTTTTGAAGGTTAAGTTGCTCTCTTTCAGCGTATTGTTAGCATACCAGCCAGCGCAATACCCACTTTTGCGGGTGCAAAGGTACACATAATTATCTATACACACAAATATTTTTAATCATTTTTATATGGTCGTTTTTATTTTTTAACAAAGAGAATCCCTTCGTCCTTAGCGATTGTGAGGACGAAGGGATTCTGCGGGGAGGGGACGCGAAACAGCGGGATCAGAACCTGAACGTGTCGGGCAGCGTGGGCATGGCACCGTTCTGGGTGCACACGTAGGCACTGACCTGCACGGCCAGCTTGTGAGCCTCAGTGACGGGCTTGCCGCTCAGAATGGCGGCGCAGAAGGAGCCGGTGAACGAGTCGCCGGCACCCACGGTGTCGGCCACCTCGACCTTCGGTGTCTCCTGGAAGCTCATCTGGCCGGGCGTGAAGACATACGAGCCGTTGGTGCCACAGGTCAAGACGAGCATATCCAGGTTGTACTTGCCCAGGATGAGCCAGCACTTGTTCTCGATATCCAGTCCGGGATAGCCGAACATACGGCCAATGAGCACCAGCTCCTCATCGTTGATTTTCAGGATGTTGCAGCGCTGCAGGCTCTCCTTGATGATCTCCTTGGTGTAGAACTGCTGGCGCAGGTTGATGTCGAAGATCTTCACGCAGTCGGCAGGCGTGGCATCGAGGAAGCGGTGTATGGTCTCGCGGCTCACCACGTTGCGCTGGGCCAGCGAGCCGAAGCACACGGCGCGGCAGTTGCGGGCAATCTGCTGAATGTCCTCGTCGAAAGGAATGTTATCCCAAGCCACGTTCTCCTTGATGTCGTACGTGGGAATGCCCTGCTCGTCGAGCGTCACCTGCACCGTGCCGGTGGGATAGGGCACGCGGGGCAGCAAGTCGTTCAGGTTGTGCTCGCGCAGAGCCTCAATGGTCTCCTCGGCCAGCTTGTCCTCGCCCAGAGCGCTGATGGCGATAGTGTTGTCGCTGCCCAGGAACTGGCCTGCGTGATAGGCGAAGTTGGCGGGTGCGCCACCCAGTTTCTTACCTTCGGGAAGTACATCCCACAGGACTTCTCCGAGTCCTACTACGTAACGTGGAGCCTCACCCCCAGCCCCTCTCCGAGGGGAGAGGGGAGTATTTACATTTTGCTGTTCCATACTCATTATTTTTTTTAGTTATTATTTATATTGTTAATTTTTCAAGTGAAGAAGTCTATTTACTCCCCTCTCCCCTCGGAGAGGGGTCGGGGGTGAGGCTTCTAATATACGTAAACAGATACACCACGCCCACGGCCATCACCAGCACGGCACCGGCCTGGCCCATGGCATCGCTGGCAAAGCCCATCAGCAGCGGGAAGATGGTGCCGCCGAAGAGGCCCATAATCATCAGGCCGCTCACCTCGTTCTGCTTCTGCGGCAGGGCCTCAAGGGCAGTGGCGAAGCACATGGAGAAGATGTTCGAGTTGCCGTAGCCCACGAGGGCGATGGCCGTATAGAGCATCCACTTCTCCAGGCCGAAGAACAGCCCGCACATCGACAGGGCCATCATAATCACAGATATTATAAAAAAGGTACGCGTGGGCAGCACACGCAGGAAGAACGAGCCCGTGAGGCAGCCCAGCGTGCGGAAGATGAAGTAGAGCGAGGTGGCGAAGGCAGCATCGTTGAGCGTCATGCCCAGGCGCTCCATCAGGATCTTCGGAGCCGTGGTGTTCGTACCCACGTCGATGCCCACGTGGCACATAATGCCCAGAAACGACAGCAGCACGATGGGCGTGCCCAGCAGCTTGATGCACTCTACAAAGGTGGAAGGCTTACCCTCGATGGCGGGTTCCTCAATCGGCGTGGCGAAGAGCCACAGCGTGGCCAGCGTGCCCACCACGAAGAAGATGGCAAACAGCACGCGCCAGCTCAGGCCGAACTCGGGAACCACCTGCGTGGCACCCCACATAGCCAGATAAGGAGCCGAGAACGAGGCGATGGCCTTGATGAACTGGCCGAAGGTCAGCGTAGAGGCCAGATTTCCGCCGCCCATCACCGTCGACACCAGCGGGTTCAGCGACGTCTGCATCAGCGCGTTGCCAATGCCCAGCAGCGAGAAGGCCACCAGCATGATGCCGAAATTCTCGCCGAAGAGCGGAATGAGCAGCGACAGCACCGTGACCACCAGCGACAGCAGCACCGTCTTCTTGCGGCCAATCTTGTTCATCAGCATGCCCGTGGGCACACTGAAGATGAGGAACCAGAAGAACACCAGCGAGGGGAAGATGTTGGCCGTTGAGTCGGTCAGCGCCAGGTCTTCTTTCACGTAGTTAGATGCGATGCCCACCAGGTCGACGAAGCCCATGCAGAAGAAGCAGAGCATCACGGGCACAAGAGCGAGTTTCTTTGTTTGGTTAGCCATAATTCTATATTCTTAATTCTTACTCGCAGCGTAGCGAGAATACTTCTTAATTCTTAATTCTTAATTTCATAAATGACAGCCTTGCCACCCTTCACCTTTATATTATTATAAGGCTCCTGGGGGAACACCAGGTTGGTCATGGCCATGCGGCCATCGGCATCGAAGGCCTCGATAGAGCAGTGGTCAACGAACAGGCGCAGCTGCTTCATATCGCCATAGACGGGAGCCGTGGTCGCGCAGGGGAAAGCCTCGCTGAAGCTGGCATACGAGCGGGTACGGTCCATCGAGAAGGTGCGTGCGGCGGCATCGTAGGTCATCACCACCTGCTCGCCCAGCGTGTTCGACAGCACCACCTCGGTCGAGCCCTTCAGGTCGACCACCACCTCACAGGCCTCGGGCAGCTTGCTCACCACCTTTCCGCGCAGGGCCAGCAGCTCCTTCGAGGGCGTCACGCCGCAGTACGTCTGGCCGTTGTACTCAAACAGATCCAGGTCGCGGGGCACCGAGTTGGCCGAGCGGAACTGCTTTGTGGGCACCTGGTTGGCATATTGCCAGTTCGACATCCACGCCAGGGCAATCTTGCGGCCCTCAGGGGCATTGTCGAAGGTCACCGTGGCATAGTGGTCCTTGCCGTAGTCCATCCAGCGGGTGTCCTTATGGTCGCAGGTGAAGCGCCGGCCGTCGAAGTCGCCAATGAAGTACTGCGTGGCGCTGCCACCGAACGGGCCGCCGGGGTTGATGTTGCAGATGAGCATCCACTTTTGCTTCCCGGTTCCGCGCACTGGCAGCTTCATCAGGTCGGGGCACTCCCACACGCCGTCGTGGCAGCCATATTCCTTGCCAAACGAGCTCTCGTAGGTCCAGTCCTTCAGGTTGTCGCTCGTATAGATGCGCATCTCCTGCCCCACGGCCAGAATGAGGTTCCACTTCTTGATGTCCTCGTTCCAGAAAGCCTTCGGGTCGCGGAAGTCCTCCTCGGTGCTCACCAGCACGGGGTTGCCGCTATACTTCTCGAAGGTCGTTCCGTTGTCCTTCGACACGGCCATCGACTGCACCTGGCTGGCAGCAGCCGAGGTGTAGAAGGCCACCACCTGGCCGTTCTGCTTATCGACCACGCACGAGCCGCTGAAGATGCTGCCCAGCGCGTCGGCCTCGATGGCCGTGGGCTGTGCCTCCCAGTGAATAAGGTCCTTCGAGGTAGAGTGGCCCCACGTCATGTTCTCCCCCTGCGAGCCGTAAGGGTTCCACTGATAATAAAGGTGGTACACGCCATCCTTGTAGAACATGCCATTGGGATCGTTCATCCAGCCATACACCGGCGTGTGGTGAAACAGCGGGCGATACTTTTCGCGGTTCGTCGTGTCGAACTCGTCGCTCTGCTTCATCTCCTTCCAGCAAGCGAAGTCTTTCATAGCCCCGGTGAAGCGGCGGTCGCCGTGGAAGGTGATGTCGAGCAGCACGTCGGTAGCGTTGAAGCGCCTGATGTCCAGCGGCACGTAGTAGTCCACCCGGTCTACGGCCAGCTTCACGTTCAGCGTCTGCACCTGGTTGTTGTTCACCAGCACGCGAATGCTCGCATTGTCCTCTCTCTCCTGCACCGGCAGCAGCAGGTAGTGCTTGCTCACCTGCACCCGCTGCATGGCATGGTTGCGGCCCAGCAGCCTTGGCGTCTGGGCGGTGGCGGCAATCGTCGCCACCATCATGACAATCAGTGTCAATAACTTTTTCATTGTCGTTGTTTTGGGTCTTTAGTTATTGTTTTTAACGATTTAATTGCTGCAAAATTACGTTTTTTGCGCATAAAAGGCTATAAAATATGATACAAACCATAAGAAAAATCGTTCATTGCATCACGATTTCGTGCAATGAACGATTTTTTCGCTTTCACAACGGAGCCTCCATTACGCCGTAACGAAGCCCTCGTTAGCTTGCAACGGAGCCTCCGTTGTCTCGTTACGGAGCCTTCGTTCCGTCGTAACGGAGGCTCCGTTGCAAAAGCATGCTGGCACCTTTTCGGGATTTTACCCAAAAGAATAGGGAAAAACCCTGCTGAGTTATCAAAAAAAAGTGCACCTTTGCAACATCATTCTGAAACTTAAAACATTTTGAAGCTATGAAACATCATTCTGTGATTGCAGCCACCATTATTGCCCTGGGCATCGTGGCTCTGGGAGCATTTCTCAAGTCTGGCATCGACAATTTTGCCAACAAAGACCGCAAGGTGAACGTGAAGGGACTGGCCGAACAGGAGGTAGAGGCCGACAAGGTGACGTGGCCCATCGTGTCGAAGGAGCTGGGCAACGACCTGCCTGAGCTCTACAACAAGATAGGCGCTACGCAGGCCAAGATCAAAACATTCCTGCTGAACAACGGCATCAAGGAGGCCGAGCTGACGGTGAACGCGCCGCAGGTGGTCGACCTGAACGCCCGCGAGTATGGCGAGCACAACCAGCCCTACCGCTACATCGTGACATCGGTCATCACCGTGACCTCAGGGCAGGTGAGCCAGGTGCGCAGCATCATTGCCAAGCAGGGCGACCTGCTGAAGGAGGGCGTGGCCATTGTAGACGGCGGCTACGACAATCCCGTGAAGTACGAGTACGTGTCGTTCCGCGAAATGAAGCCAAAGATGATGCAAGAGGCCATTGAGAACGCCGAGAAGACGGCCCAGCAGTTTGCCGAGAACAGCCATTCGCAGCTGAACAAGATTGTCAGTGCCGACCAAGGCGTATTCTCCATCGACAACCGCGACGAGAACACGCCCTGGATCAAGAAGGTGCGCGTCGTGACAACGGTCACCTACTCGCTAAAAGACTGACTTCACTTCCAGACGCTCCTCAGCTGGCGCACCTGGGCCTCGTAGTCGGCACCCGTCACCGAGAAGTGATTATAGATGGTGGTGGGGAACACGAGGTTGGTCATCGACATAGCACCATGGGTAGTGAACAGCTCTACCGACGACTGGTCGACGAAGAGGTCGAGCGTCACGCTGTTGCCCGAAACATTGAGCGGAGCCTGCATCGACGGTATCGAGAAGGTGCCATTGAACGAGGTCTTGCCCGTGGCCGAAGTGCGGTGAACGGTGAGCGAGCGGGCAGCGGCGTTGATGTCGATGGCGAAACGCTCGTCGCTGGCATTGCTCAGCGTGAGGGTCGAGTTCTTGCTGAGGTCCAGCCTGATGCGCAGCTGGTAGGCGTCTTTCGCACTGATGTCGCCCGTCGTCGTCTGCCACGGGTCGGCAATCTGGTCGATCTCGCTCACCACGGTGCTGCAGAGCAGCAGCTGTCCATCGACCTCTCGCAGTGTGAGCTCGCGGGGCAGCGTCATGGCCGACCGCCAGGGCGAACAGGGCACCGAGCCGGCATACTGCCAGTTGTTCATCCAGCCTATCATCACCCGGCGGTCGCCAGTGTTACTCCAGGTGACGCCTGCATAGTTGTCCATGCCATAGTCGAGCCACCGCGGGGTCTGCGCTTCGCCTTCAACAGCGCCGTCGGCGGTGAAGGTCGTACCATCGAACTGCCCCACAAAGTACATCGTGCCAGAGCCCAGCACGGGGCCACCGGGATTGACGCTGACCAGCATCACCCACTTGTCGCCCATCTGAATGAGGTCGGGGCACTCCCACTGCAGACTGGGACGGCCAGCCAGGGGCACGAAGAACGTGCTGAGGTGGCGCCACGCCTTCAGGTCGGTAGAGCCGTAGAGCTCCACGCCCATCTTCCAACCTTTTGCCAGGGCCATGACCCATTGCTGCGACGGCTCGTGCCAGAACACCTTGGGGTCGCGCAGGTTGTCGTCATCGTTCCTGATGACGGGGTTGCCAGCATAGCGGGTGAACGACTTACCGCCGTCGGTCGAGTAAGCCAGGCTCTGCTGCTGTGCGCCGCTGGCCGAGGTGTAGAGGGCCACCATAGCGTTGGCTCCAAAGCCTGCAGTATTGTCTTTGTCAATAACAGCCGAACCCGAGAAAATATCGCCCAGCTCGTCGCGCGTCAGGGCCACGGCCTGCTCCGTCCAGTGCATCAGGTCGGTGCTGGTGGCATGGCCCCACGACATGTTGCCCCAGTCGTTACCCTGCGGGTTGTACTGATAGAACAGGTGGTACACGCCATCGTGATAGACCATACCGTTGGGATCGTTGATCCAGTTCTTGGCGGGGGTGAAGTGTATTTGAGGGCGGTACTGCTCGTTTCTCCCGGCAGTAGAGCCGCTGGACTCGGTGGGCTGCTCCTCGGGCTTCGGGTCGTCGATAAGCGGGTTGTAGTCCTGCTTAGGGTCGTCACTTGAGCAAGCAATGATAGCCGCCATCCCGGCGACTATCATTGACAGTGAAATGAAATTCTTGACTTTCATTCTTCAAAAAATACTAACTTCTAACAAAACTATCGAGTCTTTAAATATTCCAGAGCGTTCTTGGCCAGCGTGAGCACGTTGTCCTGATACATATTGTTCTTGGGGTGAGCGCTCTTGTCGGGCGTGCCGTCGGCGTTCTTCATCGAGAACTCGCAGCCGCCGTTGCCAATGCAGAGAACGGTGCCCTGGAACTCGGTATTGCCCTGCTGGGCTTCCCACACGTTCAGCTGGCTTACCCAGTCAATCTGGCTGTCCCACGTGCCGAGCGGATAGATGCCGAAGGTCTGGGTGAGCTGGGTGTAGCAGGCCTCCTCCTGATTCTCAATTCCGGTAAGCAGCTTAGGCAGGTTGAAGAACAGGCAGTTGTGGTCTTCCGTCCAGCCCGGGCCCTTGAAGGCAATGAGCTTGGTGCGGTCGGTGCTCTCGACCTCCAGTCCCTTGTAGATGGGGTGCGTAGAGTGGTCTTTCGAGAAGCGGCTGCCGGGGTTCAGCTGTACGCCCATCTTCCACACATCGTTGTTGATGCCGCCCTCGCCCGTGCCTATGGCGTGGTCGTTGTTCTTCATATCGTCGAGGTTCAGACGGCCCAGATGGCCCACATAGACGGTGGCGTGGCTCCAGAGCAGCAGGCTGCCGCCCTGCTTGTACCACTCCTTGATGACGGGCGTGGCAGCCTCAACGTCGGCAGGAATGCTCCACACGGCATCCTCGCCCACACCCTCCAGGTCGCGCAGCCAGAACAGCACGCGGAAGGGCTCAACATCGGCAGCACTGGTAATGCTGCTGAAGGGCAGGAACTGAGCCGTGGGGTACTGCTCATGCAGCCAGAGCCAGGCCGAAGCCTCGTCGTCGTCGCCCTGGGCCACGAGATTCTCGGGCGTAGCATAGACGCTCAGGAAGCCGATGGCGGTCTTACCGATGCGGAGGGAAGACTTGGTGGAGAGGCTGGTACCCTTGTCGTTGCGGGCGGTGAGGCTCACGGTCCAGGTGTCGCCCGTCTGCACGTCGCTGATGGTGTAGCTGGTAGCCGTTCCGGCCAGATTCTCGGTGATGGTCTGCTGGCCATTGGTGGCGGTGAAGGCAATGCTGGTGGCATCCTCGGCACGGTTCCACTCTACCAGGGCATCATAGCCACCGGCCTTGTCTACCTGGCTCATCATCACGCCGCTGATGCTCGTGGCACCCTCGCGCAGGTACTGCTTCACCACGCCGGTAGAGACGTTCTGGCCGTCGGTCAGTTTGAAGACATACTCGAAGGGAACGTTCGTGGGAACATCCTTCTGGGTGTAGGTGTTGCCGCTGACGGTCTCACTGCTCGAGAGGGTTCCGTTGCGGTAGATGGTAACCTGCATCTGGGCTTCCTGGGCAGGCCAGGTGATGATGTAGTCATCGCCCGAGAGCTGGCCGGTGATCTGGGTGGCATCGGGGGCCTGCAGCTTCATGGCCTCGCGGTCGTAGTCCTTGTCTTGGCAGCTCAATAGCGCTACGCTAATGAATAGTGAACAGTGAATAGTGAATAGTGCTTTCATCCACTGCTTCTTGTTTATTTTGACTTTCATAACTTCAAATTATTTCTTTACTCATTATTATTTATTCATTAGGCCGAAGGCCGCTTAGTAGCCCTTGTTCTGGGTGTACAGTCCGGGCACGTAGAAGAGCTGAATGTAGGGAATGGGGAAGTACTCGTTCTTGCCCGGGGTGTAGTGGGCATCCTTGTAGTACTGGGCGTAGGTCTGACCGTCGTAGACGCTGTTCTGCTCGGTCTCGAAGAACTTGTTCAGCGTCTGCGAGGCGATGCCCCAGCGGCGCAGGTCGAAGTAGCGGCCATTCTCCATGGCCAGCTCCAGGCGGCGCTCCCACTGCAGGCGCAGGCGGGCCTTCTCCTTGGTGTCGAAGTCGCTCGAGGCATAGAGGGCTATCTCGCACTGGTCGGCGGCATACTGAATGTGCTTGGCCACCGAGTTCTTGGCACGCTGGCGCACGGCATTCACGATGGTGCGGGCCTCTTCCAGCTGGCCCGTCTCGATGAGGGCCTCGGCACGCATCAGCATCACGTCGGTGTAGCGCAGCACGTAGTCGTTCATGGCGAAGGCCTGCCAGGGATTGTCGAAGGTCTCGCCCTTCGAACGCTGGGGCACCTCCTTCAGCGAGGCGTAGTAGCCGTAGGTGTTGGGCGTGCGGCTGTTGTCCTTGGTCATGGTGTACTGAGCCTCATACTTGTAGGGGAAGGTGGGCATGCCCACGGTGTGGAAGAGGCGCGGATCCCACTTCTGGGCGTTGGGCACGCCGTTGGTCGGATAGGCAATCTCGTTTTTATAGTCATCGAACATGGGCAGACCGTCCTTCGTCTTGAAGGCGTTCACCAGGTTCTGCGAGGGCTTGTGGAAGTCCCATCCGCACGACCACATCTGCCAGCAGCCGTTCAGCATATTGCTCCAGTTGGCACGGCCAAAACGGGTGTTGTCGTCCTCATAGCCAGAGTGCTGCACGGCGAAGATGCTCTCCTTCGAGTTCTTGTACTCGGGCAGGAAGATGTCGCCATAGTCCTCCAGGTAATCGTACTGCGACTTCTGTACCTCAGCAGTGTACTTAATAACCTCCTGCATATACTCGGAGTTAATGTGGGTAGGGCCGGTGGCATCCTCATAGCCATTGCCCCAGGCCATCGTGAGGTAGCACTTGGCCAGATAGGCCGCAGCGGCAATCTTGTTGGCACGGCCACCGTCGGGCTGAGTCACGGGCAGCACGTCGTAGGCTGCCTTGAACTCGTCGACAATCTTCTGCATCAGCTCCTCGTGGCTGAAGGCGTTGTTGGGTGTCTGCTCCTCGGTGTGGTTGCGATACACAGCCTCGTCGACCCAGGGCACCTGGTTCCACAGCTGCACCAGTTTGAAGTAGAAGTGTGCACGCAGGAAGCGCACCTCGCCCTCGCGAATCTTGCGGGTCTGCTCGTCGAGCTGGTCACCAGCATCGGCCAGCGACACCAGGGCGCGGTTGCAGCGGCTGATGGCGCAGTACAGGTGGTACCACATCTCGTCCATGTGGTCGGGTGTCGATGCCGTAAGCGTCGACCACACCTCGAAGGGGTGGTAGTTGGTGTCGGTGGTACCCGAACCGCCCTTCAGGGCATCGTCGCTGGTCAGGTCGCCGTAGGGCCAGAGGTTGAAGGGATAGGTGTACCAGTCGTCGCCCAGCTTGGCGTAGGCCGAAGTGACCATCTCGTCGGGCTGCCCCATAGCCAGGTCTTCGCTGATGACGCCCTGCGGCTCAACGTCGATGAAGTCGTCACAACTTGTGAGGGCTGCAGTGATACCGCAGCATACGAAACAAGCGGCGGCTATCTTTTTGATATTATAGGTAATCATAATTATATCTTATTTCTAATTAAAACGAAGTCTGAATTCCGAACGAGAATGAGGTAGAGTTAGGATAAGCCCAGTTGGGGTTCTCGGGGTCGCTGCAAGTGAGCGAGCTGCTCTTCAGCGTAAGCAGGTTGTGACCAGAGACGTAGACGCGGGCGCTCGTCATCTTGACCTTCTTCAGCCATTCCTGAGGCAGGTTGTAGCCTATCTGCAACTGGCGCAGCTTGGCATAGCCACCATTCTCCACGAAGTAGCTCGAAGCACGGTTCTCGTTGCCCACGTTGTTGGTGGTCAGCGCGGGAATGTCGCTGCCCGTGTTGGCCGTTGTCCAGGCATCGAGCATGCGGTTGCCCTTGTTCGAACCGGCATCGGTAATCGAGTAGAAGTCGGTCTGGAACTTCTGGTTGTTGTACACGTCCTGACCAGCCACGCCCTGCCAGAACATCGAGAAGTCGAAGTCCTTGTAGCTCAGCTCCACATTCAGGCCCCACGAGAAGTTGGGCACGGGGTTGAAGATCCAGGTCTGGTCGTTCTCGTTGATCACGCCGTTGCCGTCGAGGTCGGCATACTTCAGGCCACCCACGCGGGCATTCTCCTGACCGCTGGCCAGCACCTCCTCACGGTTCTGGAACAGGCCGTCGACCACATAGCCCACGATGGAACCGTAGGGACGCTCGGACTCAACGAGGTTCTCCTTCGAGGTGTGAACGTAGCTACCCGTAGTCGTCTCAGGCAGATAGGTCACCTTCGAGCGGAAGAAGTCCAGGTTGCCATTCACGTTGTACTGCAGACCATACTCGGTGGTGTGGCGATAGCCCAGGGCAAACTCCATACCCCAGTTCTGCAGCGAGGGACCGTTCAGCCACGAGGCACCACCCTCGCCCATCGAGCCTAAGTAGGCAGGATTGATGAGCATATCCTTCACCTTCTTGATATAGGCGTCCACAGTACCGTAGACAGAGTTGCGCAGCAGGGTGAAGTCCAGACCCACGTTATACTGCTCGGTGGTCTCCCACTTCAGGTCGTTGTTCTGCGACTGGGTGGCACGGAAGCCCGAGGGATAGGTGCCGCTGCCCTGCAGCTTCAGGTCGTAGGCCGTCGACTCGTTGCGCTCGCCGCCATAGGTGGCAGCATAGAGACCATAGCGGGCATAGTTCGAGATGGCCTGGTTACCGGTCTCACCCCACGAGGCACGCACCTTCATATCGTCGATCCACTCCTGGTTCAGGTGCTGCGAAATGCGGTAGCCCAGCGTGAAGGCGGGGAAGGTACCGTAGCGGTTGTTCTCGCCGAAGCGGCTCGAACCGTCGCGACGGATGGTGAACGAAGCCAGCAGCAGGTCTTTCCAGTTGTAGTCCAGCTTGCCGAAGAGCGACACCAGGTTGTAGCCTTCCTCGATGCCCGTGGCACGCTGGGTGCCGGTGGCGGCGTTGGGCCACATGTATTTGTAGTTCTCCAGGGCGTACATCTGGGCGTAGCTGGAGAAGTCGTCGCGCGTCTGCGAGTAGAGCTCCAGACCGGCCAGCACATTGAACGTGTGCTCGGCACCGAGGGTGAAGTTATAGGTGGCAGTGTTCGACCACGTCCACTTCATATCGTTGGCCTGCGACACGGTCGACGAGGGAGTCGAGTTGTTCACTACGTCAGAGTGCCAGGTGTAGACCACGCTGTGAATGTAGCCAGCATCGTAGTCGATACCGAAGTTAGAGCGCAGCAGCAGGCCCTTCAGCGGGGTGATGTTGACGAAGGCATTGCCAAAGATGCGCCATATCTTCAGGCGGTTGTCGCGGTTGTGGTACAGCTCGCGCAGGGGGTTCTGGCGGTCGCTCATACCACCCACGGGGCCTGAGAAGGTCTCGCCGTCCTCTTCATAGACGGGCACCGTGGGGGCCATCTTCAAGGCGTTCTCCAGCGGCTGGCAGTCCACCTGGTTCGAGTAGGTAATCGTGGCATTCTCGCCCACGGTCACAATGTTGTTCAGCTTGAACGAGGTGTTCAAACGGCCAGAGATGCTCTCGAAGTCGGTGTACTTCAAGATGCCTTCGTTCTTCTTATAGCCCAGCGAGAAGAGGGCCGAAGTCTTGTCGGTGGCGTTCGAGATAGAGAGGTCGTAGTTCTGCGAGAAGCCCGTGCGGCTGATCTCGTCGAGCCAGTCGGTGTCGCTGTAGCGCATGGTCTTCGTGGGGTTGATGTAGCCATCATAGCGACCGTTCACGGTGAAGGAGCGCATGGTGCCCGTGGCGGGGTCGTAGGCCTGGATGGGCGTGCCGGCGGCAGCGTTCAGCGTCAGGCCGTAGTTGTTAGCATACTGCTCAGGATCCAGCCCGTCGTTCATGGCGGCCTGGGCCATCGAGGTGGCATACTCGGCGCTGTTGGCCAGCTTCATCATCGATTGCGAGTTGTAGAACTGGGCGGTCAGGTTGGCCGAGAAGTCCACCTTCACCTTGTCGCCCTTCTTGCCAGAGCGGGTGGTGATGATGATCACGCCATTGGCGGCACGGCTACCATAGATAGAGGCCGAGGCGGCATCCTTCAGCACCTGCATCGACTCGATGTCGTTCATGTTCAACGTGTTCAGGTTGGTCGTCGTGGGCACACCATCTATAATAAAAAGAGGATCCTGCGACGAGTTGAACGAGCCGATACCACGAATGCGCACCGTACCGGCACCCACGGGCGAGCCATTGCTCGTAATGGTCATGCCGGGCACCTTACCCTGCAAGGCACGCATGGGGTCGGTATCGCTCGAGGTCTTCAGCTCCTTGGTCTGCACCACGGCCACCGAGCCAGTCAGGTCGGCCTTGCGCTGCACCTGGTAGCCGGTCACCACCACCTCGGCCAGCTGGGCGGCGTTATCGCGTAGCGTCACCTGCATGCCCTTGGCGGCGGGCAGTTCCTGCTTCTCGAAGCCAATGTAGGTGAACACGAGCGTGGCACCAGCATCGGCCTTCAGTTTGAAGTTGCCGTCGAAGTCGGTCACCGTGCCGCTCGACGTGCCCTTCACCATCACCGTGGCACCAATGATGGGCTCGCCCTCAGGGTCGACCACGGTGCCGGTTACCTCCGTTTGCGCGTACAACATTGTACTGGCAAACATGAGCATCAAGCTCAGTAGGAGTTTTTCGAAATGTTTCATGTAATGCTTTTTGTTTGGTTAGTACTATTAGTTCAGAAACTGGTGCAAAGATAAGCAAGCGAACGACAATTGACTATCAATTATCGTTCGCTTACCAAGAAAAATGTTTCATGGAACAATCGTTGACTATTAAGTTCCTTTTATTGAGTTTGTCTCAAGTCGGAAGGATATTTACCATATTGCTGCTTGAAACATTTAGAAAAGTAGCCTGGCGTGCCGAAGCCCACCTCGTAGGCAATCTCGTTGACGGTCTTTGTGGTGGTGGTCAGCAGTACGTAGCCCTGCTGCAGGCGCATCTGCCGCAACAGCTCCACGGGTGTCAGGCCGGTGATGGCCTTCACCTTGCGGTACAGCTGCACACGGCTCAGGCCCACCGTCTCGCCCAGCTCGTCCATCTTCAGGTTGGCATTGGCCATATTCTTGCGGATGGCCTCATTCAGTGTCTCGGCAAAAATAGTGTCCTGTGAGCGAGGGGCGGGCAACTCCTCCTGAGGCGTCTCGAACACCTGGCGCAATGTGCGGCTGTCGGGATTGGTATAGAAGAGTGTCTGCTCCTCGTGCATGGTCTGCCGCTCGTGCAGCGCCTTGCGCATCTGAGCGAAGGCCCGCCAGGTCAGGAGCACTGCCACCACCAGCAAGGCGATAACGACCAGACTGGCCATCAGCATTTTGTGCTGAGCGTTGTACAAGCCAAAGTACTGCTCTAATTTATCGTGTATGGTGATAAGGTCTTCGTTCTGTCGAATAAGCTCGCGGCTGTTCAGCGAGATGATGTCCACATTGCGGGGCGTCACCATCACACTCTGCAGGTCATTGTCACGCTCGAACGGCCGGCCCGTCAGAATGTTCAGTGCCAACCGCACAATCTGCTCGCCATGGGTGGGATAGACGTAGGTGCCCGCCAAATATCCTTTCTGCACGAAGGCAATGCCCTCATCGGGCATACCGTCGATGCCCAGCACACTGATCGCCTCAGCCAGCCCGGCCTCCTTGGCAGCCTTGTAGGCTCCCAGGCCGTTGGCATCGTTGTGGCAGAACACGATGTCGGGCTGATGGCCAGCGGCTATCTGTCGCTTCAGAATCTGATAGGTCTTTTCGGCCGACCAGTCACTATTCATGCAGACATAGTTTATCTCTGGGTGCTGCTGCATCACCTGTTCGAATCCTGCGTGACGCTCCTGTGCCGGTGAGGTGGTCATAGCTGCCGTAATCTCAAGGACCACGGGCCTATGCCCCGCCACTTGCCTGGCCAGCTCGGCTGCATAGCCTGCCACGACGCTGCCCGCCACCACGTTGTCACCACCAATGAAAGCATCATAGTCATTGGTATCGGCCTTACGGTCAAAGAAGATGACGGGTATGCCCCGACCGCGCACCCGGGCCACAGCCTCTGCCATTGGGGCCGACTCGGTGGGAGCCACCACCAGCAGGTCTATGCCCGTCTGGGCCAGGCTGTCTATCTGGCGTATCTGCAACTGCGGATTGTCACGGGCATCGCAAATAGTCACCTCTACATTCTGCTCATACAAGTGCTGGGCTGCCAGCATCTCGCGGTTCACCTTCTCACGCCAGGGCCCGGCAGCACACTGCGACACGCCTATGCGGTAGACCCGCTCCTCGCCAGAGCAGCCTGCCAGAAGAGTCGCTATTATTATAATAAGGTATAGACTGATGTTTCGCATAGCTATCTTTGCTTTTGTGGCAGCAAAGATAGCAATTATTCGGCAAACTGCAAAATGTTATCCTGAAAAACAATCATTTCACCATGACATCAAGTGTGACGACGACGCGCTGGCCGCCTATGAGCAGAGGCCTCTCAATGTGCTGTAGGCCCTTGGGCGTCTGCGGGGTGACGGTGAACGTGACGGGCACGCGCTCCTGACGGTCGCCCTGACTACTGCGATGCAGCACCACGATGCCGCGCTCCTGGGTCTGGCCTACGCTCATCACGCCCAGATCGAAGTGGCTGGCCGAGAGGCGCAGACTGTCTGACAGGCTGATGGGGAACTGGCGCAGCAGCGACTCCTCGCTGCTCTGGCACGTGCCCTCTAACGAGAGCCGCACGCGCTCCCCACGACCAGGGCCATAGACCAGGGTGGCCGTTTCCAGGAACTCGCCGCCCTTGCCGCGCGGATTGAAGCGCAGGGTGACGCTCGTGGTATCGCCGGGAGCCACGGTCTTTCCCTGAGCAAAGCTGATGGTGGTGCACCCGCACGAGGTGTAGCCCTGCTGCAGGGCCACGCTGCCCGTACCGGCATTGCGCAGCCTGAAGGTGCGCTCCACGGGGCCGTCGGCCTCGCTGATGGTGCCCAGACTGACGGTGGCCAGCCCGAGCACGACGAGGGTGTCAGCGAGCAACATACTTCTTTCCGTTCTTGATATACAGTCCCTGGCGGGGCTCGCCCTGCACGCGGCGTCCTTGCAGGTCGTAACATTCTTCGCTGGGTGCCAGGCGCTGAACGTTAACGATGCCCAGTGACTGCTGACTGGCACTGAGCGTCCAGGCGTGCAGGGTGGCTTCGGTGGGCAGGGTGGCGAAGGCCTCGGCCTCCACGCCGCTGCCACCATTGGGGAAGAGGCGCACCGAGAAGGCCCAGCGGTCGCACACGAAGATGTCGGCAATAGAGCCGTCTAAGTAGACGTGCAGGGTGAGCTTCTCGCCTGCATTCACCTTCACGGGCAGGGCTGCAGCGTAAATGCCATTGTAGGAACCGGCATCGTTGGCGGTGCGGCTGAGCGCGGTGAGGTCGAGCGTGAGCAAGCCCGTGGCGGCATCGTAGGAAAGCGTAGCCTGCTGGCCAGCCGACTTCAGGAAGCGGAAGCCGCAGGTGCTGCCGCTGGCAACGGTGAACTCGCCCAGCAGCTCTATCTGGCGGCCGCTGACGGGTGCCAGCGACTCAGGGCCGTTCAGCAGCAGCGTCTTGCCTATGGTGGTCTCGGTGCGCATGGCGGTCAGTCCGCTGTAGGGCTTTTGAATGAGCGTGCCGTCGGCATCCAGCGATATTTCGCGGGGCAGCGAGTAGTTGTGGGCCCAGCCCATCTCGTAGTTGGTCTGGGTGGGCAACTTGTCGGGCACGATGCCGATTAGGAGGTGAGAGGTGAGTGATGAGAGGTGAGAGGGAAGAATGGTGGGCGAGAGCAGGCCGTAGCCGTCGCGGCTGATGCCGCCCATCTCCAGATACTGCATATCGGTGGTGGGGGTGAATTTCCCGTCGGTGCCGATGGTGCCCACCCAGCAGAGGGTGCGCACGCCCTGGGCAGTGCCCAGCGGGGTGCAGGTGAAGAGCCAGCGGCCATCGCCCATGGGGGTGACGTTGGGCATCTCCCAGAACGTGCCGTGCTGACTGACGGTGTTCCCTTGGAAGAAGATGCTGCCATCGTTGGTCCACTGCCCATTCTCACGCTTATGCAGCGTGCAGGCCCCTACCCCATTCTTGCTGGTGCCCACGATGACGTAGTGCTGCCCGTTTGCCTCAAAGTAGTAGGGGTCGCGGAAGTCGTCGCTCAGTCCTGCGGGGCGGCCATTGATCACGATGCCCTGCTTCTCCCATCCGGTCAAGTCGGCATCGAGGGCCTTGGCCTGTGCAATGGTGGCGCGGGCATTGTCTACAGCCGTATATAATATATAAGGTGTACCATTTTCCTCATAGACGCAGCCGCTCCAGCAGCCTTTCAGGTCGTAGGCCTCGCCGGGAGCAATGGCAATGGGCTCGTCGCGCCACAGGTAGAGGTTCTCGCTGCTGATGTGGCCCCAGTGCAGGCGCGACATATAGGGGCCGTTGGCATTCTTCTGGAAGAACAGGTGGTAGCGCCCGCCGCTATACAGCATGCCGTGGGTCTCGTTGGTCCAGGAGCCCGAGGGCATAGCGTGGTACTGAGGGCGCCAAAGACTCTCTGTATAGCGTGAGGCTGGGTAGCTAAAATCAGGCTGCGTAGTCCACTCCACTCCTTGGGAGGGGTTGAGGGAGGCCTCATTACTGATGCTGATGTCATCAATCAGTCCGCAGAAGGTGTTGATCAGGAACGGCCCCGACTTCACATCCGTAGCATCCTTTCCGATATAGAAGTCTGCCGTAGCGTGCGCAATGTCCGATCGGCTCATGCGGCTGGTGCCTATCTCTTCGCCATTCAGATAGAGCTTGGCGCTGTTGGCTGTCTTACTGAGCACTGCCGTCACCACAGCCCACTGACCACGGGGCAGTTTCTTCGACCCGTCAATCGTAAACAGGTAGCCGTTGGCGTAGGCCGAGCCGAACTGAAAGCGCAGGTCGCCCTGCGACGACAGCTGAAGGGCAAAGCCCTGCTTGCCGTCAAGATTGCCGCAGATAGTGCCGTAGGTGGGTGTGTCCTCGGCCACATCGACCTTCATCATCGGGTAGGTCTCGGCAGCCAGCACCACGCTCAGCGTCATGGCCTCTGTGCTCAGCGAGCCAGCGGGCAGTCCTGCCTTCACATAATTAGAATAACCATCGAAGCGCAATGCCGCGCCGTCGGGGCCCTCCACGGTGAAAGGTGTCAGCTGTGAGCTCACCGCATATTGCGCTTGCGTCACCGTCTCCGTAATCTTGCCACCATCGGTAAGCGACATGTCGAAATGTGCCGCCGTCTGTGCCTGCACGCCTGTAACTGCTAAAAGGCTGGCCGTTGTAAGTAGTAATGCTTGTAGTTTCATGCTTCTTATCTCCTTTTTCGGTGCAAAATTACGCTTTTACGACCATTCCGTATGTAACAATTGTTTCAAATCATGCAAAATTTCGTTCATGATGCTACGAAATGTTGTCTACGCTTTCCACGGAGGATTATTTCTGTTTTGTTCCATATCCGTTTGCCGCTCGACCTTTGGTCGCTTTGTTTATCAAAGAAAGTCAATCATTTTGTTTCACCAATCCAACGACTCTGGCACGTCATCTATTTCCTTCGTTTCTTCTTCCTTGTTCAGGAACCTTCACCATTTCTACGAATGTAGTCAATAACTATCGTCCGCTTTTATCGTCCACCTTGTCATTATCGTCCATTTTTTCTTTATCGTCCGCTCCGTCTGTGTCATTTTACTCATGTCTATAGTCAATGTTGTGCGTGAGGGAGCATAAGTAACTTGGTATTCAGGATGTGTATCGAGTTCCGATTTACAAATATCAAACAAATCTGGGTCACCTTCGCCAAAACGGACGTTTGTGTGAATCCTCAACACCCTTCACAGAAAGCGAGTAATCATTCTCTTCCACGACTCCAAGCAGTATAATTCCTCCTTCTGTATTGGCAAATGATGAATAGGTATCCCAGATAATTAAGGATTACACTTAGCTTTTGGAAGTGACGTGGCTACACTATACAGACTGCAATTGTTCTATCAGCCAAGTGGTTTCTTCTTTGTTCAAATGTAAGTCCTTGACACGCCAAAGGGCTTCCTTGGCGCAATGCCATTTGTTGGTCTTGACAGGCTTTGGTGCTTGACCTTCCTCTAAGAACTCGAAGAGGTCGGGAGTGGCGGGCCAACCGTTCATGGTGCCATCAGCCCATCATCGAAGGTTATCAGCTCATCGTCTTTGTCGTATGGTATGGCTATGTAGACCAGTTTGCTTCTCAGTTCTGTATTCATAAGGATTCTTCTTCAATATCGTCCTTAATAGTTTCCAGTTGTTCCACGAACTTCTGAAAGCCATAGTTGTATTGAGCAATTCTCGGAATGTCTTTCCGCTTCATCTTTTTCAGAATTTGCTGATAAACGTTGACGGCTTCTGGAGAGTTTTTGGCTTTCTCGGGGATGCCAAAGCCATCTTTCTGAAGTTTCTGGTTCAGGATATAGATGCTGTTGCTGGTGGCACAACGCTTCTTGGCATCGTTCTCGTAATAGAGAGGAAGGAGCCAACACTCTGTCTCATTGAAACAGATGGCAAACAGAATCCTGTCGGAATACTTGCTCCAGGTGTCTTCGCTTATATTCTGTTTTAGTCGTGTGCAAACTCGCTCATACAAGATATTATCAGAGACTTTCTTATGGTCCTTATCGTAAATGTCTACATCGTAGTTTGTTTGGATGCAAGCATCCGTGTCTATCTGGATGACAAGATATTCATTCGCTGCCATCACGTCTTTGACAACTTCATCGGTACAATGGTTAAGAACCTGCAACCACCCGCCTTCCTCGTCCTGTTTTTCCTGGCCATGGGCGGTTTTCAATGAAGGCTGAATAGCATTCACCACTACATCATCACTCATATAGCGGTTGATGATATAGGAGAGGATTTTAATTTCTGATACTCCCTCACAAATTAAAGCAATTGAAGACATAGTCGTGTTCTTTTTAGAAGTTATCAGGCAGGCCACCAATATATCCTTTCACCCATGCCTCAGAGAGGGGCATTGACATTTCATCTTTCAGGACAACCCTGTTCGTCTTAGTATATCCGTCAATGGTACGACGAACAACATGCAGACGAACATCATCTTCAAAGATGTTCATTCCATCGAGCACGGCAGCATTATGGGTGGTAGCTATAATCTGTTTGTCATGCTTACGTGCCAGTTCTATTAGCCGACGGGTTACTTCACGACAAAGTTTTGGATTGAAAGCAGTGTCAATATTCTCTATTGCAAAAAATTTCGGGGTCTCGTCTGATATGACAAGCGTAAGATAGAAGAGCAAATAAAGGAACCCTTCGTTTGTACTCCGTTGGTCAAAGGTGTTGATAGTCTCTGCCAAGTAACTGTCTTTAAGTTTCAAGTTAAACTCCATGGACAACTGGCCAGAAGGAACTTGCATATCATCGAACCAGTCAAGGACTTTTAGATTTTCCTTAATCTCATTAAAGAAATCAACGCCTTCAGGCCTTTGTGACAAATCCTTCAAATATGCGAACAGACCTTCACCATGACGCCCCATAGGGTAAGTTCGATTGGAATCGTCCGCCCTACGGAGTTTCGACTCTTCAAGAGAATAAATTAAAAATGTGTTTAAATCTGCATTAGTAGGTATAGCAAACAACTTGTTTCCCCGAACTACAAATTTTAGGATATCATCCTTGTTCTCCTTATTATTTGTCTGGTCTATATCGTCTGATTGTGCATCTTCCTCCATATCAAATTCATTGTCATTGACCCATCTTGCCGGCTTGGCATTATTATCATAACGAATGTCAAAGACTGTTGGGTATCCTTCTTTGTCCTTTACACCTATTTGAATCGAATTAGCAACCGTATCTTCAAACGCAGGCAACATAAACCGTGGTTCAACAACACGAATGCCACGGTTGGCAAAATACTCATAATCCAGTTTGTCGGAACTGGCGGCAGCCCCCAGAGCAATCCCTTCAAGAATATTGGACTTGCCGCAGCCGTTAGCACCGATCAGGAGATTGAATCTGCCAAGTGGGAGACTCACATTCAAAACAGATTTGAAGTTTTCTATAGTAATGTCGCTAATCATATTTTTACTGCTTAATTTCTATTTGTTTTTAGATTCTCTGCCATACGGTAATAAAAACTTTGCGGCAAAGTTACACAATTTCCGGGAGAACGCACATCCTTTCTGTGCAAAAAACGCTAAATGGGGCAAAATTGAATGGTGCCGCTTATGTAAAGACTATTTTACAACAGCTAAGTATCATACTTACGATGGCTAAACATAATAGTTAGCATGCGTTAATATGATACTTAGCTTTGGGAAATGAATGGGCGCACTATACAGACTGCAATTGCTCTATTAGCCAAGCGGTTTCTTCCTTGTTCAAGTGCAGGTCCTTGACACGCCAAAGGGCTTTCTCGGCGCGATGCCATTTGTTGGTCTTGACGGACTTTGGTGCTTGGCCTTCTTCTATGAACTCGGAGAGGTCTGGAGTGGCGGGCCAATCGTTTACGGTACCGTCGGCCTCGATGGCCAGTTCGATGTAGTCGCCGAAGCCTTTTTCTAATGGGGGAATCAGTTTGTTGGGCACATAGCCGCAAATCTGGCAGAGGGGATTCTTCTCTGCGTCCATCAGCGTGTAGGTGCCAGCATCGCATACCTTGGCCCATAGGCGGAGATAACCGTCTTCATAGTTCCAGCCAACGACCTTGCGTTCTTTCAGGTCAATGAGGAACTCCAATAGCTGGTCCTCGGCATTGAGCATGGGCGGCACGAACTCCTCGTCACATTCCAACTCGGTCATCAGTCCGTCGTCGAAGGTTATCAACTCATCGTCTTTGTCGTATGGTATAGCGATGTGGAGGAAGCAGGCCTCCTGTTCCAGTTTGTTTCTCATTTCTGTATCCATAAAACCTATTTATTTTTGTTTTACTATCTCCCAGAACCCTGTCTTGTTACTACCAATTCTGATGATAACACCTTCTTTTTTCAACTCTCCAAGGCGGCGTTTGACAGTAGCTTCGGATACGCCTATTTGAGCAGCATACTCTGCATAGTTGAGTGTGCCGTCTTGAGCGACTGCCTGATACAGTTGTCGTTTTATCGGGTCATCAAACACTTTTATCGGGTCAGATGTAACTTTTATCGGGTCATCAGCTTGTGATTTCTTATATTCTTCTATCTCTTTAGTGATATTGCGAATGTGTTCTTCCAGCATGAACTCACGGAAGGGTTCGAGCGATTCCTGCTCACGTGAATCAATCAGAGCCTGAATGTACTCGGCTTTGTCCTCTTTAACAATTTTCATTGGCATTAATCCGAACTCGTATTGCAGATGGTTCATCACAAGACGGGACATACGACCGTTTCCATCAACCCAAGGATGGATGGTCGCAAGCAGATAATGCGCATCGAAACTCAACAGATATTGTTCAATGATGTCGGTACTTTGCAACAATGTATGTCTACGCTCGTTAATCTGTTGGCAAAATTCTGCTAACTTGACAGGCACTTTCTGGTAGTTCATATACGAACGGCCACCTACGCCCGCAGTAACACCTACAAGACGAAGGTCACCTTTTGATGCATCGAACGATCCTTGCGCCGTATGGTATTGTCCACCGGTGTTCTTCATGACGATGGCAGACAAATCCTTAAGCATCTCTATGGAAAAATCAGTATGCTGATGTGCCAGGCGCATAGAGTGCTCGTATGCTGCCCTTAGGTCGAGGTTCATCATCTGCTCTTGCAGACTACGTCCTTTGGCGGTGATACCCTCGTCGAAAAGCAGCTGATTCTCGATTTCCGTCACCGTAGAGCCCTCGATGGCTGTGGAATGGGTAATGATGGAGTACAGATAGAACTTTTGGTAGTCTATCTGCTCAGAAATCCCCAAAGAGCGGTATTCATTGAGTGTTTGAAGAAATCGTTGTTTTAGATTCTCTGCCATACATACGATAATAAAAGTTTGCGGCAAAGTTACACAATTTCTGTGAGAACGCACGCCCTTTCTGTGCATTATAGACCTGATTTTTATGATTTTTACCTATTTTGTATTTGCCGTCTCGTGGTTTCTTCGTAATTTTGCACTCAAATTGCATCAAGATTAATACTATGCCACGCAAAGAAGACGGAATGTTGTTTGAGGTGCATCCTGCACCGCTGAAAGACAAAGAGGGACGAAACTATGTATATGTGCGGCCTTATGGGCTGCGCCGCCGGACGCTGGCAGAGCTGGACGAGTACTGCGCCCGCCACTATGCCCTGCAAGCGGGTGAGATGACCCGTGTGCTCGATGTTTTTATGGAGGCCTCGAAGGTCTGGCTGGGCGATGGCGACCGCATTGAGACACCCTTTGGCTCGTTTGCGCCGAAGATTGGACTGCGAAGCGAGAAGACCACGGCCGACAAGGTGGGCAGTCTCGATGTGGAGCTGCAGGGCATCGAGTTCACGCCTACACGCGAGTTTGTTGAGAAAGTGGATCGCTGGACGAACGGCTTCCGACCTGTGGGCAATCCCGACACGCAGAAGCTGTCGGCAGACACGGCCCACTTAGAGCGTGCCTTGCAGCGATGCCTTGACGAGCGGGGCTATGCCGACGTGCGCTCCTTTATGCGCAACAGCGGCCTGACCTACCACTCGGCCCGCAAGCAGCTCGACGCCTGGTGCCAAGGCGATGCGCCCCGCCTGCTGCGCACCAAGATGGGCGGCACATACGTCTACACCGAGACATAGTCAGCTGTGCCACACATTCTGGCAGTTTTTGCTTGTAAGCGCAAGCCCTTTTGCTTACAACCGCAAGGCCTTTTGCTTCTAAGCGAAAGGTCTTTTGCTTATAGCCAAAAGTTGCAAGAACGGCACTTTTGTACCGCGATCATAACCGTTTTGCACCGCCAACAAGGCCGTTTTGTACCACAATAAAGCGGCAGCGATAACCTCTGGTGCTATCGCTGCCCTAACAATACTAACTTATCTATGTAACGAATGAAACGTTCTGCTTATTTCAGATAGCTGATGCAGTTCTGGGTGAAACGCTCCAGCTGCCCTTGGTACTGGTTCGGCTCGCCGATGTTCCACTCGTAGGAAGCCAGGCCCACGGCCACGATGCGACCGGCGAAGGTGGTGGTGGGAGCAAAGTCGATGATACCGGCGCAGCAGTAGTCGACAACGTGGTTCCAGGTGCCCAGCACGGTGCTGTTGGTCATGTCTTCCCAGGCCTTCACCACGTTGGGGTTGGGGGCCAGACCGTAGGCGTTCAGGTCCCACATGCAGTTATGGTCGCCCTTCACGCCATTGCCCTCGAAGCAGTAGATGCTACGGTCGTACAGGCCGCTCACGAAGTCCATACCCCAGTAGATGTCGTGCTGCGAGTGGTCGTAGATCTGACCCTCGGCATTGCCAATGATGGGCTGCGAGCCCCACACGTCGGGGTTCGGGCCACCCTCGCCACTGCCGAAGAGCCCAGGGGCGTAGGCCTCGTCGATGCGGCCCAGGGCCACGGTGAGCTGGGTGGCGTGGTTGGTGAGCAGCAGGTTGCCACCGTCGGCTGCGAAGGCCTTCAGGGCTTCGATGGTAGCGTTAGAGGCCAGGTCGCCGGGCAGGTTCTTCCAGCCCTTCTCGATGCCGATGCGGTCGCACATCACCCAGCACACGGGGCTCTGCTCAATATCGAGCTCGTCGATGGTGGCAGGCGTCATGAGCACGCCCTTGCCAGCGGCGACGTAGGTCTGGCGGAACCATTCGGCGGCATCCTTCTCGTCGGCACTCTGCTCGTAGTCGTTGGCCACGAGCATGACCACCTTCTGCTCGGCAGGCGTGCTGACGTAAGCAAGGCAGTTGCTGGTGAACTTCTCCAGCTGCGACTGGTAGGCATTATCGCCACCAATGTTCCACTCATACGAGGCCAGGCCCACGGCCAGCACACGACCGGCGAAGGCGGTGGTGGGATCGAAGTCGATGATACCGGCGCAGCAGTAGTCGACGACGTGGTTCCAGGTGCCGAGCACGTGCGAGCTGGTCAGGTCTTCCCAAGCCTTCACCACGTTGGGGTTGGCAGGCAGGCCGTAGGCGTTCAGGTCCCACATACAGTTGTGGTCGCCCTTCACGCCATTGCCCTCGAAGCAGTAGATGCTACGGTCGTACAGGCCAGCGGTGAAGGTCATGCCACGATAGATGTCGTGACCGCTATGGTCGTAGATCTGTCCCTCGGCATTGCCAATGATGGGCTGCGAGCCCCACACGTCGGGGTTCGGGCCACCCTCGCCACTGCCAAAGAGCCCAGGGGCATAGGCCTCGTCGATGCGGCCCAGGGCCACGGTGAGCTGGGTGGCGTGGTTGGTGAGGAAGAGGTTGCCACCGTCGGCTGCGAAGGCTTTCAGGGCTTCGATGGTAGCGTTGGATGCCAGGTCGCCGGGCAGGTTCTTCCAGCCCTTGTCGATGCCGATGCGGTCGCACATCACCCAGCAGGCCACCTGCTGCTCAATGTCGAGCTCGTCGATGGTGGCGGGTGTCACCAGCACGCCCTTGCCCGTCTCTACGTAGTTCTTGCGGAACCAGGCCACAGCGTCCTGCTCGTCGGCACTCTGCTCGTAGTCATTGGCCACGAGCATGGCAATCTTCGATGCCCCGGCCTGCTTCTCGTAGGCTATGTTGAAGCGCACGGTCTGGCCCTCGGAGAACACCTGGCCGAAGCGGGCCTTCACGGTGTAGGCCACGTCGGTATTGACGGCGGCTTTCTTGATGAAGTAGGAGTTGAAGACCTCATCGAAGTCCATAATGTCCTTATCGTCCTTCACGATGCGAATGCCCGTCTGGCCGCCCATCGAGGGGTTGTCCCAGCGCAGGGTCACCTGGCGGCTGCCGTCCTGATAGTCGGCCACGAGATTGCTCACCCGGTCGACTGCCTGCGATGCCGAAGCCTCGTACTCCACGTCGGAGCAGGCCCAAAGTCCACAAGCCATGCAGGCCACACCAAATATCTTATATATAGCTTTCATAATCTAATGGAATGAATTAAGATGGTGAATTTTAATACTGTTTGTAAAGTCCGTTAGAGTTGTCGATCTCGGCCTGCGGCACGGGCAGCAGAATCTCGTTGGCACTCACCGAGCGGCCCTGGTAGTAGGGGCGCAGGGCGGCCTCCTGCTCCATATAGGTGTTCATGGTCTGCATGAGGTAGTCGCTACCCCAGCGCACGAGGTCGAACCAGCGGTTGCCTTCGAGGGCCAGCTCCAGACGGCGCTCCATGCGCACGGCCATACGGGCACGCTCCTTGGTCCAGTAGAGGTTGCCATCCCAGTCGGTGGGATAGAGGCCCACGAAGTAATCGGCACGCGAGGGGTCGAGATCCTGGGGCGAATAGCTGCCGTCGATGCTGTTCTGGGCACGCTGGCGAATCTGGTTCACCAGGTCGCGGGCCTCCTTCAGCCCGTTGTCCTCGGCGGCGTTGTTGCCCGTGGCCAGCTCAACGAGGGCCTCGGCCTTCAGCAGCACGATGTCGGCATAGCGAATGAACATAAAGTTGAGCGAGTTGCAGCCCCAGGGCCATCCCTGATAGCACTCCTCGGGAGCGGGCCATCCCTTCTTGTTCGAGTATTCGCCGTAGATGTCGTAGGCACGGCACCAGCCCTGCGTGTAGGTGTGACCACGCCAGGGCATGCCGATGCGGCCCACGGTGAAGTCGAGACGGGGGTCGAGCGTGCCGTCGTAGTCGGCAGTGACGTTCACCTGATTGAAGGTGCCGTCGAGATAGGGCAGGCCGGTATCAGGATTGGTGCGATAGGCGTTGACCAGGTTCTGCGAACCATAGAAGAAGTCGTCGCCCGTGCCGTAGAGGTCGCCGTCGCTGTAGGTGCAGTTCAGCAGGTTGGGCCAGTTGATGTGGCTGTTGTTGTTGGCCGTGGAGCACTGCATGGCGAAGATGCTCTCGCTGCCATTGTTGAACTGTATCTTCGACAGGTCGCCGAAGTTATTGTAGAGGCTGTACTGCCCGCTCTGAATCACCGCATCGGCATTTGCCTTCACCCCCTCCCAGTCGCTCAGGAAGGCGCACACCTTGGCCAGGATGGCCTGGGCCGTGGTGCGGGTGATGCGGGCACCGTTCTTGGTCTCGGGCAACACGGCGATGGCCTCTTCGAGGTCGCGCTTGATGAAGCCGAAGATCTCGTCGCGGCTGTACTCGTCGTTGGTCTTCGTGGTCAGGTCTTCGTTCTCGGTGGCGTAGGGAATGCGGTTGAAGATGCGAATGAGGTCGAAGTAGTACCAGGCGCGCAGCGTCTTCAGCTCGCCCATCAGCTGGTCGCCGTTCTTCACCGAGCCGGCCTGCTGCAGGGCCTGCATAGCCTTGTGCACACGCACGATGGCCCAGTAGTTGTTCTGCCACTTGTCCTGGCCGCTCACGTTGTCGGCATTGATCTCACTCACCTCGAGCAGGTGAATGTTCTCCTCCATACCAGTGCCGCCGCCGCCCTTGTAGGCATCGTCGCTGCGCACGTCGAAGATCCAGTTGGTCGAGGGGCCGGCAAAGGCCTCGTTGTTGCCAATGAAGTGCGACTCCAGTCCGGCGTAGGCCGAGGCCATCAGTCCGTCGAGGGCCTCCTCAGAGGCATTGTTCAGCTGCTCTGCCGTAAAGATGCCCTGGGGCACGGTGTCGAGCATATCGTCGCAAGCAGTAAACCCGCAGAGTAGACTGATTGCACAGATTGTCTTGATATATTTGGTCATCATAATCTTCATTTATTTAATGTTCAGTTTTCAGTCTTCAAGTTAGAATGTCACGTTCAGTCCCACCGAGAAGGTGCGTGCACGGGGATAGGGGCCGTTGTCTACGCGGGCGGCATTCCAGTCGGCCACGGGCACCTCGGGATCCAGGCCGCTGTAGCTGGTAATGGTGAAGAGGTTGTCCACCTGTCCGTAGACATTCAGTGCCTGCAGGCCGATGGTCTTCATCCAGGGCTGGTCCTGGAAGTTGTAGCTCAGCTTCACGTACTTGCACTTCAGGTACGAGCCATCCTCGACGAAGTAGGTCGACATGCGGGTCTCGTTGTTGTCGTCGATGGTGCTCAGTGCGGGAATGTCGGCACCGGTGTTGTCGGGACGCCAGGCATCGAGCACGTCGACACCACGGTTGGTGTAGGTGTTGCCATAGCTCATGAACTCCAGCTGCTTGCGCGTGCCGTTGTAGATGTCGAAGCCGAAGTCGCCAGCGAAGAAGGCCGACAGCTGCCACTGCTTGTAGTTGGCCGAGAGCGTGAGGCCCAGGCTGAAGTCGGGATTGGGGTCACCAATGATGCAGCGGTCGTCGGCATCGATCACGTCGTCGCCGTTCAGGTCGCGGTAGATCAGTCGGCCCACGCCCTTGCCAGGCTGCTGTGCGTGGTTGTTCACCTGATCCTGGTTCTGGAAGATGCCGTCGCACACGTAGCCATAGTACATGCCCATAGGCTCGCCTTCGATGAGGCGGAAGTCGCCGCCCATATAGGTCACGTCGTCGTTCAGCTTCACCAGCTCGTTGCGATACATCGACATGTTCAGGTTGCCATCCCACGAGAAGTCGCCGTACTTGGGCGAGTGGTAGCCCAGGTTCAGCTCGAAGCCACGGTTCTTCATCTCGCCCGTGTTGGTGTACTGGTCGGCATTCTCACCAGCCACGGCAGGTGCTGCGGGCTTGGTAATCATGTCCTTGGTGTTCTTCCAGTAGTAGTCGAAGGCCAGGCTCACGGCACCGCCAAAGAGGTAGGCATCGATACCGAAGTTGGTCTGCGTGGTGGTCTCCCACTTCAGGTCGGGGTTGCCGGTCGAGGCAATCTTCACGCCGCTCACCAGGCCGGTGTTGGTGCCGTTCAGGTCGTAGGCGGCATTGCCCAGCTCGTAGACGTAGGTGGTATAGGCAGGATAGTTGGAGGGCATCCACGAGTTACCGTTCTGACCCCAGGCCAGGCGCAGCTTCACGTCGCCCACGATGTTGTTCTGCGGCCAGAACTTCTCCTCGCTGACGCGCCAGGCACCCGAGAAGGCGGGGAACACGCCCGAGTTGTTGTCCTTGGCCAGGCGCGAGCTCTGGTCGCGGCGCAGGGTGGCCGAGAACAGGTAGCGGTCGGCAAAGTTATAGTCGATCTTGCCGAAGAGCGAGAACAGGGCCCACTCCTGCTTGCCGCCACCGTTGGTCATCGAGCCCGAGCCGGCACCTATCTGCATGTAGTCGGCATCCTCGAAGGCATAGTCGTTGCGCCAGGCCGAGAGATCTTCGTATGAATACTTGATGGCCTCGGTACCGGCCAGGATGGTGAAGTGGTGCTGTCCGGCAATGTCGAAGAGATAGTTGGCCGTGTTGGTCCACGTCCAGGTGTCGCCCTCACCATAGCCGCGGCTCACGGCGCGGTTGGTGTTGGCATCGCTCTCCTTCACCTTGCGGGTCAGGGTCTTGTTCAGGAACTGCGAGTGCTCCACGCCGATGTTGCTCTTCAGCGTGAGGCCCTTGATGGGCATGATGTCGATGTAGGCATTGCCGAAGATGCGCCACGAGTTGTTCGTGTTGTCGCGGCTGTTGTAGAGGGTCTGAACGGGGTTGTCGATGTCGCTGCCCAGCATGGTCTGCGCATTGCCGAAGGTATCACCGTTATAAACAGGCAGTGCGGGGTGCTGGCGCATGGCGCTGTAGGGAATGCCACGGTCGCCGTTGGTATCGGCACCGCGGTTCTGCCAGTTGGCCACCATCAGGTTCTCGCCCACACGCACGTATTTATTAAAGTTGTAGGTCGAGTTCACACGGGCCGTAAAGCGGCGGTAGAAGGTCTCGTCCATCAGACCATTCTGGTTGATGTAGTTGCCCGAGAAGAGGTAGGAGCCCTTTTCCGAGGCATTCGAGATGCTGGCCGAGAGGTTGTGGGTCCAGGCAGCGCTGTACACTTCCTTCTGCCAGTCGGTATTGGCAGTGTTGTGGCCGTTCAGGGTGCTCACCAGCTGGGGCGTGGCACCCGTGCCATAGAGGGCAGCGGCACCCGAGGGGGGAATGCCGTCGTTCTGGGCAGCCTGCCAGTAGGCACGGCCCCACTCGTCAGCCGAGAGCACGTCGAACGTGCGGGCCACGGTCTGCACGGCAGCGTTGTAGCTCACGTTGACGGCCATCTTGCCCTGCTTGCCGCGCTTGGTGGTGATGATGATCACGCCGTTGGCGGCGCGGCTACCATAGATAGAGGCACTGGAGGCATCCTTCAGCACCTGGATCGACTCGATGTCGGCTGCATTCAGCGAGTTCAGGTTCTCGGTCGAGGCCACACCGTCGATCACGTAGAGGGGGTCGCCGCCATTCACCGAGGCCATACCACGCACGCGAATGCTCGAGCTGCCGCCACCGGGGGCGGGGTCGGTCACGATGTTCACGCCGGGCAGCTTGCCCTGCATCGAGTTCATCACGTTGGGGTCGCTCTCGCTCATGGGGCCTTTCATGTCCATCACGGCCACTGAGCCGGTCAGGTCGGCCTTGCGCTGCACCTGGTAGCCGGTCACCACCACCTCGGCCAGCTCGGCGGCGTTGTCCTTCATCGTCACCTGCATAGCGGCCTGGGCGGGCAGCTCCTGCTTGTCGAAGCCAATGTAGGTAAACACGAGCGTGGCACCAGCGTCGGCCTTCAGTTTGAAGTTGCCGTCGAAGTCGGTCACCGTGCCGTTCGACGTACCTTTCACCATCACCGTTGCACCTATGATGGGCTCGCCTTGCGGGTCGACCACGGTGCCGGTAATCTCTGTTTGCGCGTACAATGCCGTACTGGCAAACACGAGCATCAAGCTCAGTAGAAGTTTTCCGAATTGTTTCATAAATGTTTTGTTGGGTTAGTGTAAAAAAACTGGTGCAAAGATACGTCCAACCCAATACTGAGGAATAAAAAAATCGTTCTTCACGGTCAAAATTTGTTGCAATGTAACAAATTTGCACGATGATGAACGATTTCTTATGATTCTTTGTCCCCTACCCTAAAATAGCCATAGGGACACGCTCGCCTGCCGGCGGGCGGGGGCGCTATGCCTATCGGCCCAGCCAGTGACTGGGGTTCAGCAGGTTGCTCCAGTTGCGCAGCTGGAACTGCATGGTGTTGTCGCGGCCTATGGAGCCGAGCGCCTGGCGAGTGGATACGCGCTGCCCCTTGCGCACGCTGACGGACGACAGATTGATGTAGGCCGAGATGTACTTGCCGTGGCGCACGGTGACGATATATCCCCCACCCTGCTGCTGGTAGACACCGCTCACCTCTCCATCGTAGATGCACTGGGCCTTGGCATCCTGCTGACCCTTGATGTGCCAGCCGTTGCTTCGCAGGCGCACCTGGCTGAGCCCCTCGGGCGTATAGGTGCCAAAGCCACGGATAATCTTGTAGGCCCCGGTGATGGGCAGAGGCAGACGACCCTTGTTGGCTTCGAAGCCTCCCGACAGCTTGCGGTCGGCGGCAGGCACCTGCAGCTCTTCCTCGTCCTTCTCGGCCTGGGCCAGCTCGCGATGGCGGGCCTTGCTGTCGGCCTGTGCCTTGGCCTCGGCAGCCTTACGGGCACGTTCGGCCTCGCGGGCCTTGCGCTCGGCCTCTTCCTTCTCAGCCTTCGAGGCGGCGCGGGCCTTGGCCTTGGCGGCCTCTTCCTTGGCGCGGGCCTCGGCTATGCGGCGCTCGTTCTCCTTGCGGGCGGCCTCGGCGGCAGCCTTCTTGCGGGCCAGCTCCTCGGCTCGCTTGCGGGCAGCCTCGGCAGCGGCCTTCTTGCGGGCTTCGGCCTCGCGGCGTTCCTTCTCGCGCTGTATCTCCTCAGCTATCAGCTTGTCGATCTGGGTGTTCAGCTCGGCCTCCTGGCGCTGCTGCTGCTCTATGAGTGCCTGCACGGTGCGCTGCTGCTTCTTCAGCTGGTCTACCTGCGTCTGCTGCTCGGTCTGCTTGCTCTCTAACTGTTTCTGTTCGATCTCGCCCCGGTTCAGCAGACGGCTCTTGGCCTGACGGGCCTCGGAAAGCTCGCGCTTCTTCTGCCCCACCTGCTTCTGCTTCGACATCACGGCTTCGCCCTGGGCCTTCTGGTAGGAGGCATACTCGCGATTGAAGCGGGCACGGCGGTACATCTGGTTGAAGTTGTCGGCACTGAACACGAACATAAGCTGGTCCTGCACCGAACGGTTGCGGTGCATGTAGCGCATAGACTTCTTAAAGCGGTTGCGGCGGTCGGAAAGCTCGCTCTCGAGCTGCACCAGCTGACTGTCGAGCTGCTCGATGTGCTGGCTCAGGTTCGAGAGGTCGAAGCGAATGGTGTCGACCACCTTGCGCTGGCGCAGGATCTCGTTGTCGAGCACCATGAGGTTCTCGATGCCTTTCTTCACGTTGCGCTCGAGTTGGGCCTTCTTCTGCAGGTTGTTGTTGCGCTCCTTGACCAGCTGGTCTTTCCTGGCCTTCAGTCCCGAAATGGTGTTGCCGCCCGTCTTGCCCTGCTGCTTCTTGGCGGGCCGGGTATTGCCCTTGGCTTGCTGCGCCTTGCCCTTGGCGGGCTGGGCCTTGGCCTTGGTGGTCGTGCCTGTGCGTTTCTTCGCGGTCTGGGCGGCGGCGGTCTTGCGGGCACCCTGAGCGGTGGCCTTGCCTTTCTGAGCAGGCACGGCGAGGACAAGCAACGAAGCGAATAGCAGCAGGAGGAACTTCTTCATTACACCTTATTATATAATATAAAGACTACAGAGACATGAACCGGCGCAGCATCTCGTCGATCTCAACCTTACGGTACTTGTCCGACACGGTGGTACGGGGCTCCCACTCATTCTCGGTGCCCAGATAGTTCAGTTTGATGCTCACCTTCACCTCCTTCTGCGGCAGGGTCAGGGTGGCAATCATGTCGGAGGGGAAGAGCTTGCCGTTGAGGGGGCTATAGTCCTCGTAGTCCCAGTTCAGCTGGGCATTGCCGTTCTTCACGTCGCGATACATAATGTTGGCCATCTTGATGCGGCCCGTCTTCTGGTTGGCCAGCCAACTGTAGTTCAGGCGGTCTTTCTCGAGCATAATGATGGCCTCGTCGCCACCCATATTGGTGGTGAACTCGCCCAGCGAACTGGTGCCCACGCCCGTCTCGCCGGGAATGAACAGCTCGTTCCAGAACAGGGCCTGCAGGGTGTAGAAGTCTATATGGCTGTTGCGCAGGAAGTCCACATAGCGGTAGGGCACCTGTATGTACTGCTTGTTGATGCGGTCCATAATGAGCACATAATCCTTGGTGAACTCCAGTCGACCGGCCTCGACGAAGCCGAAGGCCATGAGCTGCAGACGGATCACGTCGTCGCGATGCATGCGCAGATTGCCCGTGAGCTTCAGCTTCTGCGGGCCTATCTCGACGGTGAACTTCAACTTCGACGACACGTACTCCAGACCTGTGATATGGGTCTTCTGCACCTGGTTCAAGAACTCGTTCTCCTGCTCGGTAAGGGTTGTCTCCACTGGTTTGGTCTCGTTGACCACCTTCTTCTTAAAGCCGCACGATGCCAGGCACAATGGCAGGGCGAGGGCAGCAATTTTCACGATGCTCTTCAGTTTCATCTCTTAATGTATTTTTTTCGTTTTATCTTTCTCATCAGCATTTTGTTGTGCGGATCCTCGGCCAGCGCCTGCTGCCAGTAGTCCACGGCCCGCTCCACGTCGCCCACCATGGCGTAGATGTCGCCCGCATGCTCCAGGAGCACCGCGCCGGGCAGGCTGTCGTTCTGCAGGGTCTGGTCTATGTAGATGCGAGCCTCGGCATAGCGGCCCTGCATGAACATAATCCAGGCGTAGGTGTCCAGATAGGTGGCGTTCTTCGGTTCGGCCTTGATGGCCTTGTAGCTCATCACCTCGGCGCGGTCCAGCTGTTGTCCCAGCTCGCTCAGGTAGTAGGCATAGTTGTTCAGACAGCCTATGTTGTCGGGCTTCCACTGCAGGCAGCTGTCGTAGGCCTCGAAGGCCTCGCGCTCGCGTCCCTGCTGGTGCAGCAGGTCGCCCATCACGGCGTAGAAGTCGCTCACGATGGCGGGGTTGCTCTCCTCCGTAATCACGCTGATGCCGTTCTGGAAGGCCTCGAGCGCATTGAGATGATCATCCTGCCGGTAGAAGGCCATGCCCTGATAGTAGTAGAAGGCCATCTCGTCGGGGTTATACTGGCGGGCCTCCTGACAGAGGCTCACCACGCGGTCGTTGTCGTCATCCTCCCAGGCATACTGCACCAGCTGCAAGCGTGCCGAGGCATTGTCGGGGGCCAGCTGCAGGGCCAGCTGCAGCATCTGCTGCACGCTGTCGCGCGGCATCTTCTTCAGGTTCATATAGGCGGCACAGAACTCGGCCAGGTCGGCACTGGCATCGGGCTGGGCCAGCATCTCGTGGAAGAGCGAGAGCACGCGGGTGCTGTCGCCGCCGTTGCTTTCGCTGTACTGCATCTCCTGCCGCATCAGGTTCACCTTGTCGTCGAGCGAGGTGTTGGGGTTCAGCAGGATGCTGCGCGACAGTGAGTCGGCTCGCAGCGTGTCGGGCACGCCCAGGTAGTAGGTGCGCATGGCCACCTGCGCCCGGTAGTTGTCGGGCTCTTCGGCCAGCACCTGCGAGAGCACGTCGAGCGCCTCGTCGCGCTGGTCGTTGGCCATCAGCGTGTTGGCATAGAGCGTGCGGTAGTTCAGGTCGTTGGGGTACTGCTCGGCCAGCAGCTTCATCTCGGCCTGCGCCTTCTCGGGCTGGTCCATCTGCAAGTAGAGGCTGCTCTTGGCCAGCGAGAAGCGCTCGCTCTTGCCGTCGATCTGCTCCATGCGGTCTATCACGTCGATGGCCTTCTCGTAGTTGTGCACCTCAAGGTAGAGGCGCGACAGCATGTCGAGCATATCCTGGCGGCTCTTGTCTTTCTCGTAGATGCGCTCCACCACGCCGATGGCATCTTCATACTGCTGCTTGCCTATGTAGGCCCGCACCAGCGTCTCCATATAGGTCAGGTTGTCGGGTTCCAGCTCCGTGGCTCGCTGCATGAACTGCAAGGCGCGGTCCTGGTCTTTCATCTCGCCGTAGTACTGGGCCAGGAAGAACCAGGCTTCCGAGGCCTGCGGGTTCAGCTCTAAGCAGCGGTTCAGCAGGTCGAACGTGGCATCGTGGTTGCCCTTCTGCCGTTGCAGCATAGCATCGAGGAAATAGGTGTCGTAGAGGCGGGAGTCGGGAGAAGAGAGGTGAGAGGGGAGAGACGAGAGAATAGCTGTGCTGTCCTGGGCATTTGCGCTCAGGGCCAGCATCATCAGCAGCAGGGCATATAGCGTATGTTTCATCATATTACCTCGCAGTTCTCAACTCTTACTTCACTCCCGTATGCCCATAGCCACCGGCGCCGCGAGTGGTCTCGTCGAGCGTTTCCACCTCGACAAACTCGGGCTGTTCGTGGCGGGCGACGACCATTTGGGCGATGCGCTCGCCATCGTTGATGGTGAACGGCTCACCCGACAGGTTGACGAGCAGCACGCCCACCTCGCCCCGGTAGTCGGCATCGATGGTGCCGGGGGCGTTGAGCACGGTGATGCCGTGCTTCAGGGCCAGTCCGCTGCGGGGTCTCACCTGTGCCTCATAGCCCTGTGGCAAGGCTATATAGAGGCCCGTGGGAACCAGCCGGCGCTCCAGTGGCTGCAGGGTGATGGGGGCATCGAGGTTAGCACGCAGGTCCATACCCGCGCTCTGCTCGGTGGCAAAGGCTGGCAGGGGCTGGTGGCCTCGGTTCACAACTTGAATTTTCATATGCGCATATAAAATAATGTGCAAAATTACTGAATTATCCCGAAACCGCCATACTTTTTAATGCTAAATTGTGTTTCTTTGCAGAAAAAGTAGTACTTTTGCAGCGCAGACGGGCAGACGGATGAGCGTTTTTTATGACGGTTAGACGGATGAACGAGGTTTTATGACGGATAGACGGATGAACGGTTTTTTTAAGACGGGTAGACGGATGAACGGTTTTTTTAAGACGGGTAGACGGTCGAACGGTTTTTTAGACGGATGGACGATTATATATTTGCGAGATATGGAAATTACAGAATTGATTGAAACGATAGTTGACTGCGCAAAGACCGTGCGCAGCAAGCTGGTTCATGGATATGAAGAGAAGGTCTACAAGAATGCTATGTTTATCGAGATGAAGAAGCGTGGACTGAAGGTTGAGACTGAGGTTCCATTCGAAGTTCGCTACGATGGCATTGTTGTTGGTCAGTATCGGTCTGACATGATCGTTGACCATCGTGTCATTTTAGAGTTGAAAGCCATCACCAACTTAAACGTCATCCATTCTGTTCAGCTCGTCAACTACCTCAATGTCTCTGGCATCGAGGATGGCCTCCTCATCAACTTCGGGTCCGAAAAGCTGGAAATCAAGCACAAAACCCGCACCTACCACCTCCCCGCCTAACCCCCCGTCTAAAAAACGTCTAAAAAAAATCGTTCAACCGTCTAACCGTCATAAAAGAAATCTAACCGTCTAACCGTCATAACCCCCGTCTAACCGTCAAAAAAAATGGAGTGGAATAAACTTATATCTAACCGTCGCCTGGGCCAGGAGCACCGCCACCCTGAGCGCCACGACGACCGTACCGAGTTCAAGCGCGACTACGACCGTCTGATCTTCTCAGCCCCGTTCCGCCGTCTACAAAACAAGACCCAGGTGTTCCCCCTGCCGGGCAGCGTCTTCGTGCACAACCGTCTGACCCACTCGCTCGAGGTAGCCTCGGTGGGTATGTCCTTAGGCAACGACGTCTACCAGCGTCTGCATACAAAATATGGCGATTCCATCGGTATTCTGGCCTCCGAGATTGGCCAGATCGTGGCCACCGCCTGCCTGGCCCACGACATGGGCAACCCGCCCTTCGGCCATAGCGGCGAGAAGGCCATCCAGACCTTCTTTACCGAGGGCAAGGGCAGCTACCTGCAGCAAAGGGTGTCGGCCCCGTTCTGGGACGACATCACCCATTTCGAGGGCAACGCCAACGCCTTCCGCCTGCTCACCCATCAGTTCTGCGGTCGCCGTCCCGGTGGCTTCGTGATGACCTACAGCACGCTGGCCTCCATCGTGAAGTACCCCCACTCCTCGTCGCTCGCCGGCAAGAAGGGTAAGTTCGGCTTCTTCAATAGCGAGGCCCCCACCTATCAGCGCATTGCCGAGGAGCTGGGCATCGTGCCCAGTTCAAGCTCCGTGCCCTCCACTCCCCACTCTAAACTAAGCTTCGCCCGCCACCCGCTCGTCTACCTCGTAGAGGCGGCTGACGACATCTGCTATGAGATTATGGACCTGGAGGATGCCCATAAGGTGAAGATCCTGACCTTCGACGAGACGATGGAGCTGATGCTGGACTTCTTCGAGGAGGACAACCAGCGCAAGATACGCCAGCGCATCAGCGACGAGCAGCTCACCGACCCCAACGAGCAGGTGCAGTACCTGCGGGCCTGCGTCATAGGACGATTGGAGAACGAGTGCGTGCACACCTTCATGGAGCACGAGGAAGAGATCCTGGCCGGAACGTTCCAGGGGTCGCTCATCGACCACATCGCCACCCGCCAGAGGGATGCCTACCAGCGGTGCACCAAGGTCTCGAAGGCCCGCATCTACCGCAGTCAGCCCGTGCTCGACGTCGAGCTGTCGGGCTACCGCATTATGGCCACGCTGATGGAGTTGATGACCGAGGCCATCGAGCACCCCGACCGCTACTACTCGCAGCAGCTCATAGGCCGGGTTTCGAGCCAGTACGACATCAACAGTCCCGACCTGGAGACGCGCCTCATGGCCGTCATCGACTACATCAGTGGCATGACCGACGTCTATGCCCTCGATGTCTATCAGAAAATCTGCGGCATCTCACTTCCTATTATCTAATTTTCCTTGAGAAAATAACGGAGCCTTCATTACAGGTCAACGGAGCCTCCGTTGCCTGTCAATGGAGGCTCCGTTAGCATTCAATAAAGGCCCCGTTGCATCACAACGGAGCCTCCATTCTTTTGGCAGCAAAATGAGCTTCTCTTCGAACTACTTTACGGCAAAGGCTTTCTCAAGCCTCTCCACCTCGGCATCGGTCACGGGCAGCACCGTGCCGTGGCGCGGGGTAAACATGCCCTTGGTCTGGGTCTGCGCCTTCAGCGTGAAGTGGCTCAGGTCTTCGCTCTCGCAGAACTGGTAGTAGCCCGAACCGTAGCAGTCGTACATCAAGATCCACGCACCGCTATCGATGAGCCGCCACACGCCGGCTCCCTCGACACCCACCTTCGTCTGTTGCAGCGTGCCGCTGGGTGCACTCCACTGCGACCCGGGTGCCTCGCCCTTGGCAGGCGTCAGGCTGCGCGCCGTCACCTTGCAGATGCCATGCGACCCCTCGTTCTTGTAGAAGCCGTGGTACAGCTGGTCTTTCTCGTTGTAGACGATGTCCATGTCGATCGTAGCCGAGCCACGGTCGTAGAAGTAGGTGGGCTCGCCCTCCAGGTCGGTAAAGTCTTCGTTGGCATAGCAGTAGAACACCTTGTCGTAGGGAATGGTGCCGTCGTTGGTGAGCAGCGAGAAGTACACCATATACTTCCGGGCCACGGGATCCCAGATGGTCTCGGGGGCCCACACACGGGTCACGTTGGCGAAGTTGGTGCCCTTGTACTTCTCGGGGAAGTGCACGGTGCTGTGCTGCCAACTGACCAGGTCGCGCGACCGCATGAGCACGATGCCACGGTTGCTGGCCCAGCCCTCGGCACAGCGCATGTCGGTGTTCACCATGTAGAACCAGCCGTCATCGCCGCGCAGCACGTGAGGGTCGCGCACGCCGTGCTTCAGCGCGATGGTGTCGGCGCTGACCACCATTTGCCCGTTGTTCATCGGGATGAAATCGAAGGGTTTCTCCTTCGTTGACAGCGCGTAGTAGATGTTCTCGTTGTCGTTGGAGGGGAAGTAGACGAAGAGGTACTTGGTGTACTCCTGTGCCCGCAGGCCCATGGCCGAAAGCAGGGCGAAAAGCAGAATAAGTCTTGTTCTCATTGCAGGGTGAAATTGGTTTGTTAGTTATTAGCGTCGGCAAAGTTACGAATTTTCCGATAGAAAAATGCGATATGTGAACGGTTTTTTAGAAAAATCACTCCCAGCTGAGGTTCAGACGGTGCAGCATAGTGGTGCTCTCGCCACACGAGCCAGTATGCTGCAAGGCAAAGCCCCAGTAGGTGGCGGGACTGACCTGGGCCTCCAGGCTTACCTCGTTGGGCAGCGTGGGATCGGTAGGCGGCGAGGTGGTCTCAACATGGGCAGAAAGACGCCCGCCCTGCAAGGCCACGCGGATGATGCAGCCCGTGCGATAGCAGGTCGACGATACGGCTTCGGTGAGGGCGGTGGTCTGCCCGTCACGGTACTGCACGAGGTAGAAGTCAACCGCCTTGCCATGCTTCGTGGTGCGGATGATGCGCAGCCCGTAGCCCGACAGCGTGCGGGTGTCGAAGCCTAAGCACACGTCCATATACTGCCCCGTGGCCGAACCGAAGCCCTGCCCCGCCGTCTTCGTGGGGTCAACCTGCAGTTCCAGCGACATGGAGCGGGTGTCTGTGGCTGCTACCGGGGTGTACATCAGGCGGGCACCACGCTGGGCCTGAAGCAGCCCGTAGCCCTTGGCACCATTGAAGCCCTCGCCATACGTCCACATAGGCTTTTCGCGGTCAAACGACCACTCGAACTCGGCTGTGTCGGCAGGCTTGAAGCCGTCTACCGTCCAGTAGCCGGGCAACACCTGTGGCTGCCACTGGCAGGGCAGGTGGCTGAAGTCGGTATCGAGCACCCTGCTGGTGCTCACCATATCGGCAGAAATGACCGATTCCATCGATATTTCTACGGGCTCTCCATACACACTGCGATGGTGCTTGGGCTGGATGGTGGCCGAAAGGCGATGGCCTACGTCGGCCACGCTCAGCGCATAGCGACGGCCCTGCTCGCCATAGCCCACCCACACGGCGATGCCGTCGCGCAGCCAGGTGGTGCGGCTCTCGTCGCGACGGCCCTCCGACTGCAAGGTACCCGTCAGCACGACCGTATCGCCCTCTGCCACGCAACGGGGCGAGAGGAAGGCTGGCGGCGGCAGCAACCGTGGCTCTACGGTAAGGAAGCAGGCCCCCTCGCGCCCATCGGCCGTGGCGGCAACGAGGCAAAAACGGGCGGTTTCATCGGCATAATTCGTAGGAATCACCTGCACCGAGCCGTCACGGCAAGGGGTAAGCGCCACGTAGGACTCGAAGCCGTCTTCCACGCGCCACTGCCCCTCGTCGGCTCTTAGTAGCAGCGTGTCGCGGCCCGTGAGCAGCCGGGCCTCGTGCTGACTGACACCGACGAAGGGTGCCTGCCGTAGCTGTGCGGTGAGGAGCGGGGGCGACAGCGTGTTCTGCGGTTGCCGGGAGCCTATCTGGTAGGGCTGGCCGTTGAGCGTGAAGCCCCGCTGATAGCAGCGCAGCCACGGCTGGGGGTAGGCCGTCCACCCGATGTACGTGGCCGACGGCGCGTGGTAGCGGCAGTCTATAATGGTGACCGCCCCACCCTGCTTGCAGAAGTACATTTCGCGGTTCTGGTTGCGGGCATAGAAGTCGCAATCGATGAACATGGGCCCACGCCCGAAGGTACTCCAGAAGGGCTTGGAGCCGTAGAAGTCGAAGTCGCAATGGCGGTAGACGGCATTGCCGCCGTTGAGCGCATCGTCGGTACACTCGAAGTGGCAGCTGTCGTACAGGCTCTCGCGGGCGCCATTGAGCGGGTTCAGGTTCAGGCGGCTGATGAAGCGCACGCGGCGGGCCGTGAGCCGGTCGCCGTGCACATAGCCCACGTGGGCCTGGGTGATGGTGGCATTGCGCTTCTGGCGGGCCAGAGCGGGCCTGAGCGGGTAGTCCAGGTCTACGTTGCAGTAGTTGCCCATAGTCAGGTTCTCGACCGTCAGGTCGGCCACGTGGAAGTCGAACATCGTGAAGTTGCCCACAGCCCCCTGCGTCTGCCCGCGCTGCGAGGCGAAGACCACATCGTGAGGACGGTCGCCCATACCGATGAAATGGAGCTTTTTTGCCTTGATGACCATGCCGAACGGCTCGCGCCCGTCGATGCCACGCACCACGGCGGGCGAGTCGGGATCGTCGACCCAGTACACCCACGGCCTGACGTAGAGCGTGGTGGTGTCGGCAAAGCAGCGGGCGGCCTTGCGAAAATCGTTGAAGACGTAGGGACTTCGGGCCGCCTCGGCATCGGTGAGCGAGCCGTCGAGCAACAGGTGGCGGGCATCGAGATGGGGCTGCGCCAGCGTGGCGAGCGCGGCCAAAAGGAGAAAAAATGAAAAGTTTAGCCTCATATCAGCGGCAAAGATACACTTTTTTTTCGTATTTCCGAAATTTTTGCTATCTTTGCAAGCGAAATTGCATTATAATGTACACGTTACGCTACTTTTTACTTACATGGATGCTCATTTCGGGCACCGTGCTGGCCGCCCAGAACGCGGTGGAGGACTTCGACTCGCTGTCGCGACTGCCCTCGCGAGAGCTTATGCAGAGCGGGCGCCGCTACTTCGAGCAGCACCAGCCGGCCAAGGCCCTGTCGTGCTTCACCATCGTGGGCGAGCGCTACAAGCAGAAGCGCTATGCCAACGAGACCGAGCTGAGCATTCGCGCACTGAACAACTGCGCCTGCGTGTACAAATTCGCCTACTTCGACTATACCCAGGCCTACGAGTACCTGATTCGCGCCTACGACCTCTGCGAGAGCGGGCAGTACGAGACCTTCCTGCCCGTGATCCTCGTGAACCTGGGCGACCTGCTCAACGACTACAGCGTGAGCTACGGCTCGGAGCCACTGGCCCAGCAGGCCAGCGAGCTCTTCGACCAGTGCATAGAGCGCGCCGCCGAGAGCCACAACTGGGAACTGCTGACCACGGCCTTCTTCAACCTGGCCAACCAGAACTACGAGCTCGACCTGCAGAAGTATGACATCGTCTTCAGCAAGGAGATTCCCGACAGCACGCCCGACCTGGCCTACGTGAGGCTACAGTACCAGGCTATAGAGGCCCTGCAGCAGGGCCATTATACCGAGGCCAGACAGTACTTCAGCGAGCAGCTCGGCGTGGTGACCGCCAGCTGGGAGCCGGAGCGCGACACGCTGGCCACCTATATGGGCATAGCCAAGACCTACGAGCTACAGCAGGACTATGTGCAAGAGGCCGAATACCTGGACAAGGCCCTGCAACTGGCACTGGCCAACGGCATCGACGACCAGGCTGCCGGCATCTGCAAGCAGCTGGCCAACAGCTACCAGCTTATGGGCAACGACGAGAAACAGCGCGAGTACTACCTGCTGTACCTGCAGAAGAAGGAAGACACCCACGCCAACCAGCTGGCCAACATTGCCGAGCTGAACTACCTGCACGAGCTGAAGAAGGAGGAAGAGCGCGCCACACAGATGCAGGAGCAGCAGCGGCGGCAGCAATACCTCATCATAGCCATTGGCATCGTGCTGCTCGTGGTGCTCATCTCGGCCCTGCTACTTTGGCGATGGAATGGGCAATTACGGGCCAGCAACCGCCGCCTGTTCGAGAAGAACAAACAGCTCATGCGGGCCGAGGCCGAAGAGAGCAAACTGCGCAAAAGCTACAACAAGCAGATACTGCAAGGCGAGCGCAAGGAGAGCCTGCTGTTCCGCATACAGGAGCTGCTGGACGACCCGGCTACCATCTGCCAGCAAGACTACACGCTAGCACAGCTGGCCAAGCAGGTAGAGTCGAACACCACCTACGTGTCGCAGGTCATCAACGAGAAGTATGGCATGACCTTCAGCAACGTGCTGGGCAGCTTCCGCGTGAAAGAGGCCTGCCGGCGCATGCACGACAGCCAGCAGTACGGCAACCAGACCATCGAGGCTTTTGCCACCAGCGTGGGCTTCAAAAGCCGCACCGCCTTCATCAACGCTTTCAAGCGCGAAACAGGCCTCACGCCCTCCGAATATCTCAGGATGGCCTCGGTTGGCGAATGACGAAAACGGCGTTTTCATCGGTTTTTCGTCCACATTTTTAAATATGAACAAACTGAATGCGTGTTTTCTTCGCGCATTCATTTTTTTTTGCGAATTTTGTGGCTCAATTTTAAACAGTAGGCAAAATGCTCAAAAAAATTTCAAATTATAACTTCATTATGACAAAAAAACTACAACTGGTACTTTTCGGCATGGCAGCTATGACCTGCATGCCCATCAGTGCACAAGGCCTGAAGCTGAACGGCGTGGCCAACAACAACCGCTACGACGACGGTGACCAGATGGAGAACCGCTCGGAGTACCTGGGCTGGAACAGCGAACTGCAGAAAGCCATCTTCATCGTCGACAACGGCCTTTACACTATGACGTGGAACGGCTCACAGCTGAGCACCCCCGTCAAGGAGCCCGCCGTGGTGAAATCGGAAATTCAGGGTAACAAAGAGAAAGAACTCTGGGCCTACAACTTCAACCTGATGTATGGCAACTCGGGCTCGGTCTACGTTGACGGGCAGCTGGTCACGGTGTACTCGCGCGACGAGTCATCGACCACCGACGAGGAGCTGTTTGCCGTGCGCAAGTGGGATGCCAAGACGGGCAACCTGCTGAGCAGCGAATACCGCCCCAAGAGCGACTGCCTGGAGTCGGCCGGTATGGCCTATAACCCCAAGGACGGCAAGGTGTACGGCCTGTTCTACCTGACCGGACGCGACCTGCCCACCGAGATTACCAGCGATCCCGAATACTTTGCCGACCAGGACGACGACCTGACCGACGGCGATGCCGGCTACTGCCTGTGCAGCATTGACCTGGGCAGTATGAAGGTCACCCCCATTACGCCGGGCCTGTACTACTACAACTTCGTGACCTTCGCCATCAACAGCGAGGGCCGTGCCTTCGCACTGACCAGCGGCGGCACCAGCGGCTTTGAGGATGCCGACGGCAAGATTCGCGACATCAACAACCAGCTGACGGGCGCCCAGCTCTGCGAGTTCAACCTGGAGACGGGCCTGATGAAGATGAACGCCACCAAGGCCATAGACCCTGAGACCCAGGAGGAGTACACCGAGTACACCCACCCCGTGGGAGCCACAGGCTACTGCTCGCAGTACCGCCGCCAGAGTGCCTGCTTTGCCAAGAGCAACCCCAGCAAGATGTACTGGAACGGCTACTACAATAGCGGCAAGGGCATCAACGACTACGGCTCGTGGAGCTCGCTCAGCGACAAGGAGTGGCGCACCAACGGAAAATACGACACCGCCCTCTACGAGGTCGACATCAACACCGGCGAGGCCACCCGCCTGTCGAAGATTCAGAACCGCTGGATCTTCTCGGCCATCTGGGCCGACGGCGATGATGCCAGCGACGGCGCAGGCATCGACGTGACGGCTGGCATTGCCAACCACCCCACAACACTCACCTCAACCGCCACCGAGACCTATAACCTCCGCGGCCAGCAGGTGCAGGGCCACACAGCCCCCGGCATCTACGTGGTGCGCCAGGCTGGCGAGGCCCGCAAAGTGGTGGTTCGATAAAATTCAGAACAACAACGTAAACCAAAAATGACACGAAATAAAGAAAGCAGACTCTGCCTGCTGCTATTATTGCTACTCACTGCCTTAACCACGACACCCGCACAGGCCAAGGACTATGTGCCCCAGATCATAGCCGGCGTGGTCAAGGCCGATTCATGGACCATGGGCAACAACAAGGAAGGCATCTACCTGTTGGAGGCCAAGAAGGACGGTCAGCTGACGCAGATCAAGGACGAGCGCGATGTGTATCTGGCCCCGTTAGGCGGCGCCGTCTACCAGGACGGAACCATGTACGGCATACACTTCAAGCAGGACTGGGATCCCTACGACCAGGCCTACACTTATACCATCTACAGCCTGGCCTACGATATGAAAGACTGGAGCCGCACCAAGGGGCTGGCACTGAACAGCCTCTATGGCAACCTGATCAGCAGCTGTGGCATGACCCACGACCCAGTGACCGGCCTGAACTACGGCATCTTCTACAATTTCAACATGAGCTACCAGGTTATCAACCGCAAGCTGGCAACCATCGACTTTATCAACACCGAGGCTTCCGGCGCCCCCAGGAAGGAGGTCATAGGCATCGTTGAGACGCCTTTTGCCGCCATCGCCGCCAGCGAGAACGGCTTCCTCTACGGTGTTGGCCAGGACGGCTTCCTCTACATCATCGAAAAGACCTGCGAGGACGGCAGCCATGTGACCGTAATTCCCATTGGCGACCTGGGCATCACCGACATCTCGACCAACCCCAGTTCCATGACCTTCGACCCTCGCACCAAGAAGCTCTATTGGAGCTACGTATCGACCTCGCAGAAGAGTTTCCTCTACGAGATTGACTACAACCTGGGGCAGGTGAAGGCCACGCAGATTATGCAGGTTCCCGACAATGCTTATCTGGTGAACATGTACATAGCCCCCATGCAAGCTGCCGACGACGCACCTGCAGCCATCGAAGACCTGAAGGTGCAGTTCGAAGGCGAGCAGACCACGGGCAGCATCAGCTTCACGATGCCATCGCTCACCTATGCCGGCGATGCCCTGAACGGCGAACTGGGCTACACCATCTATGCTGACGACGACGTGCTGGCCACCGGCATGGCAAAGGCTGGCAGCGAGGTAGTGCAACAGGTGAGCATCGACAGCGAGGGCCGGGAAATAGAGCTGCGCGTCGTTGCCACCAATGACAACGGCGAAGGGGCTCCCGCCAAGACAACCCAGTACATAGGACGAGACACACCGCTCACCGTGGCCAACCTGCGACTGAGCTATAGCCCCGAAACAGAGTATATGCGCCTGACGTGGGATGCCCCCACTCAGGGCACGCACGGACTCATGCTGACGCAAGCCAACTTGTCGTACAACGTGGTGCGCCAGCCCGACAGCGTTGTCGTGGCCGAAGGGCTGAAGCTCCCTGCCTTCAACGAGAAAATAGAGAAATCGAGCGAGCTGAAGAGCTACTACTACGACGTGGTGGCTGTGAACGGCACGCACGTAGGCGACACCGCCTCATCAAACAAGGCCGTCGTGGGCCAGGCTCTGGTGCCTCCCTTCGACGAGAACTTCAAGACGCAGCAAGGGTTCGACCGCTTCACCGTGGTCGATGCCAACAACGACGGCAAGACCTGGAACCGCTTCCACAAGGTGTACACCTACTCGGGCACTACCGTTGACTACGCACAGATGACGGCCCACAGCACCAACGCCGATGACGACTACCTGCTCACCCCACCGCTGCAGATGGAGAAGGGTGGCCGCTATGCGCTTTCATTCACGGCCTGCAAGGGCTATGCCACCAAGAGGTACGACCAGAAGCTGCGCATCCTGGTGGGAATGGCCGGCGACGATCTTGCCGACTACGAAGTCGTGATGGACACGACCGAAGTTGATGACGTGAACCTGCAGACCTATGCCACCGAGGTAAGCATCTACGACGATGGAATCTATCAGATAGCCTTCCACGCCATCAGCAATGCGGGCAGCGACGTGCTCAACATCGACGAGATTCATCTGGCTGCATCGTTGCTGAGCAGCGCCCCCGACAGCGTTCAGCACATTGTGGCCACGGCCGACCCCAATGGCTACCTGAAAGCCACCGTCACCTTCACGGCTCCCGCTGTCACGCTTCATGGCAGTGCGCTTGCCGCCATCAGCCATATCGACATCACCGACATAGACTGCCTTGTGCTGGGCACGCTTTCACAGCCCACGCCTGGCGAGACATGCACCATGCAGGCCAACAACCTGAAGAACGGCATCAACACCTATTATATAATATGCTATGATGCCGACGGCAATCCCGGTGCCAAGGCCTCGTTCACCATCTTTGCCGGACAGGACTACCCCCTACAGCCCACCAACGCCGTGCTGGCCGACAATGGCACAGAAGCCGTGCTCACATGGGATGCCCCGACAACGGGTCTGAACGGTCTGCCCCTGAACCCTGAGCTGACTACTTATAACCTCTACACCATTTCTGCCGACGGCTACCCTACCCTGCTCAAGGCTGGCATCACCTCGCCCTACAAAACGGGCATCAAGACGGCTACCGGGCAGCAGCAGCTGCTCTATTATGCCATCGATGCACAGAACTCGGCAGGCCTCAGCGAGCTCGTGGCTACCAACGGTCTGGTTGCAGGTAAGCCCTACACGCTGCCTTACGTAGACGTGTTCGACAAGACCAACGACAAGTTTGTGTGGCTGGAGGGCGACTATGCCGACTGGAACATCGGTCTGGCCAAGATCTCGAGCGATGGCGATGAGGACGGCTATGCCATGGCCTTCCAGCCCAACCGCGCTGACTTCGGCTTCTACAACCTGGGCAAGCTGACGCTGCAGGGAGCCGAAAAGCCCACGCTGAGCTTCGACTATTATGCCCTTCCCTCCACGGAGCCTGCTTCGCTCACCGTACTGGCCGACACGAAGCAAGACGGTTCGGCCGATGTGCTGACCACCATCGACTACCAGAAAGAGAAGACCGTCGAGTGGAAGCACGTCGACATTGACCTTACTCCTTACAAAGACGAGGCCTACATCATTCTGAAGTTCAGCATGGCCAGCCTGCAGGCTGCTTCTGAGCAGACCGTTATCGTGTTCGACGACCTGCGCGTCTACAACGATGAGATTGGCCTGGGCATTGCCGCTACACGTGGCAGCGAGTCATTATTCGCCCGTCAGGGCATCTACCGCCTCGATGGCACTCGCGTCAATCCCTCCAGTGGTCTGCGCAAGGGCATCTACATTGTGGGTGGCAGAAAGACCGTCATCAAGTGAATCTAAAACAAATAAACAAAATACCTATGAAACAATTCATTAATTTCAAAAAGAGCAAACTACTGCTCTTCGCACTCCTGGCGATATTAGCCGGGGGAGTGAGTCCGGCAATGGCCGATGAGCTCACGGTGTATGATGGGGCAACAACCAACCAGTATGTACCCATCTATGGTTATTACGCTGACGAATCAACCCTAAAAGGAGAAATTCTCATACCAGCAGAGAAACTGGCCGATATGCAAGGCACCGTCATCAGTGCAATGAAGTTCTATAGCTCAGACAACAACATTTCCTGGGGAAGCTTACAAGTAGAAGTATTCCTGAAAGAAGTTGAAAACACATCTATCTCTGCCTTGATTGGCAAAGACAATGCCACTACGGTCTACGCCGGGAGCATCGCTGTGTCAAACAAAGAGATGAATATTGAGTTTACCAACAGCTACAACTATAGGGGTGGCAACCTGCTGATAGGCATCTACACCACGACAAAGGGCACTTATAACAGAGCTTACTTCTATGGCGACGGTTCGCTGAACACTTCGATGTCACGCTATCAATATGGAAGTACTAGCGGCAATCAGTATTTCATTCCCAAGACAACCTTTACCTATGAGAAGCCTGTCGATGGGCCTGGCTTCAAGGTGAAGGGCTACAAGACTGGCGACAGCTACAGCTTCGGTCTTGTGGATGCCGGCACAACGGCCACCTTCACGCTTTCAAACCCCGGAACGGAGAGTGTGAGCGTCAATATCGCCACCACTGGCGGCTATGTGGCCGACAAGAGCAGCGTAACCATCGCTGCCAAGGGCGAAGCCACGGTATTAGTCACCGCAGCCAATGGCGACGGCACAATTGTATTCACGCCGACCGCCACAGGGCTCGATGCCGTGATCGTAAGCCTGAGTGCCACGGTGAAAGACCCGTCAAAGATGTTTGTGGACTTTGCCGATGGAAAGTTGCCTGACGGATGGACAGAAAAAGGCTATAGTTCTGGTTCGGGCTATTATAGCACTAATTACAACTGGGCTTATTCTGCAGGCTACGCTGGCTACAGCGGCACAAGTGCAAGCTATGCAGGCACACTCACCTCGCCCGTCCTCGATATTGAAGCTGGCGAGAAGATATTCATTGACTACGCCCGTTATGGCTCCTATTACACATCGGTATTGAAGATTGAGACCTCAGCCGATGGCAATACCTGGAAAGAGGCTGGAAGCATTGCCAATACAGATGCCGTTTATGGCACATGGAAGACGCTGGAGGCCACTGCTCCTGAGGCTGCACACTACATTCGCATCACTGGAGCCTACATCTACATTACCAACATCTATGGCGGCAGCCTGCCCAAGAACCCCGTACTATCGTTCTCGCAGGACGACTACGATTTTGGCTTTGTCAACGAGGCCACCGAGAGCACTTCCTTTACCGTAAAGAACGGTGGCGGCAGTGCCCTGACCGACCTACAGATTAGCTGCGACAACGATGCCTTTACCATCAGCAGCTATCCCACCACGATTGCTATGGGCGGCGAAGTGACCTTCACCGTGACCATGACCACCAACAAACCTGGTACCCAGACAGGCACCGTAACCGTCAGCGGTGCTGGCAGCGAGAGCACCTTCACCGTCAGCGGCTTTGCATTAGGCGAGGGTGTATTCTTCGAAGACTTCAGCAGCAATGCCCTACCCGAGGGCTGGGAGAACTCAACAGGCTATGAAGCTTGGACATTCCAAGATGGTACAGCTATAGCAAGTACTGGAAGCAACAAAAAAATGACATTGCCCTCATTGACTGTAAAAGCAGGAGAATCAATGGCCATTAGGATAAAGAAATACAATTCCGACAGTTGGTATGATCCTCAATTATATTGGTCTGTTGACGGTGGAACAACTAAGAGTGCGAATTTGGCCTCTTCCCTCACCGCCGATTACTCACTTTTATACATTGAAGGCTTAGAAGAAGGCAATTATGAAATAACACTTGAAGGCTATTACGTCATCATCGATGCCGTGGGCGGCTTCAAACTGGATGAGAATGCTCCCAAGCTCGGTCTCTATTCTGATGCCGAATGCCAGCAGGCCATCAGCGGCACCACGCTGGACGCCGATTTCGGTTTTATCAGCGAAAGCGAGTCGAGCGACTTGTACATTCGAAACGACGGTACTGGCACATTGCAGCTGACCCTTGGCCAACAGCCTGCCGGCTTCACCGCACAGCTCGACAATACCTCATTAGGCAAGAAAGAGGTGGCCAAGCTCACCATCACCATGCCTACCGAGGGTACCGAAGGCTACCGCAGTGGCGAAATCAGCGTTAATACTACCCCCGACCTGGGTAGCATCAGAATTGCAGCTACAGGTGTGATGCGCAACCCCGACAAGTTCTATATTGACTTCACAGACCAAGACTTCGCATGGCCTGACGGTTGGGATAAGGGAGATTGGGACATTTATAAGTCTTATTCTAACGTAATCTATGGCGCTGAAGCCAGCGGCGATCTTCTGACCACCAAACTCATTGCAGCCCCTGGAGATAAATTTCTTATTGAAGCCTTAAGTAACGGTGGAGGCTACTTTAGTTCACCCTCTTTCACCTAGAGCTATTCTACCGATGGCGAAAACTGGAGCAATGAAGTATCGATCTTAGACCAGCTGAACACCAGCAACTACACGATTGTGACCATCAGCGACATAGCAAGTGCCACCGAAGAGCGTCCCGTCTACCTGAAGTTCAATGGTAGCGATGTGTACATCAGCCGTATGTATGGCTTCAGCGTGCCCAATGAGCCCCTGCTCATTACCGATGCTGCCGACTACGACTTCGGTATGCAGACCGAGGATGCAACGAAGACCTTCACCGTGACCAACAAGGGCCGCGCCGCAATGAACAATCTCCATGCAACGTTCGCCGACGGCACACACTATACTGCTACCGTAGGCAAGACCACACTGCAGCCCCAGGAGAGCACGACCATCACCGTGACGCAGAAGCACAATCTGGCCGATCTGGGCACCCACAGCGACGTGCTCACCATCGGTGCCGACGATGTGGCTGACGTAACCGTGAACCTGAGTGGTGCCACCCGCGACCCCTCAAAGCTCTACATCGACTTCGAGAACGGCAACAACTTCCCCAGCGACTGGCGCATCAGTTCCGCGTGGAATATTTGGTCTTATGGCAGCAATGGCTACGCCTACAAATATGGTCCCAGCACCATCATCACCGCCCCGCTCACCGTGGCTGAAGGCGAAACGATGACCTTCCAGACTGGCTGGTACAGCGGCAGTAATGGCACTCTGAAGATACGCTACAGCATGGACGGCGGTGTGAACTGGAGCGAGACTCAGGACTTCTCCAGCTACGTGCAGAAAACCGACTGGAAGACCGTAACACTTTCGGGCATCCCCGCCGGCACGGCAATCATCGAGTTCACCTGCAACGGCATCAAGCTCGACAACATCTCTGGCTTCACCCTTGGTGCCCAGATGCCTGTGGTAACACTCGCCGAAGGCACCACCACCATCGAGAACAAAGCTGAGAAAGACTTTGGCAACCTGAGCGAGGAATCGGGCGACAAGTCCACCACCTACACCCTGACCAATGTAGGCACTGCCACGCTGAAGAGCACCATCCAGACCACGGGTGTCCTCTCTGCCCAGCCCGCTACTATCGAGGTGGCTCCCGGCAAGAGTGCCCAGATCACGGTCACCATGCCCTTCGGTGAGCCTTTCGGAGACCGTACTGGTCAGCTGGTCATCAATAGCGAAGGCGGTGTGGGCCAGATTGTCCTCAACTACAAGGGCAATGCCATCGACCCCACCCTGTTCTATGAAGACTTCACCAGCAACACGATTCCCACTGGCTTCTACAGCAATGGCTGGACCTATTCAAATGGTGATGCAACCAACTCATCGGGCAAAGAAGCCACACTCATCACCTATAAACTGGCTGTGGCTGGCGAGAGCGACGTGCTCAGCTTCGATGCACGTGCCTATTGGGCTGGCTACGACGAGCAAATCGTTGTGAGCTACTCTACCGACCGTGAAAACTGGAACGAGCTTACCACACTCACCAAGGCCGAACTGACTGGTGAATACCAGACCTTCACACTCTCTGGCCTGCCTAAGGGTGAATACTACCTGCAGTTCCGTGGCACTCGCGTGTACCTCGACAATCTGCTGGGCTGGCATTTCGTTTCGCCCAAGGCAGCCCATGACCTGTATGTCGTAAGCTCCGAACTGCCTACCGACGACATTATTCCCGGAACCGACTACACTGCCAAGCTCGACGTGGCCAGCCTGTGCGATGCAGAGGAAGTTACCGCAACACTCTACTTCGACAACCAGGCAGTAGCCGAGACCACATTAAGCATCGCAAAGAACGCCACCGAGACCATCACGCTGACCGGAGCAGCTCCTGAAGACGAAGCCGACCATCAAGTCTACGTAAAACTGAGCTATGCCGAAGGCGCCGTAACCACCGACACCAAGCCTGTGCAGGTGACTACGAAGCACATTCGCACGCTGGCCGTAACGAAGTTCGAGGCAGTGAACACCGAGGTCACAGCCAACGAGAACAATATGTTCGAGGCTGCATTCGACATCACACTGCTTAACGACGGCAGCATCTCGCAAAACCAAGACAATATCAAGATGATCATCACCAACGATGAGGGCACTGAAGTAGCCAGCCTCCTGTCATACAAGAACCTGGCTCCCGGTGAGGAGATCTCGATTGGCATCACCATCAACCAGCCGGCACTCGAAGGTGGCAAGTTCAACTACCACATCAAGGCCGTGCTCAATGACGATGCAGAGTTCCCCTATGAGGGTGTTGCCACTATCGACGTTACCTCAAGCGGTGCCCGCCTGCAGGTGGCCGATGCCAAGGGCAACCAACTGCAGGACGGCAATATGGTCAACCTTGGCGCAGTGGTCAAGAAGACCAGCCTCTCCTTCAATCTGAGCAACGTGGGCCAGTTGCCCATGACCATCAATAGCATTACGGCTACTGAGGGCTTCAGCGTGACGCCCACCATCGGTGACGACGGCCAGACGCTGCCCAACGACGACAGCACGCTCGGCATGACCATCAGCTTCGATCCCACCAAGGGTGCCAAGGGCATGCGCAATGGCAAGGTCACCATCAGCTATATGGTCGATCCCATCTACGAGTGCCTGTTCACATTCCAGGTGAAAGGCTTCGCTATCGACGAAGAGAAGATTTACCTTGACTTCAGCGACAGCACCCTGCCCGCAGGCTGGCAGAACAATGGCTGGACCATTGCCGACGGCAAGGCCACGGCCGGCATCGATGCCGAGCTCATCACTCCCGCTGTCATTGTTGAAGAGGGCGAGCAGATGGCCCTTGGCGTTCGTGCCACAAAGAGCTTCCAGGAATTGTTCTACTACACCTCGACCGATGGTGGTAAGACCTGGAGCGAGAAGAGCCAGAACCTGGCCAGCCAGGTGACGAGCAGCGAGACCTCCATCATCTTTATCGAAGGTCTGGAGGCCGGCAACTACAAGATCAAGCTCCAGGGCTATGGCGTCAGCCTTGACTTCATCAACGGCTTCCACCTCGATGAGAGCGCACCCGAAATGGCCGTCAGCTTCGACGGTAACACCATTGGTGACGAGGCTACTGCAAAATTCGGCAAGGTGCGCACGCAGCCCGAGGCCAAGACCTACACCATTCAGAATGTGGGCACTGGCACGCTGCAAGGCACCATCACGACCAGCGACGAGGCTCAGTTCACGGTGAGCGAGACCAGCTTCAGCCTGGCTAAGGGCGAGCAGATGCAGTTCGACATTAACCTCGTGTTCACCGAGGACTATGGCGATAAGCAGGCTCTCATCACCATTCACCCCGAAAACGAAGGCCTGAGCGATGTTGTCATCACAGCCACAGCCACTACGGCCGATCCCAACGTATGGGATGAGGACTTTGCCGAAGGCATACCCGTGGAATGGATCAACGACGGCTTCAAGACCGACAACTACGGTCACGCCGAAGAAGCATACGTAACGATGCCCGAAGGCACGCTCATCACTCCGCGCCTGCTGGCCACCAAGGGTCAGGTGCTTCAGTTCGACGTCATCTGTCCCTGGAGCGATCCCCTCACAGCCGAATGGTCAAACAGCCGCAAGGGCGAATGGACTGCCATCGACACCTACACCGAGAGTGGCACCCAGAGCTTCACGGCTCCTGCCGATGGCTACTACTACCTGCGCTTCAAGGGTTCGTTTGTCGGTGTCGACAACTTCAAGGGCTTCAAGCTCGAAATGCCTGAGCACGATATTGAGATTGCCGGTCAGGACATGCCCACCGAGGCCACGCAGTACGACAACTACACTGCTACCGTGACCGTGCGCGAGTATGCTGGCAAGACCGAGAATGTCGAGGTCAGCCTCATCATCGACAACGAGACGGTTGCCACCGAGAATGTCACGCTGACGCCGGGCGCTGAGAGCACGGTCGAACTGACCTGCCGACTGCAAAACAGCGGAACCGTGGAGACTTACATCGAAGTGGCATACGACGGTGGTAAGCTGACCTCGGAGAAGAGCGAGCTCAGCATTGAGGAAGTCTTCGCCCTCGACGAGAACAGCACGGCAAGCACTGTCGACCCGGGCGACTACAACTCGCTGATGCTGCTGCACACCTTCGAGAAAGGATGGGGCACGCTGTGCCTGCCCTTCGAGGTGAGCGACATCGAGGAGCTGCTGGGCAAGGGTGCCCTGGCCTACGAGTTCACTGGCTATCAGAACAATGGCACGCTGCAGTTCACGCGCACCACGACGCTGAAGGCCACGATACCGTATGTCATCTACATACCCGAGACGATTACCGATCCCATCGTCCTGAGCGACATAACCATTGAGGACACCGACTATCGTGCAGGCTTCACGAAGATCAACAACATGGTCTACTTCGTTGGCTCATTCACCCGTATGAATGCAGGCACGCTCAAGGGCTATTTCGGTGTTACCTCTGAAGGCAAGATTGTGAAGTGCGGTTCCGGTGCCACGATGAAGGGCTTCCGCGGATACTTCCAGCTGCCTGCCGGCGTCAAGAACGCACGTATGGTGGTCGACGACAACGAGTCGACGGGAGTGCAGTATGCCACCACCCGCCAGCAAGAGTCAGGCCGCATCTACAACGTGCAGGGCCAGCGTGTGGACACGCCTCACAAGAAGGGCCTCTACATCATCGATGGCAAGAAGGTCGTAGTTAAGTAACTTATCGCATAAAATGAACAAAACAGTTATGAAAAAGAAATATATTGCACCCAGCACCATCGAGTTCGACCTTGGCATAAGCCCCATCATGCAAGCTACCTCAAGCCTTCAAGGAAATGGGGACAACCAGGATGTAGAACGCCAAGATGATGAATACAATGGCGAGATCAAGTCGCGTCGTCGCAGTGTGTGGGACGAAGAAGAAGAATACTAAATAGGAAGTATTCCCGCTCTTGAACAAGAACGCCAGACGTGAAAGGCGTCTGGCGTTCTTTCTTTTTTCAACACCAAAGCCAAAGGACAATATGACAAAAAACTACTACCTAAGAACTCTGCTTTTCGCATTTTTCGCCCTTTTCACCAATGCCCAGCAAGCCGTTGCCCAGGGCTACACCGAGGGTTTCGACAGCTGTACGGGCAATGACGACTACCTGTACACCCTGCCCGACGGGTGGAGCTGCATAGGCAGCGTGCGCAACTTCAGCATGGGCACGCGGTACTACAAGACGGCCAAGCCCAGCGTGGTGTATAGCAGTGGCAGCAACACGAATGACTACCTGGTGACGCCCGCCGTTTCGGGCACGGTGACGTTCTGGATGTACGGCACCTACAAACGCTCTAACGGGTCGCTTACCGTCTACGAATGCAGCGACGAGGGCGGCAAGCTCAGCGTGGGCAAGGAGCTGGCCACCTTTTCTTCGCGCAGCGAGCAGTGGACCCAGGCCACCATCGACCTCTCGGCCTCATCGGGCCAGCGGCTGGCCATTCTGATGAGCCGCACGGCAATCGACGACTTTGCGGCTACCAACGACGGCAATGGCGACAACCCGCCCGTCTTCGTCGAGAAGAAGGCCCTCACGCTGACGGCCTTCGAGCGCACCTGCGACTATGCCCTGACAGCCAACGAGCAGAACCAGTTCACCGCCAGCTTCGCCCTGACCGTGAAGAACACGGGCAACGTGGCGCTGGGCCCCGACGAGGTGAGCGTGAGCGTGACCAACGACGAAGGCAACGCCCTGGCCACGGCCACGGCAGCCGACTCGCTGGCAGCCGACTCGAGCGTGGTCATCCCCATCGAGTTCACGATGGATGCCGCAGAGGGCGGCACCTATTATTTCTACGCACGCGAGAACCTGACCAACACCTACCTGAACAACGATGCCGGCACGAGCATTTACCGCATTGTCGACGTTACGGCCTATCGTGCCCAGTTCGCCCTCTACGAGCCGGG
>JAFVEE010000017.1 GCA_017478085.1 Prevotella sp. | reverse complement strand
TCAGCGAGGGCAAGCAGAAGTACATAGGCGGTGGCGAGGAAAGCTTCGGCTTCCTGAGGTTCGACTAGGTAAGGGACAAGGATTCACCCGCCTCGATCTGCCTGATCTGCGAGATTGCAGCCTGGGCTAAGGACAACGGCATGACGCTCTACGACCTGCTGATGAACATCTACGCCGAGTATGGCTTCTCGAAGGAGGTCACCATCAACGTGGTGAAGCCCGGCAAGAGCGGTGCCGACGAGATCAAGCAGATGATGGTGGACTTCCGCAACAACCCGCCGAAGGAGCTGGGCGGCTCGAAGGTGTGCCTCGTGAAGGACTACCAGACGCTCGAGGCCAAGTATGCTGACGGCCGCGTGGAGAAGCTGAACATGCCCACTACCAGCAACGTGCTGCAGTGGTTCTGCGAGGACGGCACGAAGATCAGCGTGCGCCCCAGCGGCACCGAGCCCAAGATCAAGTTCTACACCGAGATCAAGGATCCCTCGTTCAAGTGCGCCGGCTGCTACGAGCGTTGCACCAAGGCCGCCGAAGAGAAGATCGAGGTCATCAAGAAGGACTTGGGTCTGTAAGAGAACGAATACCTAATTGATGTAAAACGGAGGCTTCGTTGATTGCTAACGAAGCCTCCGTTGTTATGTAACGAAGCCTCCGTTGATGCACAACGAAGGCTTCGTTCTGTTTGTTAGAAATGGTAGCGCAGGCCGAACGTCAGCCAGCGGCCTGGCTGTGGCACGTTGCCGTAGTCCACGTAGTCGCGGTTGTCGAACACATTGTTGGCCTCGGCGTAGAGCGAGTAGCGCGGCTCCGTCCACGACAGGCGGGCATCCATCAGGGCGAAGGGGCGGTACTCACGCACCTCGTTCTGGAACGTGGTGTAGGTTCCCACGCGGTCTTGCCACCGCAGGTGCAGACCCAAGTCCAGCTTCTTGTAGAGGTGTAAGTCTAAGTTGGCCAACAGCTTATGCTTCAAATACTCCAGTGCATATTGAGATACGATGTGGTCCTCGGCCACCTTGTCCTGGTCAATGTAGCTGTACGACAGACTTAGTCTTCTGAGCACCTGCTGTGAGGGCCACAATAAGCTGAAGTCGACCATTGCGCTGGCTTCCAAACCGTAAGAGTTTATCTTGGTGTGGTTCACGCTTTGCCACTCGGCACTGCTACCCTCCGACGTGTCCATAATCCAGTCTATCATATTCTGGCCATGGTGGTGGTACAGGCTGGCCTTGGCCTGCAGCGTGGGGCTTTGGTACTGCGTGCCCACCTCTACGGCTTGCATCTCCTCCGGCTTCAGGTGCGGGTCGGCGGCATAGCCCTGCAGCTTGTAGTACATCTCGGTGAACGATGGCAGTCGCAACGACGAGTTGTAGCTGGCAAAGAGCTTCCACCTGCTGCCCAGACGGTAGCTGGCATCGATGCCCGGGTATAGCTGCCAGTTCATGGAGCTCTGCGTGCTCTTCATGGCCACGAAGCCTGCCGATACGGTCAGCCGCTCCAGCAGCACGTTGTGCTCCAGGTGGGCCGACATGTTGGTGCGGTTCAGCCCCAGGGTGTAGTCGCGGTCGGTACCGCCTATGTGGTGCGTCTGGAAGAGCGGTTCGCCCAGGTTACCGCTCACCAAGTCTTCGTTTCTCAGTTCGGCACCGAAGGCCGTGCGGCCTGCGATCCAGTCAAAGTAGCTGTTCAGACAGGCACCGTAGACATCGCACCGATTGTAGTTGTACTTCATCTTGTCAGCCTGTCCGCGATAGCCCTCATAGCGGTCGCGGTTCTGGTTCCAGTAGATACTGGGGCGGAAGTGCAGCCGTCCCTGTTTTGTCTCGGCCTGCACGGCGGTGTAGAGCTTGGTGGTGTGCTCGTACTGGTCGTCGGCCTGCCACTTGGGCGAGGCGTAGAACGTGCTGCTGCCCCAGCCCTTGTCGGCTATGCCCGCATGCCATGACAGGTGCACCCACTCATCGTTGTACTCGCCTTGGTAGAAAGCCTTCGAGCCGCTGTAGTCGGTGTTCAGCCCACCAGCCTGAGAACGGCTGTAGCCATCGCTGCGCATATAGCTGCCACTCAGCTGGTTATTCCACGCGCCGCTCTTCTTGTTGGCACGCCCGCTCACCTTGAGTGTGCCATACGAGCCTCCTTCTAAGGTCACGTCGGCACTGCTTTCGCGGGCAGGGTGCGTTACGATGTTCACGGCTCCCACCAGCGATGATGTGCCGTAGGTGCGGCCGGCCGGGCCTTCGAGCACCTCTATGCGCACAATCTCGCTCAGGTCTACGGGCAGGTCCATCACGTTGTGGCCTGTCTGCGGATCGCAAATGTTAATGCCATTGAGCAGTACGGTGATTTGCTCCTGTGTGCCTCCGCGAATGGAGATGTCGGCCTGCGAGCCCAAGGCTCCCCGTTGGCGCACGTCGACGCCCACGGCATACTTCAGCAAATCGTTAACACTTTGTACTGGCGCCGCCTGAATATCGTCGCGCGTCAGTACAGTTACCATTCTCGCCGCCTGGCTCTGGGCCAGGGGTGCGCGCGAGCCGGTGACGCCTACGTCGCCCAGCCATACCTCTTTGGTTGCCTTGGTAGAATCGACGCGCCATGTCTCGTCGCTGATGCTGGCCGCTTTCGACGAAGAAAGCGTGGCCACGCTCAGCACGGAGATCACGACCTCGCGTCCCAGGCAGGCAAAGAGCGAGTAGCTCTTCCGCTGAAACTGGCGGAAGACGAGTACCTCGCGCTTCTGGAAAATTGGTTTGTACATAAAGTTTGGAAATAAAAGAAAATTAAGGTGCTATCTCGGCAGAGCCGTAGCACCGGTGATGCTTCTCGTCGTAAACCACGCAGAACTGCCCCGGAGCAACGCCGTGTATGGGGGCATCGGCATGAACCATGTGGCCCTGGGCCGTGGCTTCCAGCGTAGCAGGAAGATAGTCGGGGGTGTGCCGTATCTTGAAGGTGATGCGGGTGGGCAGTTCGTCGACGGTGAGGAAGTGGAAGTCGCGAATGGCGAAGTGCTGCTTGTAGGCCGTAGCCGGGTCGTAGCCGTGGCTCACGTAGATGATGTTCTGCTCCACGTCTTTCTTCACCACGAACCAAGGCCCGCCGCCCAGGCCCATGCCTTTGCGCTGGCCAATGGTGTGGAACCAGTGTCCACGGTGCTGACCGATGATGCGCCCCGATTCCAGCTCGACAACGTTGCCGGGCTGCTCGCCCAAGTAGCGGCGCAGATATTCCGAATAGTTGATTTTGCCCAGGAAGCAGATGCCCTGCGAGTCTTTGCGCCGGGCGTTTACCAGATGCTCTTGTTCGGCCAGGCGGCGCACTTCGTCTTTCATGTAGTGGCCAATGGGGAAGAGGGCCTTCTGCAGTTGCCAGTTGTGTATCTGGGCCAGGAAATCGGTTTGGTCTTTCACGGGATCGGGGCTGGTAGTCAGCCATTTACGGCCTTGCTCATCAAGTTCGGTCTGGGCATAGTGGCCAGTAGCAATGAGGTCGTAGTCGTGTCCGCGCTTCTGATGGAAGGCACCGAACTTAATGAGCTGGTTGCACATCACATCGGGGTTGGGCGTCAGCCCCGCCTTCACCTTCTCCATCGTGTAGCGGGTCACCTGGCTCCAGTATTCCTGGTGGCAGTCAACTACCTCCAGACTGCAACCGTACTTGCGTGCCACGGCTGTGGCCATCTCCAGGTCTTCTTCGCTGGTGCAGTCCCATTGTTCTTCCTCTTCAGGACCTATCTTGATGTAGAAGCAGTCGGGGTGCAGGCCCAGGCGGGCCAGTTCGCAGACCACCACGCTGCTATCTACGCCGCCCGACAGGAGCACGGCTATGCGCTTGTCTCTCAGTTCTTCCTGGTTCATACGCGTTTCTCCTTGATCATGCCATGCCTGTAGGCATAAAGTAGGTTTTTCAGGTCGGCTATCTGCGAGCGTAGCTCCACGCCCTTGTCGGTGTCGGCCACCAGCATGCGGTGGGTCGACATTTCGACAATCTGGGTCGTTGACTTGATGTCGGTGCCGCGCACCACGGCATCCTGTGCACTGGTGAACGGTTCGTGTTGCACCAGTTGGAATCCGCGGCTGTGGTACACCAGCGTGTAGCCGGCTATGCCCGTTTCGCTGTGGTAGGCTTCAGAGAAGCCGCCATCAATCACCATCAGTCGTCCGCCGGCCTTGATGGGATTTTCGCCCTTCGAGGCATGCACCGGCACGTGACCATTAATGATGTGACGAGCCTCGCCCTTTACGCCGAAGGCATCGAGTATGCGGTCGCACACTTCGGAAGAATCGCGCAGTTTGAAGTAATTGCCCTTCTCCTCATGGTAGGTCTCTTTGTCAACGAGGAAGTAGCGCTCGAAGGTGGCCATCTTTGACTTGTCGAACAGCGGCGAGTCCTTGCCGCACCACAGATAGAGGAAGTAGTCCTTGGCAAAGGCCTTCAGCTCATCAGGCGTGTCGTTCTGGAAGGCAGCGCGTATGAGCTGTCCCGTATATTCCATCAAGTCCCTGCCTTGATAGTCCTTGCCCAGGATGTTCACTTGTTTCAGTGTACCGTCCTCGTTAAGGGGGATGGAGGCGTGGAAGAGCAGGTTCTGGTTGCATACGTTGTACATGCAGCCGTGGCTCAGGATGGTGCGAATGTGCTTGCGCAGCTTCTCGCTGACGCGGAAAGAGTGGTGCAGCTTCTGCATAAGTGCCTCTTCCTCGGGCGTGAGGCGCGAAGGACAGGAAGGGTCGACGGTGGGGAAAGAGCACGATTTCATCGAATGTTTCACACCTTCTATGTTACACGTTTTTTCGGTGAAATCGATGTTTTCCAGCAAGCAGCGGTCTTCCATAAGCCATTCTGGGCGACGGTGGAAGATGGCGGCTTCGGTCTTGAACTGAATGATGGCGATGGCCTTGTGCATCTTGGCCGTCAGTTGCAGGGTCTTCTCGTCCATCTTGTTGCCTTTCAGTAACTTGGGAATAAATTCCTCGCAGGGATCTTCGCCATAAGTATCGAGCGCAAACGTGGCCAGTGGCACCAGGTTGATGCCGTAGCCTTCTTCGAGTGTGGCAAGGTTGGCATAGCGCAGTGACAGGCGCAGCACGTTGCAGATGCAAGCATCGTTTCCTGCTGCGGCCCCCATCCAGAGAATGTCGTGGTTGCCCCACTGAATATCCCATGAGTGGTACTGGCGCAGGGTGTCCATAATGATGTGGGCACCGGGGCCGCGGTCGTAGATGTCGCCCAGAATGTGCAGCTGGTCGATGGCCAGTCGCTGAATGACGTTGCAGATGGCCACAATGAAATCGTCGGCACGGCCCGTGGTGATGATGGTATCGACAATCACTGCTACATAGGCCGCCTTGTCCTGGTCGTCGGGGCGCTCGTGCAGCAGTTCCTCGATGATATAGGAAAACTCCTCGGGCAGACTCTTGCGCACCTTGGAGCGGGTGTATTTGGAAGAAACGTCGCGACAGACGCGCACCAGCTGGTGAATGGTGATGTGGTACCAGTCGTCAATGTCCTGTTCTGTGGCCTTGATCAGTTCCAGCTTCTGCTCCGGATAGTAGATCAGGGTGCACAGCTCCTTCTTCTCGCTTTCGCGAATGGTATTGCCGAAAATCTCGCCCACCTTTCGCTTGATGTTGCCCGAGGCATTCTTCAGCACATGCTGGAAAGCCTCGTGTTCACCGTGCAGGTCGGCCAGGAAGTGCTCAGTGCCTTTGGGCAGATTGAGTATGGCCTCCAGGTTGATGATTTCGGCGGCAGCATCGGCCACCGTGGGGAACGAGCGGGACAGAAGGTGCAGATAGCGCTCATCGAACATGGCATTCTCGGTTACGTCAATTTTCATATCAGTAGATGTGATTTAAGTAAGTTTCTTAGTTTGCTGGTCTCGTGGTTGTTGGTGGGCTGGCAGGGCATGAAGCCCTCGTCGAGCAGCGTTTGCTCCTGTAGTAGCTGCAGCAGACTGGTGAACAACGGCTTCAGCTTCTCCTTCTCCAGTTCTTTCAGCAAGAGGTCATCCTCAATGTTGTCGCGTCGAAGAAGCTGGTCGAGCTCTACCAGGCGTAGCAGTGGCAACAGCCCGTCGGCCATGCTCTTCTGGATGATGCCCACCAGTTGCACCACATCGTCGGCATGTGCCGTGGTGGGCTTGGTGTACTTGTCGGGCAGATAGCTTTTCACGGGTGGAATGGTCGGAGGTTGTACGTTCATGGCCGCACAGCCTTTGACGAGTGTTTCTTCCACTCCCTCCAATCGTACATAGATGATCAGCTTGCGCCAGTCTATCTGTTCTGGTAGTTTGGGGGTGGGGCCCAGCCATCGCGAGTCGCCCGTAATTCCTGCTTTCAGCAGCATGCGCAGGGCTGTTAGTGTGTCGGCATCCATCAGTTCCAGCACGTTCGAGTCCATTACCTGCTGGTACACCAGTCGGTATTGTGCCACCATCTTCTCGGCTGTAGTGGTCTTCGTGATGAGCGGGTTGCGGATGGTCTCAATGCGAAGAAGCCCCAGGTCGGCCAGTTGCTTATATTCGAAGTCGCTCCTTGCCACATAGGTGTAGGCATTCCGGCTATGGGCCATGCCATGGGGGGTGACCACCAGCCGTGCATGAGCGGGGATGGTCCAGTCGAGCTGACCATGCTGATGAACGATGTCTGGCTTCAGCTCGCGGCACATCTGCTTGAAGGCCACAGGGTCGTCGGTGGCAAGCGAGGTAGCCTCAGCTGCCATTCCCTTCGACAGCAGGTCGACGTATTGCGCCAACAGGCTGTCTGCCTTCGGATAGATGTGCAATATTCTCATCGTGGCGATGCCTTATTTTCGTATGAAGTCGTACTTGTCGGCCAGTCGATGGCGCACCCAGAAGCGTAGGTCGCTCCACAGAACGCGCAGTTCCAGGAAGGGAACGGCCAAGGCTGGCAGCTTCTCGCCGAAATCGCGGGCAGCTCGCTTGGCAAAGATGATGCGCAGTGTCATCGTGAGTAGCAGGCAGAAAGCGGCTACTCCCAGCAGGATGTAGTTTTGCTTGAAAGCAGCAAAGGCCATGACTGCCACTTGTAGCAGGTAGTTCAGATGGAGGCAGGCAGTGTCGAGATACCATAGCAGCCGTGGCACGAACGTATGGCGCAGGTGGCGGCGCGTCTCCATCCAATACAGGTGCTTGTTGGCCCACTGCTTATGCGATGGCGACTCTTGGCGCATGCGCCCTTCGGGGACGGTCATCACCGACACGCGCTCCCATTCGTTGACCAGGAAGTCGTATTCGCCCCGCAGGTACATCAGGTTCTTCAGGAAACCGTTACTCTGCATGAACACCTGCTTCCTGATAGCCAGGTTGCTGCCTTCGTAGCGATAGGGATGGCCCAGCAGGTGACAATTGGCCTGTAGGCACTCGAAACGATGGAACAGCTTGGCATCGTCTTCATAGCCCGTATAGCCACACACGGCGTCGGTGTCGGCTGTGCAGTGGGCAGCGAGCGTTGCCAGCCAGGTGTCATCTTCTGGAATGCAGTCGGCTTCGGTGAAGATAACCCACTCATATTTAGCCGCTTTCACGCCAATCGTCAAGGATAGCTTGCGCCGACTAAGATAATGGCTCGATGCCGGAATGTAGGTGGAATAGAGGTGCTGATACTCCTGCTTGAGCAGTTTCAGCACTTCTTCCGTATCGTCGGTCGACGATTCGTCAACGACAATCACCTCATAGCTGCCGCCCTCGTAGTTCTGCTGAAGCAGGGCTGGCAGGTTGCGTTGCAGTTCGGGCGCATTGTCGTGAACGGGAATGACAATGGAGAAGCCCGGTCGCTCTCCATTGTCATAGGCACTCTCTATGCGGGGCCTGCGGAAGAAGGCACTCAGCAAGGGGGTGATGATTGCCAGCAGCAGCAGTGTGCTGCCAATGATAATCGTTAGTGTGTCAGTGAGCATGATTTTATTTAGATTTCATCACTCGTGTAGCCCTTCGGCAGGGGGCGGCAGTTATAGCACGAAGCCATAATCTCGCCGTAGGCGCCTGCCGAGCGTATGGCCATCAGGTCGCCCCGGTGGCTCTGGTTCAGGTCAATCTGTTTGGCAAAAACATCGGTCGACTCGCAGATGGGGCCTACCACATCATAGCTCTCCAACGGCAGATCGCTGCTGATGTTCTCGATTTTGTGGTAAGCCTGATAGAGCGCAGGACGGATGAGGTCGGTAAATCCGGCATCGACGATGGCAAACTTCTTCACAGCCCCCTCCTTTATATATAAGGTACGCGTGATAAGCGTGCCGCACTGGGCCACCACGGCGCGCCCCAGCTCGAAGTGGAGCGTCTGCCCCGGGCGTAGCTTCAGCTGGCGGGCGTAGGTGTCGAAGTAAGCCTTGAAGTCGGGTATGGGCACGCGGTTGGGGTGTGCATAGTCTATGCCAAGGCCGCCGCCCACGTTGATATGCTCAACCGTGATGCGCTGCCGCTCCAGTTGGTCTTGCAGGTCGTTGATGCGATTGCACAGGGCCTGGAAGTCGCCCATGTCAAGAATCTGCGACCCGATGTGGAAGTGCAGACCCACGAACTTGATGTTCGGAAGCTCTCCGGCCCTTGCGATGACGCTCTCCATATCGCGCATGGCAATGCCGAATTTGTTCTCGGCCAGTCCGGTGGTGATGTTGGCATGGGTATGGGCACCCACGTTGGGATTCAGGCGGAAGGCCACGCGGGCTGTCTTGCCCCGTGCGGCGGCAAGCTCGTTGATGACCTCCAGCTCGGGCACGCTCTCCACGTTGAAGCAGAAAATGTCGTTGTCGAGGCCGAGGTTGATCTCCCAATCGCTCTTGCCCACGCCAGCATAGACCACCTTGCTGGCAGGAAAGCCCGCCTTGATGGCGGCCTGTATCTCGCCGCCGCTCACGCAGTCGGCCCCCAGGCCAGCCTGCCTGATGGCCTGCAGCACCTTGGGGTTGGCATTGGCCTTCACGGCGTAGTGCACCACGAAGCCCTCATGCTTGCCTGCCTCCTGGTTGATGGCGCTGAGCGTTTGGCGCAGCAGTTCCATATCGTAGTAGTAGAAGGGCGTCTGTATCGACGCGAACCTGTCTACGGGGAATTTACCTTTCATATATCACTCTTCCGTTTTGTGTTTTGTGTTGTTGTGTAGTTTCTTATTTGAAGAGATTGTCGCTCAGGCTCTGCAAAGCACGCTTCTTGTCTTCCTCGCGAATGAGGAACGAGATGTTGTAGTTCGAGCCGCCATAGCTGATCATACGCACGGGAATGTCCTTCATGGCATCCATGACGCGGGTCTCGAAGCCTATGTTCGACCAGTCAAGGTCGCCCACCACGCAGATGACGCACATGCCCGTGTCGACGGTCACGGTGCCGTACTTCTTCAGCTCGTCGACAATCTCGCCCAGGTGGGCCGAGTTGTCGATAGACATCGACACGCCCACCTCAGAGGTGCACACCATGTCGATAGGTGTCTGGTAGCTCTCGAAGATTTCGAACACCTTGCGCAGGAAGCCCGTGGCCAGGAGCATGCGGCTCGACTTGATCTTGATGGCGATGATATTGTCCTTGGCAGCCACGGCCTTGATCTTGCCATACTCGGTGGCGTTGCTGATGGTGGTACCCTCGGCATCGGGATCCATCGTGTTCAGCAGGCGAACGGGAATGCCGGCATACTTGGCAGGCTGAACGCAGGTGGGGTGAAGGATCTTGGCTCCGAAGTAGGCCAGCTCGGCAGCCTCTTCGAAGTGCAGCTGGTGCACGGGCTGGGTCTTGTCAACCACGCGCGGGTCGTTGTTGTGCATACCATCGATGTCAGTCCAGATCTGAATCTCCTCGGCATTCAGGGCTGCTCCGATGAGCGATGCCGTATAGTCGCTGCCGCCACGCTGCAGGTTGTCGATCTCGCCGTAGGCATTACGGCAGATGAAGCCCTGCGTAATGTAGACCTGCTGGTCGGGGTTCTGCTCCATAATGGCGTGCAGCTTCTCCTTGATATAGACGGGATCGGGTTCGGCGTTCTTGTCGGTGCGCATGAAGTCGAGGGCGTTCAGCAGCACGGCCTTGATGCCCTGCTCCTTCATGTAGTTCACCACCATGTTGGTCGACAGCATCTCGCCCTGGGCCACGATGCTCTTCTCCTCGAAGCTGGTGAAAAGCTCTTTGGTGAAGGAGCGCAGGAACTGGAACTCCTCGCGCAGGAAGTCGCGTGTGGCAGTACGCGTCTCGTCGGTAGAGTAGAGCTCTTCAATGTGGCGCAGGTACTTCTGCTCCAGCTTGTTGATGACCTCGTTGGCACCGTCGGGATTCTTCTTGTAGAGATAGTCTGAAATCTCAACCAGCGAGTTGGTGGTTCCGCTCATGGCTGAAAGCACCACAAACACGGGCTCGCCCGACTTCGTCACCAGATTTGTTACTTCTTTCATGCGTTGCGGAGTGCCTACCGAGGTTCCGCCGAATTTCATTACTTTCATATTTCTTGCTTTTTTAGTGATGTTCAATCTTCTTCTTCTGCAATTTTCATTTTGTTGTAGTCGCCCGTCACCTCTTCCAGGTGCCCCTTGAAGCAGCGGTACACGATGCCAGGGTACTGGTCGAGCAGCGGCATATTGTGGGTCGACATGATGACTGCCGTGCCCGTCTGCGATATTTCGCGCAGCAAGTCCATAATGCCAGCTGCCGTCTCGGCGTCGAGGTTGCCCGTAGGCTCGTCGGCCACGATCAGCTTGGGGTGGTTCAGCAGTGCCCGGGCAATGGCAATGCGCTGTTGCTCGCCGCCCGACAGCTCGTGGGGCATGCGCAGCATCTTGTCTTTCATGCCCACCAGCGTCAGCACCTCGTCGATGCGGGCGTCTACCTTGTCCTTTTCCCAGCCCGTGGCCCTGAGCACGAAGCGCAGGTTCTTATAGACGGTGCGGTTGCTGAGCAGCTGGAAGTCCTGGAACACAATGCCCATCTGCCTGCGCAGGGCGGGAATCTGCTTGCGCCTGATGCTCTTCAGGTCGGTATCGAGCACGGTGGCCTCGTCGGCTTCTTCTATGTCCAGCTCCTTGTAGATGGTCTTCAGCAGCGAGCTCTTGCCAGACCCCACGCGGCCAATGATGTAGACGAACTCACCCTCGTCTACGTGGAAGTTCACGTCAGTCAGGATGGCCTCGCCGTCGGTCTGGATAATCTTGGCGTTCTTATAGTCTATCAGCATAGGTTGTTTCCTCCGTTGTTCTACCGTTTATTCCATCTCGCCCTTGGCCTTGGCCTCGCGTCGCTGCCTGTCCCAGTTAGGGTCGTGGCGGCGGTGCAGCTCCTCGGCTAGGTCTTCTATGCGCATATCCTTGGCCGTGAGCAGCACGATGAGGTGGTACAGCATATCGGCGGCTTCGTACTTCAGCTTCTCTTCGGTGCCGTTGACGGCCTCGATTACGGCTTCGAGAGCCTCTTCGCCCACCTTCTGCGCCACGCGCTTGATGCCGTTCTTGAAGAGCGCTGTGGTGTAGCTGCCCTCGGGCATCTCGCGCTTGCGACGGTCAATGAAGTCCTGTAGTTCCGACAGGAAGAGCACGGGATTGGCCTCGTTGGTCTCGCCCCAGCAGGTGTCGGTGCCTGTGTGGCAGGTAGGGCCATTGGGGTGTGCCTTCACCAGCAGTGTGTCGTTGTCGCAATCCACCTGGATGCTCACCAGCTGCAGCGTGTTCCCGCTGGTCTCACCCTTTGTCCAGAGGCACTGGCGAGAGCGGCTCCAGAAGGTGACCAGCCCTGTGCTGATGGTCTTCTCGTAGGCTTCGGGGCTCATGTAGCCCAGCATCAGCACGTTCTTCGTGTCGGCATCCTGAACGATGGCAGGCACCAGTCCGCCCATCTTCTCAAAGTCTATGTTCAGATTTGTTGTCATAGTCTTACGTTTATTCCTTCGTTGTGTAAATATTCTTTCAGTTCCGGTATGGGAATCTCGCCGAAATGGAACACGCTGGCAGCCAGGGCGGCATCGGCGTGGCCATTGACGAACACATCGCGGAAGTGTTCTTTCTTTCCAGCCCCGCCGCTGGCTATGATGGGTATGCTCAGCTCGTCGGCCAGCCGGGCCAGAGCCTCGCAGGCATAGCCTTGCTTCACGCCGTCGTGATCCATACTGGTGAAGAGAATCTCGCCCGCTCCGCGCTCCTGAACTTCGTGGGCCCACTCGAAGAGCCCCCGTTCGGTTCGCTCGCGGCCTCCCTTCAAGTAGCAATTCCAACCGTCGGCATCGTTGCGGGCATCGATGGCGCAAACGCATACCTGCGAGCCGAAGCGCGTGGCAATCTCCTCGATGAGCTGCGGGCGGCGCAGGGCAGCGCTGTTCACGCTCACCTTGTCGGCTCCGGCGTAGAGCAGCCGCTCCACGTCAGAAAGCTCGTTGATGCCACCGCCTACGGTGAAGGGAATATTGATTTCCTGGGCCACGCGGGTGACCATATCGGTAAACGTCTTCCGCTCTTCAAACGATGCGGTGATGTCGAGGAACACCAGCTCGTCGGCCCCAATGCGGCTGTAGGCCTTGCCCAGCTCCACGGGGTCGCCTGCCGAGCGCAGGTTCACGAAGTTGGTTCCCTTCACGGTCTCGCCGTTTTTCACGTCGAGACAGGGTATTATGCGTCGTGCCAGTCCCATAGTTCCTTCAGATTGATTCGTCCTTCGTAGATGGCCTTGCCAAAGACCACGGCTGGAATGCCGGCCAGGCTGAGCGCCTCGATGTCGGCCATCGAGCTTACGCCGCCGCTGGCAATGAGGTGCAGGGTGGGGTAGGCCGCCATCACCTCTTTATATAGTTGCAGGGCGGGCCCGCTTAGGGTGCCGTCCTTCGAAATCTCGGTGCAGAGCACGTTGGTCACGCCCATCCCGACATATTTCTGCAAGAAAGGCAGCAGGGCTTCGGCAGAGTCTTCCTTCCAGCCGTTGATGCTGATCTTGCCGTTCCTCACGTCGGCCCCCAGGATGAGGCGCTCTGGGCCGTACTTGCGCAGCCAGCGCTCGAACAACTCGGGCTGGGTGACGGCCACCGAGCCTACGGTCACCATCTGTGCCCCAGCCTCGAAGGCCTTGCCCATATCGTCGTCGGTCTTGATGCCGCCGCCGAAGTCTACCACGAGGCGGGTTGCCGCCGTGATGCGACGGAGCACTGCGTCGTTGACAATATGGCGCGACTTGGCACCGTCCAGGTCGACGATATGCAGACGGCGGTAGCCCAGTCGTTCAAACTCGCGGGCCATATCCAGAGGGTCGCCGTAGACGGTCTTCTGGTCGTAGTCGCCCTTGGTCAGGCGCACGCACTGGCCGTCAATGATGTCGATGGCAGGTATCAGTTCTATCTGTTTCATAGCTCCAGAAAGTTTTTGATGATGCACTCGCCCACCGCACCGCTCTTCTCGGGGTGGAACTGGCAGGTGTAGAAGTTGTCTTTGTGCAGGGCTGCCGAGTAGGGCTGCACATAGTCTGCCGTGGCAATGGTGTGCTCGCAGAGGGGAACATAGTAACTGTGCACAAAGTAAACATAGGGCTGGCCCACCTCCATCTCCTCCCCAGGGGAGGAGGGCTTGGTGTCAAAGAGTCCACGGAACAGAACGTTCTCAAATCCCCTCCCTTTGGGAGGGGTTGGGGGTAGGCTCAGCTTGTTCCACCCCATGCAGGGCACTTTGTCCTCGTGGCGTGTGGGCTGGAAACGCTTCACGTCGACGTCGAAGATGCCTATGCACTGGGTGTCGCCCTCCTCGGAATGGCGGCACAGCAGCTGCTGGCCAATGCAGATGCCGAGCACGGGCTGCGTGAGCGAGCGTATGACCTCGTCGAGCCCGCGAGCCCGCAGATAGTCCATCGCCCCGCGTGCCTCGCCCTGTCCGGGGAAGATCACGCGGTCGGCCCGCCGCAGCGCCTCGGCATCGTCGGTCAGCAAGGGCTCTACGCCCAGCCGGTGCAGGGCGTTCACCACTGAGTAGATGTTGCCCGCATTGTATTTTACGATTGCTACTTGCATTATTTTATTTTATTCAACTTTCGCAAGCTCCGCAAAGACGGCCTGAAAGGCCAGAAAGCCCCCAGCCCAGGGCATCGCCCTGGGTAAATGTGGTGCGCAGCCTACGCCCTGTAAGGGCAAAAGCATCAAGACGGTAGGTGCGCTTTTG
>JAFVEE010000146.1 GCA_017478085.1 Prevotella sp. | reverse complement strand
TACTTCTGTTTCATGATTCTTATTTAATAAAGATTTTAGTTCTTATTTAATAAAGACTTTCTTGTTTCCCTTCACATAAATGCCTTGGGGCAAGGTGTTGGGGTTCGTACCTAAAGCCTGACCCGAAAGGGTGTAGATGGTAGCATCGCGACGGCCAGCCGTAGGAACGGTGCTGATGCCCGCCAACTGGTCATCGTCGTCCACCAGTCGCACGCGGACTGAGCCACTCGTGCCACCTGGGGTTACCAAGTAGGCCCTCATGCCATTCATCGTGTTGCTTCCCTCGGCGGGGGCATACAGGTAGCCGTCGGTGCCCAGGAAAAGGTTCGTACCGTCCGTCTTCAGCTCGGTTGGGCTGAAGATTCCCTGAAGGAAGTAACCATTGCTACCCACTGCTTGTGGTTCTGTCACCTCAATCTTCACGCCTTTGAACGTGGGGTTGGCAAATTCGCGGTCTGTTTTGACAAGAAATGGCTCGCCTGCTGGAATTGTATTATCAGTAAAAAATTCAAACACGCCATTAGTAACGTCCCTAAGCCGCCTCATCTCTATCGTATAAACGCCACTACCTGCATTCTGCAACGCTGTTCGAGACATCTCGAACGGCACACACATCGTGTTCCAAATGTCAGCTTTCAGTGTGCGGGTAAGGGAAACATTAACATATTTCTCACTATTTGCATCTATCACAGAGCCATTCTCTATCGACTCATCCAAGCGGATTGCTGGCATAGCAGAAACCATCACATCATCCAGATAGACATAATTACCACTTATCGCTATAGGCTTGGAAAAATCAAAGTTCGTGATAGGGATCATCATCTCCGTCCACTGCCCATTTTGTGCAGCCTGCTGGTTCAGTAAAGTCATTCCATTATGCTGCACAGTGACATTAGCCTCATCTTTCGACCCTGCAATGCGAAACGACAGGACAACGTCCCTGCCACTCTCTGGCTGAGGAACTAAAGCTGTGGTATAAATGCTGGAGTTTTTAGATGAGCTGAAGTATATACAATTGGCTCCACTCTTCAAACTACCACTAAAGGTGGTTGCAGGGTTATCACAATTGGCTGAAGTAGTATTGTAGAGTACGCTAAGGTCAGTGAAGGTTTCATCTCCACCGCCTTTTCCCTCATACTTATCAAATGTTTCATAATACAGACACCCATCAAGGTTCTTAACAAGAATGTTTCTTACCTGAAACTTACAATACCCATTTTCCCCATTACTTATAGGAGCAAATTTTATACGGGTATCGTCTGAACCATTCCTTACAACAGCACTGCAACTATTCCATTTATCAGGAGCAGAGATTGTTTTTGACACAACAGTTTCTTCCTGCTCTCCATTTACAGCAAATGCGCCTATAACTTGATTTGTCTCTACGCCTAACACATCAAAACTAAGAATGGCTATTTTATCCAAATTGCTAAGCTTTCTTGTTATTAAAGCTCCCCACCCTGAAGACGAGGAAACCTGAACATAACTATTTACAGTCCAACAATTATCAAATATCCAGTTTTGGTATCCAGAAGGACTCACGATCTTTTTGAAATTCTCACTCAAATTCTTATCAATTAGTGATTCTTCAAGAATGACAGTTTGACTCTCCGCAGTCACAGCTGCGAAGAGGAGAGGTAGCATTAATACTTTTTTCATTTCTTATCTTGTTTTATCATTTCATATACGGGTTCACCCTAAGCTCATCGCCAATGGTGGTTGGGGAGCCGTGACCGGGATAGACGACGGTGTCGGGGGGCAACTGGGCAAGGACATCGTGGAGGCTGGTCATGAGCTGGGTCCACGAGCCCTGGGCCAGATCGGTGCGGCCTACGCTCATACGGAACAGGGTGTCACCAGTGAAGGCCATACGCTCTTCGGCACAATAGAAGGTGACGCCACCGGGGGAATGACCTGGGGTGTGGAGCACACGCAACTGGTTGTCGCCGAAGGTAATCATGTCGCCATCGCTGAGCAGACGGCCCAGCGGGGGCGTGGGGAAGGGATAGTCGATGCCGAACATGTCGCGGGCCTGTCCCACCAGGTCGGTGGCCAGGAACTCATCGGCAGCGTGCACCTCGGGCTTCAGGCCAAACTCGGCCTGAAGCGTGTCGTTGCCAAAGAGGTGATCCAGGTGGCCGTGGGTACAGAGCACATGGACCAGCTGCAAGTGATGGTCGCGCAGGTAGGCCACAATGGCCTGGCGCTCTTCGGGATAACACGCGCCGCAGTCGATGACGACGGCCTGCAGGCTGCTGGGACAATGGAGAACGTAGGTGTTCTCTTGCAGCATATTGAAACGGAAAGTCTTGAGGATGATCATAAAGGAAGATAGATGCAATATTTCTCTTTGAACCACTCGTCGGCAAACCACTCGGTGAGCTCGGTCTGCTGCACGATGCGGCTATAGGGGCGCAGCTCTGCCTGCAGGTCGCCGCCCTTCAGACAGAGAATGCCGTTGGGCAGGGCGTTCTGCTGGTCCTGGGCGATGTTCTTGCGCACAATCTTGACCAGATCGGGCAGCGGCATCACGGCCCGGCTGACCACAAAATGATACTTACCCTTCTCGTCCTCGCCACGACGATGCACAGGCTGGCAGTTCTGCAAGCCGATGGCGCTGCACACCTCCTGAGCCACACGTATTTTCTTGCCCGTGCCGTCGATCAGCGTGAACTGGCACTCGGGGAAGAGGATGGCCAGAGGGATGCCGGGGAAGCCGCCACCCGTGCCGAAGTCGAGGATGCGCGTGCCAGGCCGGAACTGGATGGCGCGGCCGATGGCTAAGGAATGAAGCACATGGTGGAGATAAAGATTGTCGATGTCGCGGCGCGAAATGACGTTGATCTTCTGATTCCACTCGTGATAGAGCGCATCGAGGGCAGCAAACTGCTCAGTTTGCTGCCCCGATAAATGTGGAAAATAAGTCTTTATGAGGTTCATGGTGCAATCTTGCTCATGGTCAGTATGAGGAATTGTTCAAGTTGACTGCCATCCAGTTTTTCGGCAAGGATAGTGCCATTCTCGTCGAGCACATAGAAGCAGGGAATGGCCTCAACGCCCAGTGCGCGGGCGGGCTCGCACTTCCAGCCCTTCAGGTCGCTCACCTGGGGCCACTGCAGCTTCTCACTGGTGACGGCCTTCACCCAGGCATCGCGATCCTCGTCGAGCGAAATGCCGATGATGCCGAACCCCTTCGGGCTATACTCGGCGTAGAGCTGCTTCAGGTGGGGAATCTCACGCATGCAGGGGCCGCACCACGAGGCCCAGAAGTCGATGATGGTGAAGCGATGGCGGGCCACCTCGTCGAGCAGGCGCAGCTGGTCGCCGCTGGGCGTTGACAGGGTATAGTCGCCAAAGGGCATGCCCTCGCCGGGGCTGTCCTGCACCTGCTGCATCTCGCTGCGCAGCTGCTTGAGGGCTCCGCGCTGCTGACTGCTGGCGGGCAGCCGGTCCATAAGCTCCAGACGCTTTTCGGCGGGCAGGGCGGCATCGTTCATATAGTTCAACACCAGGAAGTAGCCCAGCTCGTTGTCCAGGTTCTTCTCGGCTATCTCGACCACTTTCTGGCCCATCTCGTACTCCATGCGTGCCATCTGCTCGTAGAGGGCCACCTGGGCGTCAGTGTCGGGTTCGGCAGAAAGGGCCTGGTTGGTGAGCTGCTGCATGCGCTCGCCATAGCCAGCCACCATATCGTTGAGCTGCTGCCACCCCTCGTTGGCCTTGGTGCCACCCACACGGCTCATGCCGGGCTCCTGGCTCAGGCTGATGGTGATGGTGCCAGGCTCGAGCAGGAAGTCGGTGCCTGCCTCGGGATTGGCCAGACTATAGATGGCGCAGATGTCGACAGAGTCTACCTGTCCGCTGTGCTCAAAGCGGCCGTTGTTCACGATAAGCGTGTCGCTGGGCGTGCCCGTAGCAAAGTCGGTGATGAGCAGCAGCGTGTCGCCATCGGCGAAGCCCTCGGCCGTGCCCTTAATCTTGTATCCGTTCTGCTGGCAGCCCACCAGGGCCACGGCCAGCAGTAAAAAAGCAAGGAGATTCTTCTTCATAAGCGGGAAAAGCTATTCACTATTCGTTAAACCAGGTACTGGTCGCTGATGCTCTCGTTGGCAATGACGCGGCGGATGGTCTCGGCAAACATATCGGCCACGCTGATCTGCTTAACCTTGGCACAACGCTGGGTGTAGGGGATAGAGTCGGTGAAGACAATCTCGGTAAGGGCCGACTCCTGCACGCGGTCGCTGGCAGGGCCACTCATCACGCAGTGGCTGGCACAGGCGCGAACGCTCTTGGCACCCGAGGCCATCATCAGGTCGGCGGCCTTGGTGATGGTACCGGCGGTATCGACCATATCGTCGATGATGACCACGTTCTTGCCTTCCACATCGCCTATGATCTGCATCTCGGCCACCACATTGGCACGGGCACGGGTCTTGTTACACAGCACCAGCGGACAGCCCAGGTACTTGGCGTAGGTGTTGGCGCGCTTGGAGCCGCCTACGTCGGGCGAGGCGATGACCAGGTCTTCGAGCTTCAGGCTCTGCAGGTAGGGCAGGATGACGCCCGAGGCATAGAGATGGTCTACGGGAACATCGAAGAAGCCCTGAATCTGGTCGGCATGCAGGTCCATGGTGATGACGCGGTTCACGCCTGCCACGCTGAGCAGGTCGGCCACCAGCTTGGCACCAATGCTGACGCGGGGCTTGTCCTTGCGGTCCTGACGGGCCCAGCCAAAGTAGGGAATCACGGCATTGATAGTGCGGGCCGAGGCACGCTTGGCGGCATCGATCATAAGCAACAGCTCCATCAGGTTGTCGCTGGTGGGGAAGGTGCTCTGCACCAGGAAGATGTCGCGGCCACGGATGCTCTCCTCGTAGCTCACGGCAAACTCGCCATCACTGAACTTCGTCATCACCATCTTGCCTAAGGGGCATCCCAGGCTCTGACAGATTCTCTCAGCCAGGTATCTCGTGGCAGTGCCCGAGAATACCATGTATGAACTTTGTGTACTCATCGAATGTATTTATATTTTTACATTTACAATTATCTGCTAACCATCAACCCACCGCCTTGCGCAGCTTCTGGAAGTGGGCTATGAGCTCCTTGTAGTCCAGCTCGCGATGAATGTCGAAGCGATTCCACAGGTCGCCGCACACCACCACGCCGCCAAAGCCCAGGTCGCGACAGATGCGTATGTTGTCGAGCGACACGCCGCCCAGGGCATAGACGTGGCGGTCGATGAGCCCCTGACGGCGGGCATCGGCCAGCTCGTCGTAGCTGAACACACGACCAGCATGGGGATTGGAGGCGGCAAACGACGTAAAGCCCTGTCCATCGAAGACGGTGGACAGGAACACATAGTCGGAATGCTTGCGGGCAGTGGGAATCTCGTCGAAAGAGTGGCACGTGCGACTGATGTGGCCACGATAGCCTATGGGCGGCTGGTCGGTGGGCAGGTTCAGGTGTATGCCCCGCAGGCCATACTCACCCCGCAGGTAGAAATGGTCGTGAACCACGATGCGCTTATGGTAGTCTTCAGGAAGAAGGGTGAGCAGGCGCTCAGCGTAGATGGGTTCGGAGCCTGGCTTGTACAGGTGCAGGCAGTCCATTCCCTCCTCGAAAAGAGTGGTGAGGATTTTGTCTTCTTCCACGAAAAACGTGGGCTTGGTCATAATGATAAGCTTCATCGCTTCGTCTTATTTTCTCTTTCGACGTGCAAAACTACAAAAACTTTTCGATATGAGCGAACTTTTTAGCAGAAAAACCATTAATTATGCATAAATTTGATGTTAACCAAACGCTCAATAGCTTACCGTAAGGGTCTGCAAATCCTTGTCGGCACTCGACGAGCCCACCAGCAACTGGTAGGTGCCGGACAGCACGCGCATGGTATTGGTCTGGGCATCCCACCACTCGAAGCGGTCGCGGGGCATGGAGATGGTAACCTCGCGGGTCTCGCCGGGCTGCAGCGACACGCGGGCATAGCCACGCAGCGTCTTCAGGGGGCCGTCGGCATCGGCCGGACGGCGCAGGTACACCTGCACCACCTCAGTGCCTTCGCGGCTGCCGGTGTTCTTCACGCTGACGCTCAACTGACCGTCGCGATACGACGGCTTACCATACTGGAAGGTGGTGTAGCTCAGGCCGTAGCCAAAGGGATAGAGGGGCTCGCCACGGAAGAAACGGTAGGTGCGACCGTCCATGCGATACTCGTCGAACGGGGGAAGCTGCGAATCGTCCTTATAGAAGGTGACGGAGAGTTTGCCCGAAGGGTTGTAGTCGCCAAAGAGCACGTCGGCCAGGGCGTGGCCACCCTGCTCGCCGGCATACCAAGCCTGCACAATGGCATCGCAGGTCTCAAGCTCGGGGGTAAGGGCAACGCACGAGCCGCTGCAGTTCACGAACACGATCTTCTTGCCGGCCTCGTGCAGGGCCTTGAGCAGCTGACGCTGGGCCTGGGGCAGCTCGATGGAGGTGCGGTCGCCGCCGTCGAAGCCGGGAGCATCGACGCGGGCCTCCTCACGCTCCAGGTTGGGCGAGATGCCACCCACGAAGATGATGGTCTCTGCATCCTTGGCACGGGCCACTACATCGGCGGTGGTCACCTGACGGTCGCGGGCAATATCGAAGCGCAGCGTGGCATCGTCCTCCATCTGCATGTAGTTCAGTTCCAGGTCGTAACGTTTACCTTGCTCCACCTTCAGTTTGGTAGTTCGGGCAATGGCCCAGTCCTTGCGCCAACGGTTGTGCAGGGTGTCGCCATTCACAATGATGCGCATGCCATCGTCGTTGATGAAGTTCAGGTTGAGGGTCTCGGTGCGCGGGGCCACAAACGAGCCGCGCATGCGAGTGGTAAAGTTGGTGAGCTCTACGCCGGGGGCGAAGGCGGTATTGCCTCCATTGTCGAGCTGCAGGGCCGACGTGTAGCGGGTCTCGGCAGCGGGCGTGCCCTGAAAGTCGGTGTTATTCCAGTACTGGGCTTGCATACCGGGCTGGCCATCGGGGCCTACCAGCTGGCCGAAGAGGCTCTCGCTCTCGGTGAGCGCGGTCACCTCGCAGCCTTTCACGTAGGGCACATCGTAGCCCAGGCGGGCACGGATGCCCTCAAGCGGGGTGACGGTGTGGCTGGGCGTACCGAAGTAGATGCCCCAGAGCATCGTGCTATCGGCAGCGTTGGGGCCCATGACCAAGAGTTTAGAATTTAGATTTAAGAGTTTAGCGTTTAGAGGCAGTACCCCATTATTCTTCAGCAGCACCATCTGCTCGCGGCCCATCTGGCGAGCCAGGGCCTTGTGCTCGGGGGAGGCAACGACCGAAGTCGGGATCTTCGTCCACTCGACCAAGGAGTCGGGGTCGAACTCGCCCAGCTCGAAGCGGCCCTTCAGCAGGCGGCGCACACTGACGTTGATCTGCTCTTCGCTGATGTCGCCACGACGCACGGCATCGGGCAGCCGCTTATAGTTGGAACCGCACTCCACGTCGGTACCACTGAGCACACCCTTGGCCGCGGCGGCAGGAGCATCGGCCGACACGCCGTGGCGGTTCTTGCCCCAGAAGTCGGTGATGGCACCGCAGTCGCTGACCACCAGCCCCTTGAAGCCCCACTCATCGCGCAGGATCTGGTGCAGCAAGCGGTCGCTGCCGCAGCAGGGCTGGCCCTCGAAACGCTGGTAGGCACACATCACCTGCTGCACGTTGCCCTCTTGAACGAGAGTCTTGAACGCAGGCAGATAGGTCTCCCACAGGTCGCGGGCTGGCAGGTCTTCTATATTAAAGTTGTGGCGGGTCTTCTCCGGGCCGCTATGCACGGCATAGTGCTTAGCGCAGGCATGCAGCTTCAGGTACTTGTGCCCCTCACCCCCTTGCAGGCCACGCACCACGCGCAGGCCCATCTGGGCGTTCATAAAGGGATCCTCGCCGTATGTCTCCTGTCCCCTACCCCATCGCGGATCGCGGAAGATGTTGATGTTGGGTGTCCAGAACGACAGGCCCTGATACTTGCCCACCTGTTTGCCCTCGCGGCGCAGCTGGGTGTTCTTGGCACGGGCCTCGTCAGAAACGGCGGTGTAGATGCGCTCCAGCAACTCGTCGTCGAACGAGCAGGCCATACCGATGCACGAGGGGAACACGGTGCTCACGCCGTTGCGCCCCACGCCGTGAAGGGCCTCGCTCCACCAGTCGAACTGGGGAATGCCTAACCGCTCGATGGCAGGCGAACCGTTCATCATCAGCTTCACTTTCTCCTCCAAAGTCAGGCGGCCTAAGAGGTCATCGACCCGCTGCTCCACGGGCAGCGAGGGGTTCTGATAGGGCAATTGCGCCCCTGCGGGGCTAAATGATATTTGACTAAGGATAAAGGATAAACAGATTAGCTTTTTCATTTCACGATGATCTTCTTCTTATTAATAATGTAGACACCTTTCTCTGTGGCCTGCGACACGCGGCGGCCATCGAGGGTGTAGATGGCATTGTCAATAACGCGGTCGCTCAGCGACTGGCTGATACCTGCAGAGGCCGTAACGACATGGAGGGTGAGCGTGGCCACCACCTGATTGGTACCGCCAAAGCGCACCACCATAGGACTGGTGGCCGGCTGAGCCAGGGCGATATTGTAGGTGCGAATGTCTTGCTGGGAACGGGAGATGAGCGGGTACTCCTCTTCGCCGTAAGTGTTTGGGCCCAGCGTGGCCACGTAGGAACCGCCTTCGTCGCCATTGCTATAGCCCTTCACATCGACGCTCACCACGGCAATGCCCTCGGGCATTTCGATGGGATAGTCGGTGTTGCGCGACAGCTTGATGCCCGTGAAGTCGCTGGTGATATGGCCTTCTGAGTAGCCCTTGCTGGTATTGATCTTATAGCCATTGCCAAAATCCCAGTCGCCATTGTGGGTATCGGGGGCAATGATTACCTCGGTGGACTCAGAGGGAGCGGCAGCCTCCACAATGCTGCCCTGCTGCTCGCCATCGGCATACTGGGCGGTAGTGATGTCGGCAACAAGCGAGTTCAGGTAGACCTCCAGATTGGTGTAGCCCTCGGCATTCACGATGGTGCCATCAGAGGCATCATTGGGGTTCAGACCATTGGCCGACTCCCAGCTGTCGGGCATACCATCACCATCGGTATCGGTAGGAGCAGCAGTGCTGTTCAGCGTAGGCCAGGCACTCCAGTCGGCAGCAGCCCCGGCGGGTTTGTTGTCGTCCTGCGAGTTCACGAAGCCCTTACTCAGTCCGCTGCCCGTATAGGTAGCCTTTCCATCGCGGGTGTCGCTGATCATCAGGTCGTCGAACGAGTCGCGATGGAGCGATGCACCCACATAGCTGAGCACGCGCTGATAGCCCACCTCGGCAGTGTGGGTCGTGGTGAGGATGAAGGGCATGGGCTCGGTGAGCTTGATGCTGTCCTTGGTGGCCTGCGTCCAGGTGCCGTCGCAGCCCGAGGCATCAACCTGATTGATAATACCGATCGTCCAGTTGTCGGCAGTCACGTCGGCATAGGTGGGATTCACGTTACCCGTCACGTAGTATTTTCCCCAGAGGTGAACGGCGGGAGCGTAAGCGGGATAGGTGGCGACATAGGAATTGGTGCGCACCCCCACACCGGCAATGCGCTTGCCCTTGTTGCCCGTGGGCGAGCCGGGGCCGGGCTTGTAGTAATTGTTCACGATGTTCACGGTCATACCTTCGCCGCCGTAGCAGCCATTGCCACCGAAGTTATAGATCACGTTGTTGCGCATATCCATACGCTCGTCGAGCTGGGTGGTAGGACGCGGACCCAGTCGGGGCGTGCGCGAACCGTGGTGGGCAATCAGGTTGTGGTGGAACGAGGCCCCAGAGCCACCCCAGTTGCCGCCGTAGCCGTGGGCACCCTTTGTGTGGCCGCTGTTCACCAGGCTCTGAGCCACGAGACACCACTGCACGGTGGTGTTCTTGTTGCCCAGCACCGAGAGGCATTCGTCGATAGACCAGCTCACGGAGCAGTGGTCGATCATCAGATCCTGCTGGTCGAAGCCACCGAAGCCGTCCCAGCCGTCGGCACCGTCCTTCAGCACATACTTATTGCCCAGACGGAAGCGCATATAGCGCACGATGACGTTGTTGCCCTTGATGGCGCAAGGATAGTCGGCCACGCAGATACCATCGCCGGGAGCTGTCTGTCCGGCAAGGGTGGTATTGCCCGTGATATTCAGGGCCGACTCCAAGTGAATGGTACCACTCACGTCGAAGACGATGGTCTTCTTGCCGCTCTGGCCCAAGGCCCAGCGCAGCGAGCCTTCGCCCGAGTCATTCAGGTTAGTCACGTGATACACCTTGCCGCCGCGACCGCCTGTCACATAACGTCCAAAGCCTTCAGCACCAGGGAATGCGGGTGTTTTCTCGTCGGCCATAGTGGGCAGAGCGGAGAAAGCACACAATGCGAGGGTAGCCCCCCAGAAAGTAATCTTCTTCATATTTGTTGTAGTTTTAGTTTTCTTGTATTGGCTACAAAGGTACACTATTTTTTTCTAAGGAACAAATAATTAACAGATTATTGATTGCTTTTTAGGAAAATCATTGTATCTTTGCCGCAAATTTGTGAATGAAATGAAGAAGAGATTATGGATGATGGGTGTTCTTGCCACCTTAGTGACTGGCACCATCGCAGCCCAAGACGGCTACATACAGCAAATCAGGTCGGATGCCCGCAATGTATCGAAGGATCCTGATGGCGACAGGGGGCACTACGGCCTGTGGGCGAAGGACAATATGTGGGGGAAGAAGCGGGAGAAGCCACGCTTCGAGTCGGTGGAAGACTCGCTGCAGAAGCGACGTGAGTTTGCGCAATACTACTCTGACACCTACGGGGCCTTCAACCGAAAGGAATGGGAGACCACGGTGATGAAGGGTGACAGCGCACTGATGACGGGCTTCGATGCCCCCGACCTGTACTTCTACATAGGCACCGGCTATGAGCAGTTAGGCGAATACAAGCAGGCCGAAGAGGCCTTCCGGATGTCGAAGCAAAAGGGCTTCTCTGGCGGCAGCCTGGCCCTCTCGGAATTTAAGAAGCGACAGAAGGCAAGGCGCAAGGCTGAGAAGCAGAAGGGCACGATACATTAAGAACCAAGAGAGGACGCATCATTTCTGACACGCCCTCCTGAATATCCATAAATACTAGTCTTTTCCGATAAAAATTTAATCCCCATTAAGGATCGTAGGCACGCTTGCCTTTTCAAAAACACTATGTTAACCTAAATCACTATGAAAAATCTTTTCTCTCTTTTCTTTCCTAATTATTATCGTTGTTCTTGCGTTGGGGTCTCTGTCCGTTGCGCTGTCCGCGGCGCTCCATCTGCTTCTTCTGGTCAGCCTGATAGGCCTCATACTGCTCTGAAGTGAGTATGGTCTTCAGTTCGGCATCGTAGGCCTCGAAGTTCTTGCGCATCTCTTCAGGATTGCCACCGAACATGCCCCTGCGTCCCTGGCGCTGCAGGCTGTCAGTAGGCTGTCGCTGGGGCCTGTCGCCCTGCCTGGCTGCTCCGCCTCTTCCCATCATTCCGCGAGGACCACCGCCACGTGGGCCCATCTTGTCGGCATACTTGGTGTTCAGCTCCAGCAGCTTGGCGGCTTGCTCTTCGTTCAGACCGTACTTCTCTACCGTCTGCTTGGTGCGGTTCTGTATCATCTCGGTCTGGTTGAACTGCTTGCGCTCGCCCTTCTGTGCTTGTTCTGCATCCTGTGCCATAGCGCTCAGGCTCATTGTCAGAGCGGCTGCGATGGCCAATACTATCTTTTTCATATCAAATACTTTTTTAGTCATTAATTCTTGTTTCGTTACTCTTTTTTAGTTGCAACTGATATTATGACGCGCTTTGTGGGGGAAAGTTTAATCGGGAATCAAAAAAAATTCAAGTTTTTTCATTGGAATAGCATTTTTTTCGTACTTTTGCAGAAACAAACGCCCCAAAATGACACAAAGACTTCATATTTATGCATTTCTGGCACTCGCGCCCCTGGCGCTGCTGACGGCGGGATGCACCCACTGCAACGGCCCTGAGCCTGAAGCCCAGTCCCAACAAGACACCATTCCCATGCTCGTGATGCAGATACAGAAGTGCTCGCGGCTTTACACCACTGAATATAAGGTGCGCAAGATCGTGACCTACGACGATGTGGTGCGGCTCAAAGGCTCGGCCTTCGGCCAGAACTACAACTTTGGCCTGCCCCTTGGCGACCGCAAGGTGGCCATACCCATGGAGGCCACGCTGAAGGCCTACATCGACATGGGCCAACTGTCGGAGAACGACATCGTGCGCACTGCCGACGGCCGGATCACCATCACACTGCCCAACCCGCACGTAGAGCTCACCTCGTCGAAGATCGACCAGGAGCACATTCGCGAATACGTGGCCCTGACGCGCGCCCACTTCAGCGACAAGGAGCTGCTCGACTTCGAGCAGCAGGGCCGCGAGGCCATCGTGCAGAGCATACCCCAGCTGGGCATCATAGACCAAGCCCGGCAGAGTGCCGCCCGCCTGCTCATACCCCTCATTGAGCAAATGGGCTATCGCGAACAGGACGTGACCATCGTGTTTCCCGACAGCTTCAATCCCAACAACCTGCAACTACTTCTTGACCAAAACGCACTGGAGAAATGAGCATCAACCCCACCATTAAGACGCTGAAAAGCATCGCCATCCTTGCCGTCATCCTGCTGCTGGGCGGGGGCATCTGGTGGCTGTGGCGCCAACCGTTCGAGCCAGCCGCCATTGAGCACGGCAACCGCATAGACTTCAGCCCGCAGCAAATTCAGTCCATACGCGACATTGGCCAGTGGGAGTTCCTGGCCATTACCGACGAGGAACTGGTTGACACCACCCGGCGGCGCCTGTTCTCCGACGACCACCTGGCCCACATCTACTACGGCACGCTGCGCCTGGGCATAGACCTGCAGCAGCTGAAGGACGAGTGGGTGGTGGTGAGGCAGGACACCATCTTCCTGACGCTGCCGCCCGTAGGACTGCTCGACCAGCACTTCATCGACGAGGCCCGCACGCGCTCGTTCTTCGAGGCGGGCCGCTGGAGCGCAGCCGACCGCGAGGCTATGTACCGCAGGGCTGAACGGCTGATGCGGGCACACGCCCTGACGCCCCAGAACCTGAAGACGGCTGAGGCCAACGCCGAGGAACAGGTGCGCAAGCTGATGCACACCATGGGCTACAATGAAGTGATTATTAGCTTTGCACGCTGACCACGCGCAGACAGCCGTCTGCCCCCACACGGAACCTTACGTCCCGACCCGCGAATGGCATTCCATACGTGCGGTCGGGATCTTCTTGATAGCGCGGACGGGGATCTAAGGCCAGCACCTCGCGCAGGGCTTTCAGCTCACGCTCACTGAACTGGGCCGAAAGCGCTTCGGGAATCTCTACCGGCAGCGGCTGCCACTCGTTATCGTCGACAAAGCCGCTACGCGCGTCGGGGTGGCAGTCGGCATAGCGCACGTAGGGCTTCAGGTCGTAGATGGGCGTGCCGTCCATCAGGTCGGCCCCGCCTACAAGGATGACCGGTCCTAAGTGCTCGTCGATCTCCACCTTATTTATATAGGCGCACGTAAGGCCCAGCCCGTTCGGACGGAAGGGCGAGCGCGAGGCAAAGACCCCCACCCGCTGGTTGCCCCCCAGACGCGGCGGGCGCACGGTGAGCCCCGTGGCGGCGTGCCTGTTGGCCGAGAACTCCCAGATAATCCACAGGTGGCTGAACTCCTCAAGCCCCCTCACGGCCTCGGCATGGCGATAGGGCGGCTCGAACACGATGAGCCCCTCGAGCGACTGGGCCAGTCCCCCCTGACGGGGGATGCCGAACTTCGACGTGAGCGGCGAGCGGAAATGGGCAATGGGTTCAATCTGCATAGGTCACAGGAAACGTTAGAGTGAGAACTGCCGTTGCTGGTCGAAAAGAGTGCGGTCGGCCAGCAAGAGCACGATAATCATAGCACCGACACTGGCCGAGAACGAGGCCAGCACGAGCAGCAGCACCACGATGGCGGCCACCACGGGGCCAGTGCCACCCAGCAGCAAGCCGCAGAACAAGAGCGAAGGCAGCAGGGGCACGCCTGCCAGCAAGGGCCGCAGCTGGGCCAGGGCCGCAGCACGCAGCGCGCGGCGCACGCTGGGCATCACGGCCTCGAAGTGGGTGGCCCCACTGGCCAGCAGATATTGATAATGTTCGCGCGTGTGAGAGAGACTGCCCACGTAGGTCTGCAGGCCCCGTTGTACCGAGCCAGCCAACTGGCACAGCAGCACCGCCGCCACGGGCAGCAGCACGCGCCCTGAGGGCAAGGCATCGGCACGCAGGCAGAGCAACAGCAGACCACTCATCAGCCCAACGCCCACCAACAGAGCCATCACCACGGGCAACAGAAGCTTGCGCAGCGACAGGCGCAGCTGGCCCACCATCCAGACCGCCGCGAACACAACGGCAGAAACCAGCCATAGCAGGATGGCCCATGTGCTGTTCAGCTTGAAGAGTCCCCACACGTATGCGGCCACCACAAACAATTGTGCCGAGGCTATGCCCAGGACCTTCACGGCCCTGCTGACGAGCCGCCGGTCGGTCACCACATATACTGCCAGTGCTGCTCCCAGCAGCACCACCATCAGGGCCACGCCCCACCAAGAAATATCGGTCAGTTGTATCATCTCTCTCTTTGCATTCTGTTTCTGGTTACACCTCAACCACCTGACTTGCTTCGGCCAGCAGCCTGCCATCCTTGCTGGTAGCAATCACGATAGTTCCTTGTTGCAAGAGCCGTTGCAGGTAGGCCAGTGCCTCAACGGGCGGGTTGTCGGCCAGCAGGATGGGCTTGCCCAGCAGTCCGGCCACGGCCAGTAGCTGGGCCTGTTCCTTGCCTACCGAGGCCCCTACCCTTCTCATCTCCTCGCTTAGGATGCCGTTGCTGATGGGGCGCTCGCGATTGGCCTTCAGGTTAAAAACATCCTGCACCGATGGCGGCTCGTAGGTCTTCACCTCGCCCCCGGCCTTCAGCCGGCTGGGCGCGTAGGCCATCAGTCCCCGGAACACCGGGGCCGTAGCAACCGTGAGCGGTTCGCCATCGATGCAGATGAAGCCATGCACCACGGGCACAAAGCCCAGCATAGCCAGCAGCCATCGCGTCAGCCGCGCAGGGTCGTCGCCCGTCAGGCAGGTCAGCTGGCCTTCTTTGGCCATCATCGACAGCGTGCGTGGCTCGCCCTGCAGCAGCACCTCGTTCAGTTCGAACAACATATTCTCTACACAATAATTTGTGCAAAGTTACAAATAATTCATAGTCTAAGCAAGCAAAAGCAAAAAAAATTGATGTAAGCTGCTCTTTTCTCGATGCAAAGACGCACGGCGTGGCTTACAGCTCGGTTGTGTCAACAATCTGCCCGTCGAGCATATTGATGACGCGCTGGGCATAGCCGGCATCGCGCTGCGAGTGGGTCACCATCAGCACGGTGGTGCCATCGTCGTTCAGCTGCGTGAGCGTCCGCATCACTTCCATGCCATTCTTCGAGTCGAGATTGCCCGTAGGCTCGTCGGCCAGGATGAGTTTCGGCCTGCACACCACGGCCCGCGCAATGGCCACGCGCTGCTGCTGACCGCCCGACAGCTGCTGCGGGAAGTGGTGGGCACGGTGGCTGATGGCCATACGCCGCAGGATTTCTTCCACGCGCTCCTTGCGCTCCTTCTTGGGCACGCCCAGATAGACCAGGGGCAGCTCCACGTTCTCAAAGACGTTGAGCTCTTCGATCAGGTTCAATCTCTGAAACACTAAGCCGATCTCGCCTTTTCTCACCCGGGTGCGCTGGCTCTCCTTCAGCTGTCCCACCTCCTGACCGTCGAGCCAGTAATGGCCGTTGGTAGGGTTGTCGAGCAGGCCCAGAATGTTGAGCAGCGTA